>JAHIPV010000017.1 GCA_018902845.1 Patescibacteria group bacterium
CACATCCGTAGGGGCGACCCTTGCGGTCGCCCGATCCAATGGTAACACCCCAATCCAATCGTAATATCCTCACCACATCCGTAGGGGCGACCCTTGCGGTCGCCCGATCCAATGGTAATCACACAATACATATCAGAATAAATGCTAAAATACATTCATGCCAAAGCAAATTGATCTGGTCAAAAAAATCGTCTCTCTTTGCAAACGCCGTGGCATAATATTTCAAAACTCAGAAATCTACGGAGGTATCGGAGGTTTTTACGACTATGGACCAATCGGCTCCATCATGAAATATAATTTGAAAAATCTCTGGTGGAACGATAATGTCATCAAAAGAAAAGATATCGTTGGCATAGACGGAACCATAATTACTCACCCTCAAGTCTGGCACGCCTCCGGCCATGTCAAAAACTTCTACGATGAATTGGCCGAATGTAAATCCTGCCACAAACGCTTTAGAACCGATCTACTAAAAAGCGACAACAAGCAAATATCCAAATGTCCCGAATGCAACGGCCAACTAACCAAAAAACGCAAATACAACACTCTTTTTGAAACTCATGTAGGTGTAATAGAAGGTGAAAAAACCTTAACTTATCTTCGCGGTGAAGCCTGTCAAAACATCTATCTTAATTTCAAAAATATAGTTGATTCATCCAGAGTAAAAATTCCCTTTGGTATCGCCCAAATCGGTAAAGCCTTTAGGAACGAAGTCAATCCCAAAAACTTTATTTTTCGCTCCCGCGAATTTGAACAATGGGACATTCAATACTTTGTCCATCCAACCGAAATGGATAAGTGGTATGAATACTGGAAAGAAAAAAGGATGAACTGGTACAAATCTCTGCTTAACAACAAGGATAATATTCATTTTAGACAACACACCAAAGACGAATTAGCCTTTTATGTCAAAAAAGCTTTTGATATTGAATACAACACACCCTGGGGCTGGGCAGAATGGGAAGGAATACATTGGCGGGCTGATTACGACTTAACCCAACATTCTAAATTTAGTAAAAAAGATCTGTCCTATACCGACCCAGTTACCAAAGAAAAATACATCCCATGGATAACCGAAACATCCGGCGGAGTTGATCGAACATTTTTCTATCTACTCTTAGACGCCTACCAAGAAGAAAAGCTAGAAAATGGCAACACCAGAACTTATCTAAAAATAGACCCTCGTATCGCTGCCTACAAAATATGTGTCATACCCTTGGCCTCCAACAAACCAAAGTTAATAAAAAAAGCAGAAAAAATATACAAAGAGTTAAGTCAACAATATTCCATTGATTGGGATGATTCCAGTAATATTGGCAAAAAATACAGAAGACAAGACGAAATCGGCACTCCCTGGTGCCTGGTTGTTGATTATCAATCACTCGAAGATGACACCGTTACGATTCGTGATCGAAACACCATGTCCCAAATCCGCCTTAAATCAAACGAAGTATCTTCCTGGCTCTCCCAAAAACTTAATTAGCCTGCCCACCTGACTGTTTTACTGTCGGCGGGTAAGTTCTTAATTCTTAATTTGGAAATTTAAATTTCAGATTTTAGATTTTTATACTATACTTACTCTATGTCCAACAACAAAATCAAATACATATTAATTTCTTTAGTTCTTGTTTCCTTATTCCTGCTCCTTTTTTTCTCTTTTCGCCGTAAAAAAGAAACAACAAACGACATCACCCCAACCCCAACCCCACGAATGACTGAAATTGAGTTAGAAAATAGGCCATATATTTCTCTCATCCCCCGAACTGACGGCCACGAACTAAAACTTAAAATCGAAAAAATACCCGAAAACATAGGAGAAATAGAATATGAATTGATTTATTCGGCCACCGATAATGACTTGGAAATAGAAAAAGGATTAGGAGATACCATTCAAGTTGACTCGGACTCTCTTGAAAGAGATTTACTGCTGGGAACCGCTAGTTGTACTAATAGCTGTAAATACAAATACGACGAAGGTATCACCGGTGGAACCCTATCAATACTTTTTATTACTAAAAACAGCCAAGTAGCCACTTACCAAACAGCTTTTTTGCTCACAGATACCACCGCCATAAAACAAAACAGCGGGTTATCCTTGGAACCAGAAAATTTCAATATTACCGCCACGGCTAATACAAACGAATACTTCATCCTTCTAAAAAATTACAATGAAAATTTCTCCGTTTTCTCCAGTGATAGTGGCAAAGGCAAAATCTCAAAAATAGAGCCGGAAAATTACACCAAAGAAGATACAAGTCTAATCACCGGCGATTATGTCAAAAATTAACTTCCACATTCCTGTTCTTCTACAAGAAACACTAGAAATCCTAGATCCACAATCCGGAAAAACCTTCATAGACGCTACTCTGGGTCACGCCGGCCACACTATCGAATTCTTAAAAAGAGGGGTGTTTGTATACGGAATAGACGCAGATTCAAAAAATCTTAAAATAGCTACTAGTCGCATCAAAAAACTTGGTTTATCAAAAAATTTCACTCCAATAAAAAATAATTTTTCCAATTTAGAAAAAATATATAAAAGTAAAATCAAAAACAAGCGTCAGCGCAGTCACCCACAGGGGGATATTGACGCAATTTTTTTTGATCTTGGCCTAAGCTCTAATCAGCAAAAATCAAAAAACAGGGGATTCTCCTTTGATGATGATCAATCCCTAGACATGCGTTTAAACCCGAAAACCCAAACAATAACTGCCGAGCATATCATAAACACCTATCACTTTGACCAGCTTTACCAAATATTTACCAAAATCGCTCAAGAAAAATATAGCAAAATCTTAATAAAAAAAATAATCGATGCCCGCAAAAAATCTCCTATTAAAACGGGCCTTCAACTATCCCAAATCATACTTGATCATTACAAAAAAAAGAATCTTTACTCTAAAATTCATCCTGCCACCAAAATATTCATGACACTAAGAATCGTTGTCAACCAAGAATTCGAAAACCTTGACTCAACCTTAAAACAAACTATCAAAATTCTGAAAACAAACGCCAAAGTATTAGTAATATCTTTCCATTCCGGTGAAGACAGAATAGTCAAACAGTTTATCAAAAAACATTCTTTGTTGGGCAAGATTACAAAACTTACCAAAAAATCGATTCAGGCCACCAAAAAAGAGATAAGAGACAACCCACTATCAAGATCAGCTAAACTTCGCGCCTTTAAAATTAATTAATGAAACAAAAAACATTCATTGCCATTGCTATTATTTTCTTAATCGCACAAATAACTATTTCCTTTATCTCCTCGGGTCAGATAATTACCTTAAATAGCCAATTAATAGAAAAAACAGACAAAATCAACCAACTGGAACAAGAAAATCAATCTTTGGAAAATCAATACACTTCCATATCGTCACTCAAACATATTAGTACTCAATATGACTTAAAAAATTTAATACCAATTAGACAAAAATTGGACCTAACCAAATAATGTTTTCCAAAAGAATCTCATTTTTAGGCACTGCCATATTTGTATATTTTTTAATAATAGGGCTAAGGCTTTATTACTGGCAGATAATAAAATCAAATGAATTAAAAAAAGAGGCCATAAAACAAACCCACAAACTTGAAGAAATTCAACCAACTAGAGGAAAAATATACAGTTTTGATAACTTCCCCTTGGTTCAAAATGAAAACTCCTATCTTCTTTCAATTTATAAACCCAACCTAAAAGAAGATTTAAAAGAAATCCTTCAAAAAATAGACCAAATTCACCCCGATTTTTCAGAAGAAAACAAAATACTTCTGGATAAATTTCAATCAAACGATCAACAGAAATGGATCACTCTTCCCACCCCCCTAAAAAAAGAAAATGCAGATCTGCTATCACAAGTCAGCGGTCTCAGCTTTCAAAAAAGTTTTTTCCGTTTTTATCCAGAAGATAAACTTGCCTCAACTCTGCTTGGTCAATTGGCCAAAAACGAAAGCGGTTTAATCATCGGGTACGACGGATTAGAGGGTTATTACAACCGCCAACTGGAAGGAAAAAGTGGCTATATCTGGCAAAACAAAGACGCCAAAGGTGAGACAAATTTATCAGAAAAAACTTGGCATCTACCAGCAACTAACGGACAGGATCTTTTTACCTACATAAATCGATCAATTCAATTTGAAGTAGAACAAAAATTACAACAGGGCATCGAAAAATTTCAGGCAGACTCTGCTTTTGCCATTATCATGGAACCACAAACAGGAGGAATAATAGCCGCCAGTGCAACCTTTTCTTCTTCTATGGCCACTCAAAGCGCCGAAATCCACAATCCTATAATCTCGACTCTTTTTGAACCTGGTTCGATTTTCAAGCCTCTGGTCGTCAGTATAGCCTTAGACAGCCAAGGCATAAATCGCGATTTTATTTGCAAACAATGCAACCAGGCAATAACAATAGGAAAATACACCATAAATAATTGGGACAAAAAATTTCATCCTGATTCTAATCTAAAAGATGTTATCAAAAACTCAGACAACATTGGTATGAGTTACATAATCAAAGAAATTGGTCTTGATAAATTTTTGGATTACTATCAAAAACTTGGCTTAAATAAAAAAACCGGTATAGACCTACAAGGAGAAATTAATCCAAAAGTTAAACAAAACTGGCCGGAAATTGATTTGGCCACCGCTTCGTTTGGACAAGGTATTGCCATCACTCCAATATTAATGCTTAGCGCCTTTAACTCAATTGCTAATGATGGATATCTGATAAAACCAAGTGTGGTTAAACAAACATCAGCACAATCCGCCCTTGGTTCAACAAAACCTTTTGTAAAACTAATTCAAAAAGGAAACAAAATATTTGACCAAAAAACAATCGAAGAAATAAAAAACATACTAGAATATTCAGTCAACAGTGCCGCTATTGCCCATCTAAAAACAACCAATTCCTCAGTTTGTGCTAAATCCGGAACCTCACAAGTAGTTATAAAAGGCGTCTATTCCGAAGATGAAACAACCGCTTCATATATTGGTTTTTCTCCCTGTCAAAATCCCAAATTCACCATGCTTGTAACTGTAAAAAATCCCAAAACTTCTCCGTGGGGAGTCAGTACCGCAGCCCCGATATGGTACGAAATTGCCGATAGGTTAGATATTTTGTTGTGATGTTATAATTAACAAATAGATGTTAAATCTTATTCGTAAACTCATTCCCCAAAATTTAATAAACTCACTCTGGCATTACCCTTTAAGTATTCTAGCTAACATCATTTATTTCTTTCCTTCAAAAAAACTTTTTATCATTGGAGTAACGGGAACGGACGGCAAAACAACCACCGCCAACCTTATATACCATATCCTCAAAAACGCTGGTTTAAAAACTGCCCTAGTTAGTACCATTAGCGCCAAAATAGGGGATACAGAACTAGATACCGGCCTTCATACCACTAGTCCCGACAAATTCATTACTCAAAAAATCTTAAGATCGATGGTAAAAAACAAAATCAAATATGCAGTCCTAGAAATAACTGCCCACGCCCTTGACCAGCACCGATTCAATGGATGCAAATTTGATATTTCCATACTAACCAATGTATCAACAGAACATCTTGATTATTTTAAAAATATGGATAATTACATTTACACTAAATCCAAACTATTTACTCAATCAAAGCTATCAATTCTAAACAAAGACGATATTTCCTACCCCACAATAAGTAAACTTTTAAGAAAAAAAAAGAAAAAATTTATCACCTACGGAATTAAAGAAAAATCAGATTTACAAGCCAAAAAAATCAAACTCACCAAAAACTCGTTATCATTCTCATTAAACAAACAAATCTTTAAAAGCAATAGTAATTACCACTATCAAACCTACAACATCCTTTCAGCCATCGCCCTTTCTCAACAACTCAAAATAAACCACAAAATATTAGCCCAAACAATCAAAAATTTTCCTCCAACCAAAGGCCGAAGAGAAGAACTAAAAATAAAAAATGGAATCAAAAGCATAATTGACTACGCCCACACCCCCGCCGCTCTTAAAGAAACTCTTTTTAGTCTCAAAAAAATCAACCAAGGCAACCTAATTGTTATTTTTGGAGCCACAGGAGGCCGGGACAAAGAAAAAAGACCATCAATGGGTAAGGTAGTCTCTAAATACGCAAACATAGCCATTATTACCTCTGACGATACTAGACATGAAGACATTAATGATATAAACAAACAAATAAGGGAAGGGATACCAACAAAAACAGAGTTTATCAAAAACAACAATCCTAATAAAAAAGAAATAAAAGAAATACAACGGTTAGCATCAAAAAAATTCTTATTCTTTGATCTTGCCAACAGACAAGACGCCTTTAACTTAGCCATTAAACTAGCCCAAAAGGGAGACATCGTTATCGCCTGCGGTAAAGGTCACGAAAAAACAATCCTGCACGGAAAAACCGAATATCCATGGTCAGAAGCCGAAGCTTTTCGCACCGCCTTTAAACTTAAAAAAGTTTAAAAATTAGAAATTAAAAATTAGAAATTAAACAAAATGCCTATCTACAACATCCAAAACCAAAACAATTTGGAAACAAACTATTCTCTTGGCCTACTGCCTCAACGCAACAAAAAAGAATTTTGGTACCAAGATTCTTCCTGCCGGTCAAAGTTATCAAACATGCAATTAAATTCTGAAAACCGTCGCGTTCTCAAAAAAACCCAAGATTTTTCTTTTCAAACCACCAACACCTTTATTTACACCCCTCAAATTCAAAAACAATGCAACGACTGGACCAAAAAACTAAACTGGAACTTTCCCGTAAGCTCAATCAAAACCGTTTTTACCAATCACATATTCAACAAGGTCTATATTTGGAAACAAGCAAACAATACTATTGCTTATGCTATCTGCCTTTTTACAAAAAACTTTTCTCACATAGCCTATGTTTTTTATAATCCTGAATATCAAAAATCAAATCTCTCTATTCGACTAGTTATTCAAACTATAGCAGATAGTCAAAAACTAGGGTTAAAATATTGTTACTTAGGTCGTTTTTCTCCCAAAGACAACATCGGTTATTACAAACGCTATCTGCCAAATCTGGAATATTTCGATTACAAAACCCAAACATGGGTAGAATATAAAAAATGAAAGTTCACATACTTGCCATCACCGGCTCTATGACAACCCCACTGGCTATTGAATTGGCAAATCATGGCCATATAGTTACAGGATCAGACCAAGAAGCCATATATCCACCATTTAGTACTCTTTTGACAAAAAACAACATTCCCGTCAACAAAAACAAAATCAACCAATCAATTGATTTATGCATAATTGGCGGTAGTTATAAAAATTTTACCCAATGTGTCAAAGAGCTCAAACAAATCAAAAAACTAAAAATTCCTTATATCTCAGCTACAAAATATATGGCACAAAATATTGCCAAAAGGGAATCTATCCTCGTTGCCGGCAGTTTTGGCAAAACCACCATATCCAGCCTTTTAGTCTGGATATTTAAAAAAGCCAAAATACATCCCTCCTATATGTTTGGCGGTCAAAGTCTAAACAAACTTCCTTCTTTAAAAATAACTAACTCAAACTGGTCTATTCTAGAAGCCTGCGAATCCATTAATGGACTAGACACACAAGCTAAATTTCTGTATTACCCAGCTAAATATGTTATTTTGACCAGTGTCAACTGGGAACATAAAGAATCCTACAAAACTAAAAATGATAATTTAAATGCTTTCAAAAAATTGATTAAAAACATCCCAAAAAACGGTTTACTTGTTTACAATCCCAGTCAAGCCAAAATCCTCCCACTTCTAAAATTCTGTAAAGCTCCTGTAATTCCTTACAATCCAAAATTTCAGTTCAAAAACAATCTATTGGGTCAATATAACGCAAAAAATATCTCAGCCGCCGCCACTCTTTGCTTTCATCTGGGAATAAACATAAAAACAATCAAAAAAGCCATTTCTTCCTATAAAGGAATCAAAAGACGGCTGGAACTGATTACCAAAACAAAAAATATTCTGTTTTTTGATGATTTCGCTCAATCACCTCCCAGGGTTAAATCCAGTATCAATGCAGTTAAATCGAAATACCCCAACAGCACTATTAAAGTTTTTTTTGAACCACACGCTCACTTTTTGCAAAACAAAAAAACCATCGACCAACTTAAACAATCTTTCAAAAACTGTCAAGAAGTAATTCTTAGCAAAATACCTTTTAAGAAACCAAGCGTCAGCGAAGTCCGCCTCTGGCGGAAAACTAGAGTAACAGCCAAATATTACAAAAATACAATCGGCCAAAAGTTAAAATACATACCCATTTATCCAAATATATATACTCATTACATAAAAACATTGTCAAACAATGATATCCTTATTCACATGAGTTCCGGTGGTCTTACAGGAATCCAAACCTTTAACAAAATAATTAAACATTTTAAACACCCTACGTCATCCTGAGCATGGCGAAGGATCCCGTTGGAATACACCCGTCATCCTGAGCACAGCGA
Organism: Patescibacteria group bacterium; assembly: GCA_018902845.1. GTDB lineage: Bacteria > Patescibacteriota > Microgenomatia > UBA12405 > UBA12405 > JAHIPV01. Next base: position 8,478 of record JAHIPV010000017.1, read on the forward strand.
AGGATCTAGCGAAGCGTTTAAATACGATACTTCGTATCTAGATTCTTCTCCACCAACTGGCGGATCCTCGCAATGACAAATAATATTTAAAAATTTATTCAAACGATTCTAACGAAGAATATATTTGTTTAACTAGTCGCCAAGTCTTTATTCCTTCTTCCAAACTAACACTAACATCTTCTTTTTTTTGAATAGCTTTTATCACATCCTTAATTAATAAAATATGAGACGTTCCATAAACATTTATGGGGTCTTTCGAATTTAAACCTGTCGGAACTTTTTCTCCCTTTATGCATCCATACTCTATTCTATTTAACGACTTACCCCCTATTTTAATCGTTCCATTTTCGGCCAATACACTGATTGAAGCCTCGAAATCGCTTGAATAGGCTACAGTTGAACACTCTAACCCAATAAGTGTTCCAATTTTTGTTGTCATGTTTGCTATCACAATATCTTCTACCTCAGCAAAATTTCTTGAATTCATGGTATATCCAATAATTTTGTCAGGATTTCCTATAAAACACCGAAGTAAATCAACGTGATGAATAGACTGTGTCATTAACACTCCACCTCCTGATTTTTGTTTACTACCATGCCATTCGTCTTGAAAATATTTTTGATCCCGATACCATCTCACGCATATCTGACAAAAGAAAATTTTACCTAGTTTTTTTCTTTCTATCATCTTTTTCAACCATATTACTGGCAAATTAAATCTGTTTTGGAAACAAGTTGCAACCACAACACCCGTTTTCTTTTTCGTTTCCATCAACATATTTGCCTCATCTTCTGATAAACATACGGGTTTTTCAATTAAAACGTTTACGCCTTCTCTCATCAATTCACACGCCATTTTTGCATGCAAATTAGACGGAGTACAAACAGAAACTAAATTCACCTCCATCTTGCTTAATAGCTCTTTGACACTTCGAAAGGTGGGAACTTTAAATTTTTCAGTAAAACTTTTCCTTTTTTCAGGATTTATATCCACTCCGGCTAATAATCTTACATTGTCTAGATGTTGATAAGCTTGAGCATGAAACCGTGACACCCTACCACAACCAACGATTACTGCCTTTAGTTGCATCCATCCTTCTTTTTTCTCTCAATTAAGTTTATTAATAAACCCGTACGACACGCAGCTTCCACACGTACAGCATTTTCAATCGCCTCTTCCAAACTACGAGCAAAACAAAACAATCCATGCTTTTCTACCGTAAATGCCAAACCGTGCCTTTCTAACTCATCAGCTCTTCCTTTAAAAGAATTGTTAATTTTTTTAATTAATTGTTTAAATATTATATACACCTCGGGTCGTTGCAATACAGCTTTTGGCATGTTTACAAAATAGGGACTTGCTAAATATTTTTTCTTCAAACCAGTTTCATTTGTAGATTTTAAACAAGGAATTTTTCCTAATATCTGTACATGATTAGTAGTCATGGGAACCGATAGTCTTTTACTGGCATAAACCAAGCTATATTGTCCATGTACATGAAAAACAGCATTGCATTTTTTAAAACTATTTAAAATGTATAAATCAAGAGGATATTCTGCCATTGCCAAATACCTTCCCCTTTCTATCACTCCACCTTCTTTGTTAGTCACTAAAATATCTCGTGGTTCAACTCTCCACCGCCTAAAAGCTGCTCCCGTAGGACTAGCTAAAATTAACTCTTTAGATATACGCAAACTTACCCCACCACCCTCTATATTTAAAAGCCCTTCGTCATACAATTCTCTTAATAAGATTGCCATTTTCTTTCTTTCTTCTTTATACAACACGGTACATTTATTTTAAACTAAGTATTTCCTTGTAAACTTCTTTATAATTTTCCACTACTCTTGCCATATTATAATATTTTTTGAAATAAGGTTCCATCTTTAAAATATTTTTTCTGTATTTTGAATAATTATTTATTCCTAATCGAATTTTTTGTACATAATCTTCAAAAATATCCCTCTTAAACAACAAATTATATCCCAAGAGTAGTTCGGGAACAGCCCCACTTTTTGTTGCTACGATAAGTTTCCCTCTTATCACATTCTCTACTAACGTCTTCCCGAATGGTTCTGCATAAGATGGTAACAAAAATATACCATAGTTAGCCAATCTTTCATCATTTTTCTCAATTCTTCCTAACAATTTTATATATTTACTGGCTTTTAGCTCCATTATCAATTCATTTAAATTTTCTTTTTCTGGCCCATCTCCAAATATATCTAATTTAACACTCAAACCCTCTTGTCTTAATTGATAAACAGCTCTTATACTCCAATCAATCCTTTTCCATCTTACTAATCGGCTCATTGACAACAAAAAACAGGGATTCATTTTCATCAAACTAAATTTTTTTAATTTATCTACTTTTATTCCGTTGTATATAACAAAACATTTTTTTTGATATCCCAATCGCCTTATTCGCTTTATCACAGCCATAGAAACACCAATTATTGCATCAGTAAATCGATATTCGACAACATTGTTCTTATCTAATAAAATTGCTCTCACTGTCGCTACAACCTTTACATTTTTCAAAAAAAATAAATATCTGCTTTCCTCTGTTACAAATCGCCAGTTTAAATTAACAAGCTGTATTTTATATCTCCAACAAATGAATGGAATTATAAAAGAAGCGATCAACCGATAAAGCCAACCAACCATTTTCAACCTGCAAATCTTAACCTTTGCCATTTTAGGCAACTTCACCTTATAAGGAGAAACCCATAATAAATAAACCTTAAACCCTCTATAACTCAAGCCTTCAACAAGCTGTAAAACTGACTCCTCGGCTCCACCCCAAGAAGTACTAAACAAAGTCAAAAGTATCTTCATCGTCTATTTTTCACTATCTCTTAATTCTTTATCTAACTTTTTTCTTAGATTTTTATAATAAACCACAGTATTGCGCAATCGGTTCATTGGTCTTTGTACTGTTTCCATCACACTGTAGCAATAACTTTTACGAAAAACAGAATCTTTAATCAAGGCATAAGGTTTAATTATTGAATTTTTGCCTATAGTTACCCCCGGCATTAGTGTCACATATGCCCCCAAACTACAATTTGATTCTACAAAAGCACCTACTTTTTTACATTTTGAATCATATTCTTTCCCTCTCCACTTAATGAAAATATTTTTCTCATCTAATCGCAAAGTTGTTGTACAAGAAATATACCCAAAATGACAATTATTTCCAATAATTGAGTTTCCCACAAAATTTGTGTGTAGCGTTGTTTTTTTACCAACGTAACTTGAACTTACTTCGGTATTATACCCAACTACTGCCTCATCGTCTATAAAAGAATTACGAATTAAACTATTATTTCCAATAATACACTTATCACCAATATAACTATTTCCAATAACCCAAGCACCAGGTAGTATCTTAGCCGTGGGAGAAATATATGAATGGACCGAACTTATAAAATCCTTGTATAAATACTGCAAATTAGTCCAAGCCTTTAAAATTACATATGGCTTGCCATTTCCTATTATCAACGAATTGCCAACATTGTCAACCAAATGTCTTTTATTCAAAATAGCCTTAAGAAGTTTTTTTCGTATTATTCCAACACGCACATCAACTATTAACCAATTGTCTTTTTGTGCTTTCTCTAAATTTTTTGTTTTAACTAATTCAAATAAACCGTCAGTGTTTATCAACCCACTTTTTTTAATTATTTCAAAATTTTTAATAGCTATTTGATTGTAAAACTGATCATTATTTTGGAAAATAAACCTATCAGACGTTTTAACAAATCTAACCCCTTTAAAAAACATATCAATTCATTTTAAATTTATATCACCAATTTTATATTTGCACCTACACTTCTTAATTTTTCTACCGGATTTTCATAACCTCGATATAATAATTTTACTCCTCGAATTCGTACTTTCTGCGACAAAATTCCCATATTAAGTAAAGCAAAACCAGCCCTTAGATCATCGATTTGTGTTTCTCCTTTAGCAAACTTTAATGGTCCATCAATTATGGCTAAATGTGGGTAGTTTTTCCCTTTAAAACGACAAGAGCTACCGATTGGGCAATTTACTCCAACTTTAATTCCACCAGAAGATAAGAGTTTTTTAATTCGTTCTAAATACATGAAACGATTTTCAAAAATTGTTTCATGTATTTGTGATTGCCCTTGACATTGTGAAAAAAGTATTGCCAGTGGTTGTTGAAAATCGGTAACAAATCCAGGATAAACACGAGTTTCAATATTAAAAGGTTTTATTTTTCCTTTGTAATAAAAACGAATTCCATCAGGCTTAACTTCTACACCCGCACCCATCTCAATTAATAATCCCAAGGCTGTCAGTAAATGATCCTGTCTAGCTCCTTTTACAAAAATATCTCCCTTGGTTGACAATGCCATCACCGCCCAAGAAAAAGCTTCCACTCGATCTGGGATAATGTTAATCGTATCAACCATTTTATGCGGTCCACCTTTTATTTTAAAAGTTCCACTTGAATCCAACGTAATTGAAACACCAGATTGCTGTAAAATTTTTACCATTTCCAGTATTTCAGGTTCCATAGCCGCGTTTTTAATAGTGGATATTCCTTCTGCCAACGAAGCTATTATTATCAAATTCTCCGTTGCTCCAACACTTGGAAAAGGCAATTTAATTTCAGCTGGTTTAAATCGCTTCTTTTTCAACTTTAAAGCCAGAAAATCTTTATGTTCAACTACTTCTACCCCAAAAGCCCTCAATCCTTCAATGTGAAAATTAATTTTTCGATTACCAATTTCACAACCTTTAGGTTTACCAATATTTGCTTCACCTAATTTATCTAATACCGGCCCTGCTAATAAAATAGACGTTCGGTTCCCTAAATGTGAATCAAATTTTACATTTGGATTGTCAAAACCATCAACTTGTAAATCTAAACTTTTATCCGGATTGACCCGAAATTTAACTCCTAATCTTCGACAAAGAGCCAAAGTAATCGCCAATTCTCCAATAAAAGGAACATTATTAATTTTTACCATTCCCATTTCGCCACTTAGTGACGCAGCAATTACCTTGGTCACCATATTTTTTGCTCCAGCTACACTTACCTGACCATAAAGAGGTCCATTAAAAACTGCTTCTATGTATGAAGCATCGTTTAACATTTTAAATGTACGGAAAGGCTCAAAACCAGGATGGTCTGTAAAAAAAGAACTTTTTTCAGCAACCAACTTTTTTCTAATTTGTCTCTTCATTTACAATATAAACAGCATAAAAAATATAACATTTTTTATTTTCTTCTCACCTCCTCTAAATAATATCATAAAATTTTATAATCACACCATGCCCAACACTTGATACTAGATACCTAATGCTAGATACTTAAAAATACATGATTCATCTTTATTTGGGACTGCTCCTATTCTCTTTTCTCACCACCAGCACACTTGTTGTTCCATTCATTAACCTTTTGTACAGATTGAAATTTCAAAGACAAAAACAAAAAACTCTAGATTTTCAGGAAAAAAGAACAAAAATCTTTGACAAATTTCACTCAAAAAAACAAGGTACTCCAGTTGGAGGCGGTATATTAATCATCGCTTCGGTTTGTATCCTGTTTTTGTTAATTTTTCCAATTCTAAAAACAAGTAACATCTTTATAAGTACCAACTATGACATAGTCAAAGAATTAAACATTATTTTTTTTACTTTTATCAGTTTTGCCTTACTCGGATTATATGACGATATATATAAATTCTTTAAATTCAAAAAAACCGGTTTTTTTGGACTTAGATTAATCCACAAACTTATTCTTCAAATATTGCTGGCCACCATCATTAGTACTTATATTTATTTTCAACTGGGAACAAATTTTATTTACATTCCTTTTTTGGGAACTGCCAATCTTGGTCTTTTTTTTATTCCTATCTCGATACTTTTCATAGTTGCATTTTCCAATTTCTTTAATATAACTGACGGCCTTGATGGTCTTTCCTGTGGACTGTTAATGATTGCTCTTTTTGCTTTTTGGATATTGTCGGGTGCGTCTCTGGATACCCCCATATCAATCTTCCTCGCCCTTTGGATTGGATCCATATTGGCTTTTCTCTACTTCAATGTGTACCCAGCCAGAATCTGGCTGGGAGATGTTGGTGCCTTATCCTTTGGCGCCACTTTTGCAGTTATTGCCATAATCCTTGGAAAAGTAATACCGCTTTTGGTTGTCGGAGCTCTTTTCATTGTTGAAGGCATGAGCTCCGTCATTCAAATATTTTATAAAAAATACTTCAAACGCAAGTTTTTTCCAGCCGCCCCCATTCACTTAACTCTTCAAAAAATCGGCTGGGAAGAGTCAAAAATTGTCACCCGGGCTTGGCTAGCCGGTATAATACTAGCTATATTTGGATTATGGCTGGGAATAAACTGATAAAACAACTTAAAGAGGAAATAGAAAAATACCTAAACATTCCTTATTCCAAAAATAAATTAAAAAATGGAAAAATAATTCTAGAAGTTCCATATGGAGCCAAGGGAACATGGCAACAGATCCAAAAAATAACCAACCAAATTGCCAAAGAAAAAAAACTAGATCTAAAAAATCTAAACAACAAACAACTTTATAATTTCCAAAAAAAACACAAAATCGGCATTGATTGTTCCGGATTCTGCTATCACTTATTAAACAAAATTTATCAACTAAACTTTAAAAAAAATATTAAAGCGAAATTAATAGGAACAAACAATAAAAAAGGTGTTAGACGTTTATCCGCCAATCTTTTAACTAACTCAATCAATGCTACCAAAATTAGTAACTACAACAATATCCAAACCGGCGACCTAATTAGATTCGATAAAGGCGGACATGTAATTTTTATAATCGAAAAAAAGGGAGATACTATCTACTATGTTCACAGCAGCGACAAAACCAAAACTAGGGGAGTCCACTATGGAACCATAAAGATAACCAATCCCCAAAAAACTCTAAATCACCAGCAATGGTCCGAATGTATCTTCCCAAACTCCAACGACGCCATCTTCCGCCCAAACTGCTTCATAACAAACTAATATATGATATGATAAAACATGGAAATCATTAGAGTCACGACAGAACAAACAAGAATACAAGTCATTAAAACAGGTAGAAATACAAATGACAAAGCTTTCGGTGCAGCCGCTGCAGTAGCTATTAGTCGTTCTCTTTCAGAACAAAAAGACGCTCCACATTCAGTCATATGTTTCGCAACCAGACAATCAGACGATGTTGTAAGAGCAATAGCTGTGTCCAAATTTAGACAAGAACAACTTGGCTCCTCTTTCTAACTTCTTTTCTACTTTTCTTCCACCAACTCCCCATATTTTAACGGTTTTAAGGACAAAATCTCCACTTCTGTCCCACATTCACTACACTCCAAAATATCTCCCACCTCCATCTTTCCAGTTTTTTTTATCTCGCTCTTACAATCAGGACAAATTATTTTATTATTATTTTCATTCATACTCCAAAAATTATACAATATGTAAACTGTCATTGCGAGCGAAGCGTGGCAATCCCGTCGGAAATGTAAAAAGACGTAATTAAAACTCCTACGGGATCGCCACGTCACTTCGTTCCTCGCGATGACACACAACGTCATTCTGATCCGCCAGTTGGCGGAGAAGAATCTAGGCACAAAGTGCCGTGTTTTACGCTAACGCTAGATCCTTCGCTACGCTCAGGATGACAAGGGCTATTTAGAAATTAGAAATTAAAAATTTGAAATTAATAAATTGACCCCTTTAATAAAAATAAACAACTTTTACCTCAAAAGAGAAGACCTAAACATAACCGGTTCAGCTAAAGACAGAGCCATGGCATCACAAATTCAAAATCTCAAAAAAAAAGGTTTTAAAAAAGCCGTTATCTCATCTACCGGCAACGCCGCCATATCAGCTATACACTTTTGCCAAAAAAACAATCTAAGTCTAACCATCTTTCTTTCTCCAAAAATCAACCAAAATAAGCTTAAATTAATAAAAAAATCATCAACCAATATAATAATTACCCCAAAACCAATAAGCCAAGCTTTCAAATACGCCAAACAAAATAACGCCTATTTCTTACGCCAATCAACCGATCCATCTGCTATATCTGGTTACAAAAAAATAGGCAAAGAAATCATGTCTCAACTGCCCCAAATCACCAGTCTCTTTGCTCCTGTTGGTAGCGGTACCACTCTTTTTGCTATCTCACAATCCATTCCCGATTCAATAAAACTATTCGCTATTCAGCCCGCCTCACATACTCCAATAGCCTCAGTTTTTGATAAAAATTTTTATAAAGAAACCAAAAGTTCAACTAATTCTTTGTCAGCCAAATTCCTACCGCTAAAAAATAAACTTATTAAGGCCATAAAAAAAACCAAAGGCTCTGGATTAGTTATCCAGGAAAAACAACTGCAAATTGCTAAAAAAATTCTTCAAAAACAACAAATTTTTACCTCAGCTGAAGGATATTTAACCTTAGCCGGCTTTCTTAAAACTAAAAATAAATGTCAGCCAGGAGACTATCCCGTCATTTTACTAACCGGCACTAACAGATGAAACTCAAACAAACAATCAATCTTATTAACAAATCCAAAATTAATTTTTATTTCCTTGTCGTTGACAATTTTCTTGATATAGATCTGCCTTTTTTAAAAAACTTTCATCTTATCTACGCCTACACACCCCAAAAACCACCAAAATCACAATTCTTCTGTCTCCAGCAAAACGATATCAAGCTAAAACAAAAAAACAGTGGCAAACTTTTGGCCAATCCAAAAGTCATAAACTATATAAAACAAACTTCGTTTCAAAACAATTCTCAACCCGCCATCATTCCTTTTAAACCATCAGGAAAAATTTCTCATATTTGCCAAGAAAATAACTGGCTTCAGATAAGTAACTCAAGCACCTTAAACAGATTATTTGAAAACAAGTTTAAATTTATAAAAATTTGTCAAAACAATAAAATAACCACCATACCATCTTATATCGACAAATTTAATTCAAACAATTTCAAAAAATATCAATTCCTCTTTAAAAATAAAAATCTGGTAATTCAAAAATCTTTCGGATGGGCTGGAAAAGGCACCTTTACCGGTAATCAATTCAAAAAAATAAAAAATAAAATAACTTCCCAAAGCATAGTAAAATTTTCACCAAAACTATCCGGTTACACTCTTCTTAATAATTGTTGTATTTTTCACTCACGCTTAATCCAAAGCCCTCCGGCACTACAATTTACCGGCATCCCTCCTTTTACAAAAAATCCACTGACAACCGTAGGCAGACAATGGCCTTGCCTTACTTCTACAAAGGTTAAAAATCAAGTCAAGGCAATCACCTTGCAATTTTCACAAATCTTGCTTAAATACAATTACCAAGGTTTCTTTGGACTTGATTTTTTTGTCAACCAAAAACAAAAAGTTTTTCTTCTTGAATGCAATGCCAGACTAACAGCCTCTTTTGCTTTTTATACTCAAATAGAACTAAAAAACAACATTCTCCCGCTTTTCATCTTACACTTAGCAGAATTTTGCCAAATTCCACTAAAAGTCAATATCAAAAAAATGCAATCTCGTTTTTCTTCAGCCAAAATAACGGGATCCGAAATCACCTATAAAGACCAATCGGGAAACACAAAAAGAAAAATCAACGCATTCACCAAATTCAGCCAATCAATCAATCCTCCTATTATCAAAATTCATGAAAAATAAAAAACAAAGAAACTTTATCCTACCCATTGCCTATATCCTTGTCGCAATCGGATTTATATTTGTATCACTTTCGTCACTCTCGGAAGCAAACTCAATTTCGTCTGATAAATTTTTACTTGTAAAAAAACAACTACTCTGGATATTAACCGGATCTGTTTCATTCCTGATTGCTTCAAAAATTAATCTAAAATTATTACAAAAATACTCAACTCACTTATTCATTTTGTCAGTTATTAGCCTCATTTTGGTTTTGATTCCTAATTTTAGCCAAAGCATTCTTGGTGCAAAAAGATGGTTACAACTAGGCCCAATTTCGTTTCAACCTACAGAAATATTTAAACTAATAAGCATAATTTATTTCTCCGCTCTCTTCTCAAAAGAAAAAACCAGAAATATTCAATCATTGTTGTTTTCCATCACCATACCTCTTTTTTTGATCATGGCTGAACCAAGCATGAGTACAACAATTTTAATATCTGCCATCACACTAAGTATTTATTACCTGTCTGGAGCTAACACAATTCAGCTGTCTTTACTGTGTCTGTTGGGCGCTACGTTAAGTTTCATTATCGTTCTTCTTTCGCCATACAGAAATGCTAGATTAAATACGCTTTTAAATCCACAAAACGATCCCTCCGGAAGCTCATATCATAGTAAACAGAATATTTTAGCCCTGGCTTCGGGGGGATTGTTTGGAAAAGGCATAGGTAACTCAAAACAAAAATACAGCTTTCTTCCACAACTTAGTACCGACTCAATTTTTGCCATAATAGGGGAGGAAACCGGCTTTGTTGGATCAACCATAATCCTTTCGCTTTATTTTTTACTTATCAACTCAATCTTTAGCATTTCCAAAAACAGTAAAAATCAGTTTCACCAGCTTCTTTGTTCTGGCACGGCTTGTTGGATTGCTTATCAAAGCATCGTCAATACTGCCGCCATTTCAGCTGTCATTCCGTTAACCGGTATTCCATTGCCCTTTATTTCATATGGCGGTTCTTCATTAATTTGCTTACTTTTTTCTATCGGCCTAGTTTACAATATTTATAAAACCAATGAAAATTAAAAAAACTATTTTTATCTTATTCCTAACCCCGCTTTTTCTTCTGATTCCAAAAACCTCTTTTGCCATCAGATCAAATCCACTAATCATAGATCATACCTCAATTCAGGAATTCGACCAAATCCCAACATATTGGCTCAACCAGGCAAAAACCACGCTTAAAATTGCCTACGGACATACTTCGCATGGCAGTCAAATAATCACCGGAATGAATATGCTTGGTTCTTCTTACGCTTATTTCGATGATTATTATTACTACAAATTTGGTTCTAACAACCCAAAAGCTCCCGACGGGACACTCTCGCTTTGGGATCAAAAAATCGAAGGCGCCAGCGATCTTGGCAACCCAGATCGCACTGCATGGAAATCTGCCACCGAAAACATGTTAGACAGTTCACAGTATGGTAATCGAAACACAGTCATTTGGTCGTGGTGCGGACAAGCTGATACCACTGACACAAACATTGACCTTTATTTAAGCCAAATGAATGAATTGGAAAATAAATATACCAATACCACTTTCGTCTATATGACCGGACACCTAAACGGAACCGGTACCAGTGGCAACCTTAATCAGCGCAATCAACAAATCAGAAATTACGTCAAACAAAACAACAAAATTCTCTTTGATTTTGCCGATATCGAAAGTTACGATCCCAACAATACCTTTTATCCAAACGCCAGCGATGGCTGTGAATGGTGTTCCAATTGGTGTTCGTCACACTCCTGCCCATCGTGCACATCTTGCGCTCACTCACATTGTTTTAATTGCTACAACAAAGGAAAGGCTTTTTGGGTCATGCTCGCCAAAATAGCCGGATGGAACGACAACGAAACTAATCCAACCAATGCTCCCACTTCCATCAACCAATGCCCAGCAGACAAACCACCAAAATCCACCGGCAACGCCGATTGTAATGACTATATAAACATCTCTGATTTTGCCATCTGGAAAAAAGAATTTATAGAATACAGAAAACAATCTATACCAACCAACAATTATCAATCAGACTTTAACAACGATCAAAAAATAAACATCTCTGATTTCGCCATCTGGAAAATTAACTTCCTACAATCAAAAAATTAATGCAAAAAACCAAAACGATCCTTATAACCGGTTCTCACCACACACCCGCTATTGAACTGATAACTCAGTTAAAAAAAGATAAAAATTATAATTGGAAAATAGCATATATCAGCCATCTTTACCCAACCGAAACTCATATAGAAAAAACTATTCTCCCAAAATTAAAAATTGATTTTTACCCGCTAAAATCAGGAAAATTACACAGACGTTATCTGCCATACACCATAAGAGATCTGCCAAAAATCCCATTAGCCATTTTTAAAGCTTATAAATTAGTCAAGACAATCAAACCAGATATCACTGTCTCCTTTGGTGGCTATATCTCAGTCCCTGTAATTATCGCTTCTGCAATCAACAAAGTTCCATCTATTACCCACGAACAGACCTTAACTATCAGCCTATCCACCAAAATCAACAGTTTCTTTGCTAACAAAATAGCTCTATCTTTTCCCAACACCAAACACAAACTACCCAAAAACAAAGTTGTTGTTACTGGAAATTTACTCAGACGGGAAATCTTTAAAACAACCAGCCAAAAATACCAAAAACTTGGCAAAACTCCACTCATCTATGTAACTGGAGGCAACCAGGGATCGAAAATAATCAATCAAAATCTTTCAAAAATTCTCAAAAATTTAAATCAAAAATTTACCATTATTCACCAAACCGGTATAAATAAACTAAAACAGATTAATCTTTCTAACTATCACCCCACTCAATATGTAAACCTAAACGACATCGGCTGGATATTAAATCGAGCCCAAATTATCATCAGCCGTTCCGGTGCCAATATCTGCCAAGAAATAATTGCTCTCAAAAAAAACTCCATTTTAATTCCTCTCTTCAAAAGCCAACAAAACGAACAGCTCAAAAACGCTCTTTGGACCAAAAAACAACTACCTCAAAAAACAATCATCATCCAACAAAAAAATCTAAATTCATCAAAGCTTATTCAGTCTATTGATAAGCTTTCTTTAAACAAACACCAACAAAACCCAATTCCAATTCAAATAAATTTTAAACTTTTAAAACTAATCCATGAGCTTGTTTAAAAAAACAACGGTTCTTATCTCAGCATTTGTATTGTTATTTTTTTTAAGACTTTTTCTACAAAACACTAAACATATGTCCACTCCCAAATCAGACCAAAACAAACAAATTGAACTGATTAACGATGCTTTACAAAAAAGCAATTTTAAATCCATCAACAACATAACAATTAATAACATTCAAAAATTCTTTCAATTTCAGAGCAAAAATGACGAAAAAATTAGTACCATCATACTAGATTTAGAAAAAGATCCCTATCTCCAAATTACAACCTTACAAAAAGCTTTCAAAATAGCTAAGATTAATAACAAATACATTAAATTTGTTAACCTAAGTATTAGACATCCATATGCAACACTCAAAAATTATTAACGCCATCGATGTAGGATCATCAAAAATCACTACCATTATCGGGCAATATTTCCCCGAAGAAAATAAACACAACATCGTAGCTGTATCTTCATCACCCGCCCTAGGTTTCAGAAAAGGCCAAATAATTAACCTGGAGCAAGCTACCCAAACCATCACTAACAGTATCGAATCAGCCGAAAGAATGGCAGGTTTCCAAATTAAATCTGCCATTGTCTCAATAGCTGCTGACCACATAGAATCAATCAATTCTCAGGGTGTAGTTGCCATCAGTGACCAAAGCGGGGAAATAAATAATCAGGACATAGAAAGAGTAATAGAAGCCGCCAAAGCCATATCTATTCCAAACAATAAAGAAATAATACATGTTATACCAAGAAAATTTACAGTTGACGGACAAGAAGGAATATTAGATCCGCTGGGAATGAGTGGCGTAAGGCTTGAGCTAGAATCACATCTGATTCTAGCTTCCAGTCCAGCCATCAAAAATATTGAAAAATGCTTCGACGAAATCGGCGTTAAAATCAGTTCTCTAATTTATTCTGGTTTATCTGCAGCCAAACTAGCACTAACTGATACAGAAAAAGAACTTGGAGTAGCTCTAATAGATATGGGCGGAAGCGTTACCACACTAACTATATTTAACGAAGGCTCACCGTCTTACTCAAAAGTTATTCCCATAGGCGCAAACAATGTTACAAACGATCTTGCTATAGGACTCAGATTTTCAATCGATGACGCTGAAAAAATTAAAATCAAGCTTAATAAAATCTGTAAAAATCAAAAGTTTGAAGATGAAGTAGACACCAGTGATTTTGAATTAAACTCTGGTCAGGGCCAAAAAATATCAATACAAACTTCGGTAGCCGGAATCATCAAACCTCGTTTGGAAGAAATCTTTGAAATTATTGACACTGAAATCGAAAACAGCGGTCTTCGTACCGCTATTCCAGCCGGTATCGTATTAACCGGAGGCGGAGCTTTAACCATCAATGCGCCCGAAATTTGTTCCAATACAATTCCACTTCCCGTAAGAATTGCCGTACCAAAAAAAATAGGCGGATTAGTAGACAACATACTTAACCCGGCCTACACCAGCTCGATTGGTTTGCTCATGTATGAATTGGAAAATAACCAACCTGTTCAAAAAACAAAAAAAAGAACTCCCATAAACAATATTTTTTCCAAAATAAAATCAATGATCGCCCCCTTACTACCTTAAAAAAACTTTAAATATTTAAAAATTAGTTTAAAAATTTAAAATTATTTGGAAATTTGAATTTTAGATTTAAATTAAATTATGGCTTTAATCAAAACTCTTGCAGGTCAATTCGCCAAAATCAAAGTACTTGGAGTAGGTGGCGGAGGCAACAATGCCGTCAATTACATGGTCTCTAATGACACAATTAAAGGCGTCGAATTTGTTGCCATAAACACTGACTCACAAGTCTTACTAAATTCAGTGGCGCCAATAAAAATACAGATTGGAGACAAATTAACTCGTGGACTGGGAGCAGGAGGAGACCCAAAAATAGGACAAAAAGCAGCCGAAGAATCGAAAGAAAAAATCAAAGAAATACTAACGGGCACCGATATGGTATTTATTTGCGGTGGTATGGGAGGAGGAACTTGTACAGGAGCAGCGCCCGTTATTGCCCAAATTGCAAAAAAAGAATTAGGCATACTTACAATTGCGGTAATCACCAAACCATTTCTATTCGAGGGAACCAGAAGAATGACCAATGCCCTCGAAGGCATTTCACAATTAAAAGATAACGTTGATACTCTGGTGGTTATTCCCAATCAAAAAGTAATGGAAATAGTCAACAACCAAGCAACATTACTTGAAGCTTTTAAAATCGCAGATTCAGTCCTAAACAAAGGGACCAGAGCCATTTCCGAACTGATAACTATCCCTGGTCTAATAAACCTTGATTTTGCCGACATAAAATCAGTTATGGCCAATGCTGGCACAGCACTTATGGGGGTAGGGGAGGCAAAAGGAGAGAAAAAAGCAATCAGAGCAGTTGAATTAGCCATAGACTCACCGCTGGTAGAAGTTGACATTTACGGCGCTAGAGGAATTCTGCTAAATATAACCGGAGGACCGGATATAACCATGGCCGAAATCGAAGAAACTGCCAAAGCCATAACCGAAAAAGCGGCCCCAGACGCCAACATAATCTTTGGCGCCACCATCGATCCTTTGTTAAAAGACAAAATAAAAGTTACCGTTATAGCCACCGGTTTTGACAAAAATAAAAACAGAATAATACATCAAAACACAGTCCCAAAACCAATACTACAAGCCTCACAAACCACCATTCCAACAAGCCAAACCTCCAAAACAAAACAAACAGACGAAGACCAATACAATCAACTAACACCGTCAGCCACAGAAGAAATAAACCAAGAAGAAATAGACAAATTTCTAAAAGACAGAGACATACCCCAAGGCGTTGATATCATCGATACCTACGACATCCCCTCCTTTTTGAGAAAAAACAAGTAACGCTACTGTCATTGCGTTCTTGTAGGGGCGACCCTTGCGGTCGCCCGCAGACATGGCAACCTATCCACCTCAGGAAAATCCCGTAGGGATTTTAATCACAAAATTTTTCTATTCTTGAATTTTATCCATTTCATTGCTAACATAAAGCAACAGTGAAACAAAAAAGTATATCCATTATTAACTAGCCATAATCTCATTTAGTTGAGATTAATGGCAATTTAAAATCCTTCAATTGAAGGATTTTTTTAGTTAATTCACTGTCATTTCGAGCGAAGCCGAGAAATCTCCTAACCTCTGAGCTCGAAAAAAACATGAGAAGTCAGGAGATCCCTCCACTTCGGTCGGGATGACAACCATAAAATCTACATAATCAAGTAAAATAAATAAATGTCTAAAATAAAAATATCCACCAATTTTACCCCAGTCGAATCAAAACCAGATTTCGCTAAAAACGAAACAAAAACTCTTCAGTGGTGGTACAAAAACGACATTGTCAGCAAATATCTCCACAAAAACGACAACTCTTCCAAAAAATTTTCCTTTTTAGACGGCCCTATCACCGCCAACAACCCCATGGGTGTCCATCATGCTCGTGGCCGTACCATAAAAGATGTTTTTCAGCGCTACAAAAACACCCAAGGCTTTGCCCAACGATTTCAAAATGGCTTTGATTGTCAAGGTCTGTGGGTTGAAGTCGAAGTAGAAAAAGAAGTTGGCTTCAATTGCAAAAAAGACATCGTTAATTACGGTTTAGATAAATTTACCAACGCCTGTATAGCTCGTGTCAACAAATTCGCCAAAATCCAAACCGAACAATCCAAAAGACTGGCCATGTTTATGGATTGGGACAACTCCTATTACACCATGTCAGAAAACAACAATCTCTATATCTGGCACTTCCTCAAAAAAGTTCATCAAAAAGGTTGGTTATACAAAAAAAAATCTGCCGCCACCTGGTGTCCCAGATGCGAAACAGGTCTATCTCAACACGAACAAGCTGATGGTTACAAAGATATTACCGATACTTCCGTATATCTAAAATTTAAACTTAAAAACAAAACCAACGAATACGTATTGGCCTGGACCACTACACCCTGGACACTTTCTGCCAACGTATTACTAACTATTAATACAAATTTCCAATACGTTAAGGCAAAATACGGTTCCGATTATTTTTACCTAGCCAAGGACTCTGCCGACAGACTAAAACTAACTGATTACGAAATAATCGACCCAAATTCACTTTTGAATCTTGAATATGAATCACTTTATAATATTCCGGCTCAAAAAAACGTCAAACACTACATTGCCCAGTGGGATCTGGTTGATCCGGTTGAAGGAACCGGAGTGGTTCATGTAGCACCAGGCTGTGGACAAGAAGATTTCCAGCTCGGTCAAAAACTAAATTCTGGTATGATTGCCCCTTTAGACGAAACAGGTCATTTTATGGAGGGTTTTGGAGAACTTACAGGTAAATACGCCCACCATGTTGCCAATATGGTTTTTGACCACCTCAAAAAAACCAATACTTTTTTTAAACAAGAATCTATCACCCATCGCTATCCGCACTGTTGGAGATGTGGCACCAAATGCCTCTTTCGCCTAGAAGACAGTTGGTTTATAGATTGCAACCAAGTCAGACCAATGCTCAAAAAAAATGCTAACGACGCCAAGTGGATACCAAAACATATCGGCAAAAGAATGCAAAACTGGCTAGACAACATGCAAGACTGGATGATCAGTCGAAAACGTTTCTATGGGTTAAGTCTGCCATTTTATGAATGCAGTTGTGGACATTTAACAGTAATAGGGTCCAAAGATGAACTAAGAAAACTGGCTGTCAATCCAAAACTGGTTGATAAACTTCCCAGCCTACATCGGCCATGGATCGACCAAGTAGAAATTATCTGCCCTAAATGCCAAAAAAACATAAAAAGGATTACCGACGTGGGAGATTGTTGGCTTGATGCCGGAGCCGTTCCCTTTTCCACCTTAAAATATTTAAGCGACAAAAAATATTGGCAAAAATGGTTCCCAGCAGATTTTATCTGTGAAATGACAGAACAAATCAGACTCTGGTATTACTCTATGCTCTTTTTTGGAACAGTTTTGGAAAACAAAATACCATATTTGGCTGTTTTAAATTATTCCGAAGTACGAGATCAAAAAGGTGAAAGAATGAGCAAAACCAAAGGAAACGGAATTCCTTTTGATGATGCAGTAGAAAAAATGGGCGCCGACGCTATGCGATGGCTCTATTGCAAACAAAAATCACACAACGTGGTTAATTTTGGATACGATATTGCCAACGACGTCAAAAAAAACTTTCTCCTTATTCTTTGGAACACTTATCGTTTTTTTGTTAACCACGCCGATAATCAAAACTGGAAACCAGGAAGCAATTTTAATCCAACCCACGTTTTAGATAAATGGATATTATCACGCCTAAACCAAACGATAAAATCCACCACTCAGCATTTAGATAAATACAATACAGCCAAAACCACCGAATCTGTCGAGAATTTTATCCAAGATCTGTCTACTTGGTATGTTAGACAATCGCGCCAAAGAACAGAGTGCCTCGATACCCTATATTTCTGTCTACAACAAACTCTTCTTTTGATAACCCCAATCACACCATACATAAGTGAAGAAATTTACCAAAATCTCAATCAATCACATTACAAAGATAAAAAATCCATCCACTTGGAAAATTGGCCTCAGGTAGACAAAAACAAAATAGACTTATCGTTAAACCAACAGATGGATCTAGTCAGAGAAATTTGTCAATTAATCCATGCCCAAAGACAAAAAGATGCCATAAAAACACGCCAACCGTTGGAATCTGTCACCATAAAAACTATTCACCAAAAATTACCCGACAAATTACAACAATTAATAAAACTGGAAACCAACATAAAAACAATAAAATGGAAAATCACAAAATCAGGAACAAAAATTATTCTAAATACCAAGCTCACTCCTGCCCTTATACAAGAAGGAAAGTATAGAGACCTAACTAGACAAATTCAGATCTTAAGAAAAGAAAACAATTTAAATCTTAAAGACAAAATAAAAATATTTTCCCCAAATTGGCCAAAATCATTCGAAAAACAACTTTTGGAAAAGACACTGGCAGTCTCCATCGAAAAATCAGACAATCTTAAAATAGAAAAAGTCTAATGAACAAAAGATTTCTTCTGCCTATTTTCTTAAGCCTGCTAATACTTTTTTCTTTTAACATTTTAATGGTAAATTCACTGGCTCCTCAACTGGTTGGCAAACAAACATTATCATGGGGAATCGGAATCTTTCTATTCTTTGTCGGAAAACAAATTAATATCAAACAAATAGCTCGTTACAAACAAATTATTCTGTTCACCTCTTGTGTTTTATTATTAATTCCAATTCTGCAAAAAAATACAACTAGGGGTACACTCCGCTGGATTCACATTGGAAACATTCAAATTCAACCATCAGAAATAGTAAGACCATGGTTAACCGTAGTCTTGGTCAATACACAACAATACCTTTACATAATTATTCCTGCTCTTTTGGTTTTTTTTCAACCAGATCTGGGTGGAGCCATATCAACTCTCTCTATCCTCATACCGTTTTTGCTGTATGACCAAAGGCTCCGTAAAACATTATTTATAATTTTGGGAATACTAACCATTTCTTCCCCATTCATATGGAAATTCGCTCTTCGTGATTATCAAAAGGATAGAATTATTTTTTTCCTCAATCCCAACAAAGATCCAAAAGGAAAGGGGTACAATTTAATACAATCAAAAATAGCCATCGGTTCAGGTGGAATTTTGGGAAAAGGTTACAAAAAGGGAACACAAGGACAGCTGTTATTCTTACCGGAAAAACACACAGACTTTATATTTGCCGCCATAGCGGAAGAAATTGGTTTATTGGCCATCGCTATACTTCTTAGTACTTACTATCTACTTATACAAACTTTAATTACCAAGTCTTTTTATAACAAAAAAAACATCACCTCGTTATTCACATTAAGTCTAGCCAGTCAAATCTGGTTGCAAACTTTCATAAATATTGGAATGAATCTTGGCATTCTGCCGGTTACTGGTACTCCACTCCCTTTTGTTTCGGTCGGAGGATCGTCTATTATGTCTCTATTGTTTTCTCTCGGCATCGCATTTTCATCTTAAATTACTACTGTCATCCCGCCGTGTCCGCCTATGGAAGAAGCGTAACAGAGAGATCCTATTGAAAATTTAAACTTTAGATTTTAGATTTAGCTAAATCGTGCTATAATCTCAAAATATGAAATACGCTATACTTGCTATATCAGGATCGCAATATCTTGTTGAAGAAAACAAAATATATACAATTGACAAGACAAAATCTAAAGAAAACGACATAATCACCAGCGATCAAGTCCTTCTATTTGTTAACGACAAAGATATTAAAATAGGCACTCCTCTAGTTAAAAACGCAGAAGTTGAATATAAAATCGCTAAACACTACAAAGGTAAAAAACTTAGAGTATTCCAATACAAGGCCAAATCTAGATACCGTCGCAGGCTAGGATTTCGACCACAGCTCACTGATATTCAAATATTAAAAATCACCATTAATACAAAAACAGCCAAAAAACAACCTAAAACCGTTATCCCAAGCAAAGCCAAGAGGTCACCGCATCCCACCATGGCGGGATGACATTCGTTTTGTCATTGCGAGCGAAGCGTGGCAATCCCGTCGGAATTAAAACAAACCGATATTTAATCATTTTTCGCAATTTATTATTTGTAATTTGAGATTTGGAATTTGGAATTTTAAAATTTCAACTTCAAATTTAGTATTACAGTTTGAAATCATTTTTCGCAATCTGTAATTTTTAAGTTATAACTTGAAAATTCTTTAGTCCGCCTTTGGCGGAGTAATTTGGAAATTGTAATTTGTTAAAAATTATATATAATTTTTAAACCATGGCACATACAAAATCACAAGGTAAAACTAGACAAAAATCAAACCGCATCGGAAAAAGAAGAGGCGTTAAGCGTTTTGGTGGCCAAAAAGTTTCAGTCGGTGAAATTTTGGTTCGTCAAGTGGGGTCAAAATTCCACTCCGGCCTAGGAACTAAAACAGGCAAAGATTTCACCATCTACGCCATAAAAGCAGGACTTGTTAAATTCTTCAAAAAACACGACAAACAGTTCATCTCAGTAGTTAAAGCCTAAACTGATACATTTCATCCTATTTTTTTCACCCCTGTTTTCATGATACTTTAATACCATGAAAAGCATCACCCAAATCTCTCCTAATCAACTGGAACCAAACCCCTTACAACCACGTGGCAATATCGATCCGGAATCAATCAAAGACTTAATAGAATCAATAAAACAACACGGCATTCTCGAACCTTTAGTTATTGCCCACACTCCGGCCGGTTATCAAATCATAGCAGGAGAACGCCGTTGGCGGGCCGCTCGTTTTCTAAAATTAGAACATGTTCCTGTTGTTATAAAAAAGGTCAATCCCCAGCAAATGTTGGAAATGGCCATGGTCGAAAATCTTCAAAGAAAAGATCTAAATCCACTGGAAAGAGCCAAAGCATTCATAAGACTTAAGGAAGAATTTGGCCTAGACAACAAACAAGTTTCAAAAAAAATATCCAAAAGTGTTCCATATATCATAAACAGCCTCCGCCTCTTGGATCTTCCCGACACACTAAAAGATGGCTTACTTTCAGAACTTATTACAGAAGGACACGCCAGAGCCCTTGGCAGTATAAGAGATATTAGGCTTACCATAGAAGCATACAAAATGGTTCTCAAAGAAAAAGCTTCTGTCAGAAGAGCTGAAGAAATAGCCAGAAGAATGAAGAAGAAAATAGAAGAAGGAGAGGTACCGATAACCAAAGAAAATATTCCACAATTCTTAAAATCTAATCTAGACGATATAACCCAAAACATGAAAACTGTTTTTTCACCAAAAACAACCAGTATAAAAATTACTCAAACTAACGTAGTCACCAGAATCACTGTTCAATTCAAAGGATCAGTAGACAACAGATTGAAAAACCTAAACGTTTTATACAAAAAACTCTGCAACAAACAAATTAAAAGCCCACAGACGGAACCAGACCAATCGAATCAATCGGCCAATATTTAAAAAAAGCCTTACCCACTATCAAACTTCCATCAATAGGTCCAAACTCACGACCATCTCGCGAATGTGATCTGTTATCGCCAAAACACAAGTATTGACCATCGGGAACTATTCTGGCAATGCCTTCTTCACAAAAACTTCCGGAGTCTGTATAAAAATCCGTTGGCAAAAAACTTTGATCAAGCATGGCACCGTTTAAATAAACCTGCCCTCCTCGAACCATAACTTCATCCCCAGGGACTCCTATCACCCTTTTTATATATTCACACTCATCTTCGGAACAAGGCTCGCTTGGGGGGGCTTTAAACACCACTACGTCACCTCTTTGGGGTTCGCCAAACTGATAAGAAATCTTGTCGGTTAACAGATACTCCCCGTTGGTAAAATTCGGCAACATTGAACTTCCTTTCACCTCATTTGGTTGAGCCACGAACAAATACAAAAGAACAAAAACAGATAAGGCCAAAACTATCGACTGAACAAACTCCAAGATAAAAGAACCAAAGGAAAAACCTTTTTCGGATTTAAAATTAATTTTCATAAGTACCATTCTACAACTACCATTCTCTCCCTACAACCCCATGGTTGTATAATTAAGCACCCGTCATTGCGAGGAGTCCGATTAATCGGAGGACGTGGCAATCCCGTAGGAAATGTAGAAAACATGATTAACAATCCAACAAAATCCCGCCACTGCGGGATGACAAAAGTTTAGAAATTTAAAATTTTTAGCGGACAATTAGCTCAGTTGGTAGAGCATTCCGTTCACATCGGAAAGGTCGCAGGTTCAAGTCCTGCATTGTCCACATTAAATTACCAAACTTCTCTCAACAATTTTCCCATAATTACACCCTTACTAATCACAGTTTCGTAGTCCATTTCAAAATAATTTTCTTTCATTTCCTCAAGTAAAATTCCAGCCCACCTATAACTCACCGCTCCAAATTGATCCGGTTGTTGGCCTTTTGCTTCTTTCAATCTAGTAATCCTGTCAATCAATGATTTTTCTATTTTCATCTGCCTTAACTTTTCATCAGCTTCTTCATAAGTCACAGTTCCTGTCAGCTCCGTATTAATCACATCTCCTAAATTTTCTACTAGTCTTGTACTAAGTACCATTTCTTTTTTTCTTTTTCTAAAAGAAAAAATAACATCCAACAAAGAATCACTATTATTTTCCTCTGCGAAAACAACACAACCTAACAGATCTTCGTCAAAGGGATATTGATTTAACAATAAATTACAATCTTTTCTAATCAATTCATAAACAGGATCAGTCCAAAAACCCAAAAACATTTCTTTTTCCTCAACGTCAAAAAAATAAAATTTTGTCTCCCCAATCGAAATATTATCTTCAAAATATCTCCAACTATCTTCATTTCCGCTGTTTCCGGTTATCAAATGATATTCGCCTCCGCTACCAATAGGTATTACATTTACACCACAGCCATTAATATCTCCTCTATTTTCTACTACCACAAAGCCTGTCTCATCTGACTCTACTGGTTCATCCCCACCACAAAAAACCTTCAGATAAGCAGGCGATCCAATATAAAATACCAAAGAATCAGATAAATCTAAAACATCTGAAACCAAAATATCATCAGCTTCAAAACCAAGCTCGTTTAATACATAAGCAGTACTATTATCAACAATCTCTCCATGATTAGAAAATACCGAATTACTCCCAAAACCATCAACAATCGCACTTTTTTGCAAAACAGTTCCGTCACCCAAAAGAGTATCTTCATACCTCAACGGCCTACCATCCACCCATCTTCCCAACAATTTGTCAAATGTACTTCTTTCCCCCAAAACAGCATATTCACTCGTATCAAATCCTATTCCACCAACAGTCAGCAGGGTATCGGAAATATCCAAAACACTTTCATTTTTATTCTTTACATAATTGTTGACAGTATACAAACCTTGATAGGGGATTAAGTCTGAACCATACTTAGCAAAATCAAAAACCGGTAAAATATCTTTTAAAGAAGGACTAAAATCCTGAACTAATTCAACAGAAGAAATGGGGTAATTTTTTTTATTTAACTGCAACAATACATTTAAAGCAATAGAACTTACACCCCCACCAAATTCCGCCCCACTCCACGCATTATATGCCTTAATAGCTCCAAGATGAGGGCTTCCCAAACTAATTACTTTATTTAATCTTGTATCATCTTTATTATCCTGTGCCCACATTCTGCCGACCATACCCCCCAAACTATGCCCCACAATAGTAAAATTCTTCTCTACGGGTATTTTTTCATCTACAAATTCATCAAACCTTTCGACAATTTCGGAAACTGGTCTTCTCCAATCATAATTCCAAACAAACAAATCAGCCGTCTCTCCAATACCCACAGTAGTCTCATCCTCATACCCCTTAGATTTTAAAGTGTTTATTAAACCATCGTAATTTTTTACAAAAGGTGTACTCTAATACATCATAATTAACATCTTTAATTAAATCGTTGCACACAAAGAAGACACAACTAAAAATACTCAGGATTTAATAAAATGAGGTTAAGCAAAGCTTTTAGAAAAAGAATAGAATTAGGTTATATGGATTTGTATACAAAACTACAAACGAAAGAAACGAAAGTCAAACAAAATACTAAAAAAGTTGACACTAAATACATAGTGGCAATAATAATAAGTTTAATAATTGGCGCTTCAGTCTTAGGCTATGGGTTTCTTAATTACCAATACAAAATGAATGCCTTGAATGAAAAGACAAGATCAGAGGAACAAGCAATTGAACAAAAGAAAGCAGAAGAAGAAGCAATAAAACAACAATATGCTGATTGTGCAAAAGAAGCAGTAAAAAGAGCACAAGACATTTTAAAAAGCAGGGTGGAACTAATGGAATCCACAGGTAAAACAAACAATACTGAATACAAAATGTGGAAAGAGGCAATAAAAAAGAATCTATTTGACAAAGATGACAAAAATGAATATTACAACGATTGTCTCAAGAAATACGGTCTAGAACTTACCGTAGAAGAATAAAATTACAAATTCATTGAGAGATAAATGAAAAACACCGTTGCATATCACGAAGCGGGGCATGCTGTTGTCGAGTTTTTTCTTTTTGGAAAAGTAAAAAAGGTAAGCATAATACCAGGCAAGGAATTTCAAGGTCAAACAACTTCGTATTCGGTAAAAAACCTTGACCCTGATATCGACTTTTCACCCAGAACAAAAGATAATTTAGAGAAAATAATTGTCATTTTTTATGCCGGGAATGAAGCCACAAAAAGGTTCAAGGGCCGATACGACTATATTGGATCACAATCTGACTATAAAAAAATTGGTAATATCTCTATCTATCTTACAACTGGAGGCAAAGCTGAAGGTTATTTCCTGAAATACCTTAGAGAACGAGCAAAAGACTTGGTTAAACATCACTGGAGTTCCGTAGTCGCTCTTGCAGAACAGCTAATGGTGAAAAAAACAATGGAAACAAAAGAAATAGAAGATGCTATTAGATGTTCTTGGAAAGGAGGTAAACAAAATGACACATAAACCTATTTCAGCAAAGCAAAATCTAACAAATATTTTAGAGGCCTATGCTTTTTGTACATTACTTGCATCTATTGGGTTATATCCTTATATCCTGATAATTTCGAGATTTTGACAACAAACAAATCGCTATCTAGGAAAATTATTGTGGCGGGTTTTTGGTGGTTTACTTGATAGGATTAAATATGGAACTAGCATTTATTCTCATTCTCACCGGTGTGTTTTGTGTAGGCTTTTGGTTTGGTAGAAAAAGCAAATAATATTTAACTTAAGGTGGGACCATGGATTTGTACTACAGGAAAAAAGGTTCAAAGCTTTTGGGACGATTTTCAAACTTTATTTTTCAACAGATGAAATATTGGTTATCCAAAGGTCGTTTGAGTATATGTAGATTTTCTCCTTAAACCCTTCAAACTCTTTTACCAAACTAGACTTGTTGATTAAACTTTCTAAAGCCTGAGATTTTGGCAACTTCTGAGTACTTGATAAATAAACCACTACAAAAGATGGCTTAATCTTTTCAATTTCTTCTTTTGAATTGTGAAGATCAAATTTATAATATGTTTGTTTTATTCCAACCCCAATACTTTCTTCCGTTAAAATAACGGCATCTTCAGGAACTAAACTATTTATATATTCATACGTTGCCAGTAAAGCATTGTCATTACGAATAAAAAACCTTTTGTACCAAGTAAAACTGTTAATTAGTAAGATTATGCCCAAAAATACATGAAGTCGCAATCGATTTTTCTTAGAATTTATCCAAGCAGAAAGGGCTACTGTTAAATATAGATACAAGGGTGTTAATAGCATTATTAAGTATTGAGGTGCTCTAAGTGAAATTCCAGCATAAAATAATAATGTAGCCAATGACCAGCTTAATAACAGGGGTTGTTTGGGCTTGACTTTACCGACAATATGCTTAACCAAGTCTCTAACGACGACAAGTGTTCCTATTAACAAAGTTAATATTGTTGAAATATAAATCCAATATGTGTTAACCATGGCTTTTATTGCATCGGAAAAAGAATACTGTACCCCACGGGCACCAAATATTCCAAATGCCCTTTTGATTTGAACCATGTTTTGATCCAGATATATTTGACCCCAATTTAAATACATGACCAAAACATAAGTAACAATTGTCAACAGTCCAAACAGATATAAAGATATATGCTTTTTTGGATCTCGTTTTGTGAATATTAAATTTAATAGAGGTACACCAAAATAATAGATCCCTGTATGTTTGTAAATTACCGTTATCGCTAACATAACACCCGACAAGATATACCAAATATTCTTTTTCTGAGATATTGCGTATGAGTAAAGAAACAACGAGATAATTCCAAGAAGTATCATCATGTTTTCCATCAAATTAAGACGATTGGTATAAATTAACCAGCCGTCAGAAGCCATTAGCAAGATTGAAATAATAGATACTTTTTTATTAGCTAGTTTTTTAAAAAAATAGTAGGTGAATAACAGTGCAATTGAGGATGCCCCGGCAGATACAATTCTCGCACTAGTTACACCTTCAAAGCCCGTGTATTGAAATACTAGACTTTTTAATTTTGAATCAAACGGAGGATGATATAAATAAGGTCCATAGCCTTTTTTACCTTCTAATTTAATAGCGGGATAATTGTAATCAATATAGTTTGAAGATATTGAGGAATAGACAGGTTCGTCCCATTCATAACCTGGTTTTGAATCAATCTTGTACAATCTCAACATTAAGGAGATAACAACCACAAGATTTACCATCACCAGTTCAGATAGAAAATTATTATTTTTTAATAACGTTGTTAGTTTTTTCATTGTTTTAATGTAGTTGAAAATAACGAAGTACTTGATCTGTTTTGTTTTTATTCATAAAATATCGCCATTTAAAAAAATGTATCGAAAAGTCATAGATCAAAGCACAAGTGATTGGTGGCAAAAAAAATGTGTAAAAGTCTTTTTCAATAAAAACATTTACCAACCCCGCGACAATCAGTCCAAACAAAACAAAAGCTGGTATTGTTACAAACCCAATAAGTCCTTTGGTGAAAACGGTAAAAACAGATAGTAGCAAAATAAACAGACTTAACACCAATACTGCATGTACTTGGAAGTTTCTCCTTTTGGCAAATGGACAATCAGGATAATATTTAAGCATTAAAGCGGCACTCTGGCCACTACGCGATATTTGTCTGAAATACTGTTTCCACCTTATTCGATGTTTGTGATATGAAACTACTTGATTAGTTACTAATATTTCAAAACCATTTTTAACTAACAACCATGAAATGACATAATCATCGTAAGTACTGGCTTCTTTTGAAAAATTAAGCCCAAAATCCTTTTTTATTGAATTAAAAGCTTTTTTCGACAATAACAATGCGGTTGTTACTGGTAAACTTTCGGTATTCCCAAAATTATTAATGTTTAATTTACCAAAAAAAGGAAAATCAGGATTGTTTTTGATTAAAGCCTTGTCTTGTAATTTTGAAATTAAGAGTCCCGAATCTTCTTGCCAAGAAACCGCTGTTCCTGCTACAACTTCAACTTTGTATTGTTTTGAAAGTTTAATAGCAAGTTTAAGTGCGTCTTTTTTAAGTGTTGCTTTAGAATCAGTGAAAAATATATACCGACCTTTAGCTCTATTTGCTCCTACCCATCTTTTTAAATGAGCGTCTCTTGTGTAGCTTTTTCCTGGTTTAATCTCGATATATTTAACTGTCCTGTTTTTTATGTAATCCCTTATTGCTGATCGAGTAGAATCGTTAGAAGATGCCACAATGATAATTTCAAATGGTCGACAAGACTGAGCCAACAAGGACTTGACCGTCTCCCTTACAGTAGCCTCTGATTCTCTGGCGGGAATGATAACAGAAATTTTATTATAAGTAGTCATGTACTAAAAAGTTTTGCAACAAAATATAGCAAACTTGAGCATTATACATCTTATAACAGAAATTTACAACACATTACGGGTTTAAGTGTAAAAAGGGAGTGGATAAGAAATTCTATATATAAACTTTAGATTCTCTTAGCTATTAACAGTCAATTCAATTTTGTCTATCCTTTTCTCCAACACTGAAACCTCGAAAGACTTAAGAACCATACCTGTTAGAAAACCAATCGTATTGGCTACTCTACAATCTAATCTTCCATCTCTCACCTCATTTATCGTATCAACCAACAATTTGGTTACATCTTCCACTTTCTCTATTTTTATTTGTGGTAGGGGAGAAGACACCACCACTCTTCGATTCTGACCACCTTTAACTTGAACACTCCGTTTTTCATTAGCAGTTATGTCTGGATTGTGAAAATAACAATAATCACTATCTTTCATGGCATTAGCCTGACATCGTTTTCCTTTAATATTTTTTTTACATTTCATAAGCTACTTATGGGGGTACTCATTATAATTTACAACAGAATCAGCATCACATTCATCCAGACTACCCATACCACTTCAAAAGTGGCAGAATAACAAGGCCGTGCTTACTTATAACCTCATCCACTTTGCGCTCCACCCCTTCTTTGTCTTTGTAATAATTAACCCCACCTCGCTTGTAAGCAATAATTACAGTATCTCTTAAATCGTTCGTTTGGGACATTATCACTTTTTCTAATTTATTAATCCTTACCGCTAAACTTGTCATTTCTTTTCTTTTGAATTAAATAATTGTTGGGCAAACTTTGTATTCACCTCTTCCTTTGTTTCTGTTCTAGACTGTGGTGTTATTTCTTTAAACAAAACTCTGTTTTCTAAAAATTCCATTCTCACATCTTCCGAAGGTGACTGATCCCTAAAATTATCTAAAATTAGTTGAGTTTTAACCTTGATGTTTTGACTGCTCTTGTAATTTTGATACGGTCGCCAAACTATCAGTGTTCCAGAAAGTTGAGACTTCGCTTGACCACCTCCATAAATATCTTGTGCGGTGGGCTTTCTTATAACTCGGATTGAATCATCAAAAATCTTGTCCGGCTCGTTTTCTTTCACATATTCCTGAACCATTTTAGGTAGCTCGCTAATAACCACTGTTTCTTTAACGTGATTTAAAATAAAAGAAATTATCGGCCTGTGTTTTGTAAAATTCACAATTTGAGTGATACATGACATTAATTTTCTCCAATCGCTCGCTTCATTTTGTGAGATATAGGTGGTTAAATTGTCATAGATTAAAACATTCACCATTTTCTCATCTGCTAAGATTTTTGATATTTGCATAGCTTTGTCGAAATCCACCAAATTCTCTTTCATTAGTTTCTCGGCTGAAACTCTAAAGAGTTTATCCTTTGTTTGTTTCGCAAAATCTTGTCTCATTTTGATATTTTCCTCGGCTTCGCTAACGGACAATCCAAACCACAAGGCCGTCATTCTGGAAGAAAATTGAAACGTGTTTAACTCTGTATCTATAAAAGCAACTTTCTTGCCTTTTCCAATCATGTTTATTGCGATCTTCATCATTAGAGAAGATTTGCCTGACTTTTGAATTCCGGCTACCATGTAACAACCACCGGTTCGAAATCCTTTGAGTTGTAAATCAAGATTTGTAAATCCACTCATTATTCTTGGTGGGTTTAACTCCTCTTGCTCCAGTTCGAGAATTGAATCTAATAAATCTTTTTGAGGCTTTAGCTTCTCGACTGCACTTCTTGCCTCATTGTTTGAATCGAACATTATTTTGCTCCTAGTAAAAATTTAACAGCTTGAGGAAACGGCATTTTATCCCTAAGCATAAGAAAATCTATTGAATCACCATGTTGACCACAACCAAAGCAATGAAAATGATTATCTTGAAAGACCGTAAAGGACGGGGACTTTTCATCATGGAACGGACAACAAAAGACCAAATTGCCACCCATGCGCCTAGGGTTCTCGTTTATTAAATTTTCTATCCTCGATTCTCTCGCAATCTCTATGTCGGTTTCCGTTAAGTTGTCACAACGCCGTGACATTTGTTCCTGATACAAAGCTCGTCTATACCAACCTATTTTCTTTTTTAGTTCGATTAGCCTCTTTCCTGGTGCATGGATTATGTATTCGTCATAAATCAACCTCCATATTTTGTCACTAACACAATTTTCTAAGACTTCATAACACGATTTGATTCGAGCCTCTACATTCTCTTTTTCCAATTCGGCCTCGAGCAATAATTCGTTAACTCTTTTTTCCATCTCCGGAAAAGCTAACATCCATTCGTGAGGAGATTGTGCCAAGTCTTGCAGAATCTTTTCTCTCCACCCTCTCCCTAATTCATCAATGTAGCCTAGATGTTCCGTCATTTGAGTCCTCCTAACAAATGCCACATCTTATCTTCTGAAATAATTTTAGACTTGAGGAGTGTTTTTTCTTCAAAAGCTGTTTTTAATTCCGTTGTCTTTATTGGTTTTAATGTATTGTCGGTAACTCGTCCACACTTCGTACCTACTTCCGCACTTCTCACTTCCGCACTTCGGGAGTTAAGTGCATAGGAGTTCCGCACTTTAGGTGGTTGAGAAAGTAAAGGTGCATAGGAGTTCCGCACTTCGTAAATATTTACCATACCACCCTGTATAGTCTTTTCTCCAACTTTCTCAAATAACCCTGTTCTCTTAATAGCTGATACCACTGTCTTGTCTGATACATGCGCCATCTTGGCAATTGTCCTGTGTGAGGCATAACACTGACCTAAACCATTATCTGAAAATGAAAACATAGCAAGCAAAACAGCTATATCCTCTACCCTGCCGGTAAGAGTTAGTAGTCTGGGGTCAATTCGAATGATAAAACTATTCATTTTACATTTCTAATGACCCAGCGCTAGGTCACCTGATAAATGCGACTTTTTAACTCGTTAATGGTCTCAATCAAGTCCCTTGCCTCTGGTCGGACACCATCACGATCCCAATATCGCTTCAATAATTCTTCTGCCGTTCCCTTATCGTCCTGAAATACAAAATTGACAAACTTGGCATTTTGTTTCTCAAGCCGAAGTAACGAAAATTTCATTACCTTTAAAACTACCGCACTGTAAAAATCGTTCGTTATATATTCCATTTTCTTTTTTAATTAATAAATCTTTGTCATCAAGTAAATCACCAAAATACAGGCAAATTCTTTTGATAACACTTTTCTTTAAAACCGGTGAAAGATTGGTAGTTATTATCATTTCTTTCTGTCTTTCGGCCAAAATCTTGTAAGGTGATCCCAATATTTTTTAGACACTAAAATATCTCTCACCGAAGCAGGAACTTGAGAATCCAAGGTTAATTCTTCATCGGCACGCAAAAAAAGACCGGATTGTGTTAGTAATAGGTGAGCAATATCTTGAGTAAGGTTATTTGAAATTCTTCCTTTTATCATTAGATATAGTCTAAAGATGCGAGAAAGGTTAGTTAAACAGGAAATGCGTGGTTAGCTAATCATCACGACGAGTCTGTTTTTCCTTGGAATGAAGGACGATAAATAAACAATGTTTGTAGTTCTTTCTCAGTCCGTATTTCTTAATACTCACATCGTATAACTCGAAGTTCGATCTTAATCTCCTACTTAATGATCCCAGGGTGGAACAGATCTGCCTTGAATCGATCCCTGTTTTTGCAAACAACTCTTTTTCCGAGATTCCTTCTTTTCCCGACTGGATAAGCATTTTAATAACTTCTTCCCTGTCAGTATTTTCGCCTTCGGCAAGTTGTTTACTTGACGACTTTTCAGGATAAAACGATAAATTTTCTTCTCCGATGGTTAAGTTGTGATTTTTCATTTCTAGCTTGCGAGGCCAACAGGCAAGTTCGTATGCAGGTATTTTTGCGTATTCACAGGGAATTGTTTCTTTAACTTTTTGAGAGGAACGATAGTCAAATAAGTAGTCTGCGATTTTGTTTAGATAAATTAAACATTCCTGCTTCTTAAACACTTTTGCCCACCGTGTGAGACTAAGCAAGTGGTTTTCTCCTTTGCACATTGATACTATTTGGTTCACCATTCCCATAGCACCCCATACAGAATCATTGTGTTGTCTTTTTGTTTCTTCCTTATCATCAAGTAATTTAAGATAGTAATCATGAAGTTTTCCTGAAACTTGAGGTATTCTCTCCTGTATTCTTTGTATGTAATATGGAGCAACAATTTTTTTATACTTTGTAAGAGCCAGTTCTTCGATAAAATGGATGAGGGCGTAATACAAATCCAACACATAAGACACTTTCTCCCTATCCATCCTTTTAAGTTGGTTTAGATGTTTTGCTGTTGTAGGAGATAGGTCTTTTGAAAGAATTTTGTGTTTTTTTATATCTGCCCAAACCCTCATACACTCATTAAACAAACTTGAAAGAGATTTTCTTTGCTCATCTTCGGCTTGATCTCTAAGAACTTCTAAGTTTAAAAGTTGAATATCAAATTCCTTTCCGTTCTGAATCCATTCCCCAAGTCGCCCAACTTCCTTTAAAAAAAGAAAAGAATCATCTACTGGAAGAAGATTCTTTATCCTAACACGTAGTTCTTTTACTAGTAAGTTTGATCTGTTCTTATCCATCTTCCATTTTATATTTTATATGCTAACCTATACTAACATATGCAAAACTCAAATAAAATAACATTCTCTAACCCAACCTTCACTCCAACCTCTCCAAGAACGTGGCCACCCTTATTAACACTCACTCAAGCTTCTCTAATACTCAATATAAGTGAACACACTATCAGAAGATGGGTTAATAAAGAAAAGAGGCTAGAAGCCACCAGGGTAAGCACAAGAGGAGATATGAGATTCAAAAAAGAGGACATTCTAAAAATAATCCAAGAAGGCATTAAAAAAATATGAAAATGAAAAATGAGAGTAGCAAGCTACAGTAGGGTTTCAACATCATCACAAGCACAAAAAGACAAGGTTTCAATTGAGATGCAGGTAGATTGGGCCAAGAAAATCTGTCAAGAAAAAAATTGGCAATATGTAAAGAAATACATCGAACCAGGAGTGATAGGGGAGACTGAATTTGAAGAAAGACAAGCAGGAGGCCAATTGCTTAAAGACGCCAAACAAAAATTTTTTGACTTAGTACTTTTCTATCACTCATCTCGTCTTGCCAGAGAACCAGATATTGGACTTCGAACAATCAGACTTTTAGGGCAAAACAAAATACAGGTCTATTTTGGAAATTCACCAACCGAACCGGTAGCACCAGAAAAATATGTTTACGGCAACAATGTTTCATCAATGTTTATGAACGCCTTCTCCCTTGTTACTGATCTAAAAGATAACTATGAAAGGGCAGAAAAATTTCATGGGGCATTGCGTAAGATAGCCTCAAGAGGAATATTCCCTATCAGGGTTCCATTCGGATACAAAAGAATCTTTGTAGTCAAGAATGGCAAACCCACACGAAAAATTGTCACCGTTCCCGAAGACGCAATTATTATAAAAATGATTTTTGACCTCTACGATATAGAGAAGAAATCGATCAGATCTATCGCCCATCACCTCAACACTGTTGATATCAAATCACCTAGCGGGAAAACAGGCCTAGAAGCTTGGACACACCGAGCTGTAAGATATATTCTCAAAAACCCTACCTACACAGGCCTTATCCGATGGGGAAGAATGAAAGGCAGAAAATACCAACAAGAAAGAAGCATATCTGGTGCTGTAAAAAGAATTCACGCCAACAAAGATGAAATAATTTTAGCCAAAGGCACACATGAAGTTCTAATTAATAAAAAACAATTTAATAGGGTTCAAGCAAGACTTCAATTAAGAGGAAAAATTCCTGGAAGATCAATCGGTTCCCCAGGATTATTATCAGGTTTGGTATTTTGTGGCCGATGTAAAAAAAGAGCTTATTTTGTCACCAAAAGAGACAAGAACTCCTTGTATACCAAATACGTTTGCCGAAGTTATGTTTACTTCAAAACTTGTAGGGGATACATCATCTCTGCCCCAAAACTCGATAAAATTGTCATCAACGAAATAGCAAAACTAACCAAAGGAGCAGAAACACCAAACAAATACATCAATGCTAGTGTAAAAAATAAAATAAAAAATCTAAAAGACACCCAAAGTAAACTAAAAAACTCACTTGAATCAAACATCAAAAAACAAAACCGAATATTCAAAGCTTACGAAAATGAAGTCATCAACCTTACAGAATTTTCAGAGGAAAAAAAACAACTAGATAAAGACAACCTCCGATTAACCATGGAAGTTGAAAACATAGACAAAGAGATACAAGAATTTGATGATAAAAAGGACAAAAGCAAAAATTTTAAAAAACTAATCAAAAATTTCCCAAAAACATTTGCAAAAATATCACCAGAAAAACAAAAGTCTTTAATCCATCAACTTATCGAAAAAATAACTGTCAACGGGGAATCAGTCCACATCGAATATCGGGTTTAAAATAAAGACTAAAACCATTCCATTCTCTAAACATAATTTGTTCAATACATAAAAATAGTAATATGCTTTTTTTCAGCCATAAGCATCTCCATTGTCATTTTCATTCTTCCCAATTTTACTAAGTATTGTTTTTATATTCCTTTTACTGAAGCATAGCTCACCATTTGGACAATCAAAGAAGTATCGTTGACTAATTGCCCTTTTTCTTGATAAAGATTTTTTATTTTGTAACCCATGTTTATTGCCACTAGTCTGGTCATATAATCGGGGGACCAATAATAACAAGTAACCTGATTGCATTTTTCTTTTCTCACAATCATTTTCACCTTAAATCCAGCTGGCCATTCAATTATTCTTCTTATTTGTTGATTAGTTAATACAGCATCAAATTTAATCATCTTCAGCTTGACCGCTCCAATCAGTTCTTCATGTTTTTTGGCAATTGACTTATCAGGCATAATTTTTGCCAGCTCCTCTTGGAATCCTTTTGTTCTGGTTACTAATTTAGGCTTTCGGGATGTTTGTTGTGAATAGCCCGATTCTTTTAAAATTTTACCCATCGGGACAATTTTCTTACCCCCCGAATTTCGGATATTTTCGGATAACTTCTGGACCGCTATTTTTTGACGTATTGTAGAGGACATATCTAATTATCCCACAATTAAATTTCAGCTAAAATACAACACAGGTACAAACAGTCCCAAAAGGGTATAATTCAAACAACAAGGCGAATTATTAATATTAATATGAAAACCCATGTCAGAAGAACAGAAACGATTACTTGAAAAACAACTATGGGGAGTGGCAAATATTCTCAGAGGAAAAATGAATGCCGATGAATACAAGAACTACATCCTCGGCTTTATTTTTTATAAATACCTCTCGGAAAGACTTGAAAAATATGTCAACGGAAAACTCCTCTCCCGTGAGAATTACACATTTGAAGAAATAAAAGAGGACACCAAACAAGGTAAGGCGATTGTAGAAGAAGTAAAAAAAGCCAGCATCAATCATCTTGGCTTTTTTCTTAAACCCAGCCAGCTGTTCTCATATCTCGTCAAAAAAGGAAACGGTGAGATCAAAAATCAAGAGAACTTCATTTTAGAAGACCTAAAAAATATTCTTAACACTGTTGAACAGACTTCGATGGGTACTTCCAGCGAAGACGACTTCAAGGGTTTGTTTGATGATGTAGATTTAACTTCATCCAAATTGGGAAAAGGCGAGAAAAAGAAAAATGAAGTCATTGTCGAAGTTCTTACGGTTCTAAATGGTATTGACTTTAAGCTCGAAGATTCTAAAAGTGACCTTCTGGGTGATGCATATGAATATCTAATCGGTAAGTTTGCTGCAGGTGCGGGTAAAAAGGGTGGCGAGTTTTATACTCCTGCCCAGGTTTCTAGACTTCTTGCCAAAATAGTTACATTGGGCAAGAAAAAACTTCGTTCTGTATACGACCCTACGTGTGGTTCGGGTTCTCTTCTCTTGCGTCTTAAAGACTATATTGTCTCCGATTATTATGGACAAGAACTTAACCCTACAACATACAACCTTGCTCGTATGAATATGATTCTGCATGATATACACTTTGACCGTTTCTCAATTCGTCACGGTGACACTCTAACAGATGATATGCACTTAGACCTTCAAGCAGAAGCCATTGTAGCCAATCCTCCCTTTGGTGCCAAGTGGAAAAGCACTGATGATCCAGCACTAGCAAATGATGAAAGATTCACGCAATATGGTAGATTAGCTCCTAAAGGTAAGGCTGATTATGCCTTCGTGACTCATATGCTTCACCACCTGTCAGATAACGGCACCATGGCGATTGTATTGCCTCACGGAGTGTTATTTAGATATGGTGCAGAAGGTGAAATACGCAAATACATCATTGAAAAACAGAACTATTTAGATGCTGTTATTGGTCTTCCTTCAAACCTTTTCTATGGTGCGGGTATTTCAGCAATAGTCTTGGTGTTTAAGAAGTGTCGCCGAGAGGATAAGGACATTTTGTTTATAGACGCTTCAAAAGAATTTGAAAAACAAAAAAATCAAAACTATCTTACAGATGAAAATATCACTAAAATATTTAACACTTACAAGGAGCGTAAAGTAAGTGATAAATACTCACATAAGGCTTCGCTAGAGGAGATTAAGGAAAATGATTACAACTTGAACATTCCTCGATATGTAGACACTTTTGAGGAAGAAAAACCTATTGATCTTAAAGAGGTGGCAATAAAGCTTAAAAAGCTAAACAAGGAGGAGCTGGGGCTTCAAAAGAAAATAGCTCGATTTTGTGATGAATTAAAAATAGCTAAACCCTTTTGAGCATGAGTACTCCAAGCACACAGGCAACGCCAATGATTCCACGACTTCGTTTTTCTGAATTTTCTAACGAATGGAAAGAGAAAAAACTAGGAGATGTTTTTAATAGAATTACAGATAAAAATGTGACTAATAATAAAAATGTTTTAACAATCTCGGCTCAACGAGGATTAATTAATCAAAAAGATTTTTTCACCAAATCTGTATCAGCAAAAAATATTACTGGTTATTTTTTTCTTAAAAAAAACGATTTTGCTTACAACAGAAGCCATTCTAAAGGTTACCCTATAGGGGTAATTAAGAGACTTGTCAATTATGATCGTGGCGTAGTTTCAACTTTGTATATTTGTTTCAGATTGGATAACGCAAATTATTCCGAAGTTTTTTTTGAAAAATATTTTGAGAGTAGACATGTTAATCGTGAAATAAGTAAAATTGCTCAAGAAGGTGCGAGAAATCATGGTTTACTAAACATGAGCGTTATAGATTTTTTCAATGATGTTGCAATCAAATTTCCAAGACAATTAGAACAGCAAAAAATTACCAACTTTCTAGGGCCAGTAGATGCCTGGATTAACAACTTACAATTTCAGAAAGAATATCTTGAAGACTATAAAAAAGGCATTATACAAAAGATCTTTAGCCGGGAGATTAGGTTCAAAGACGATAATGGAAAAGATTTCCCAGGGTGGGAAGATAGGAATTTTTGCAAAATACTTACAGAACACAAAATGAAGAGCCGTGGAAAGGAAGAAGTGTTTTCTGTTTCGGTACATAAGGGGTTGATCAATCAGATTAAGCATCTTGGTAGAAGTTACTCCGCCAAGAATACTGGGCATTACAATTTGGTAAAACCACATGATGTGGTATATACAAAGAGCCCAACGGGGAGATTTCCTTTTGGAATAATTAAACAGAGTATACTCAGGAAAAACGTGATAGTGTCTCCGCTATATGGTGTGTTTACCCCCGAGACGTCAGGGCTTGGATATATGTTAAATGCGTATTTCGAATCCAATATAAATACACATAATTATCTAGCTCCGATCGTACAGAAAGGTGCAAAAAACACAATGAACATCACTAACAAAACTTTTTTGTCAAGAAGTTTAGTACTACCTGTTTCAAAAAAAGAACAACAAAAAATTGCTGATTTCCTAATTTCTATTGACACGCTGATCGAATCAAAAAACAGTCAAGTTACAAAAGCTAAGAGCTGGAAAAAAGGCTTGATGCAACAAATGTTTGTATAAATATGACACACCAATCCGAACAACAACTAGAAACTGCCTTAATCAAGCAATTACATGAGCTTGGTTTCTCTAATGTGGACATAAAAGATCATAATTCTTTGAAAAATAACTTACGATCTCAACTAGAAAAGTTTAACCAAACATCTTTTTCTGACTCTGAGTTCGCCAGAATAATGAACCACCTTAACAGAGGGGATAGATTTCAAAAAG
Organism: Patescibacteria group bacterium; assembly: GCA_018902845.1. GTDB lineage: Bacteria > Patescibacteriota > Microgenomatia > UBA12405 > UBA12405 > JAHIPV01. The sequence goes on from JAHIPV010000017.1 coordinate 47,092, forward strand.
CCAAGACTCTACGAGACCGATATGCACTTTCTCGTGATGATGAGAGCAAAATTTTTATCCGTTTCTTTAACATGGATCAATGGTGTAAGAATGAATATCAAGTAACCCACCAGATCACCCAAGAAGGCTCTTACAAGAACCGTTATGATGTTACGTTGCTAATAAACGGATTACCCCTTGTTCATATTGAACTCAAACGTCGCGGGATGGAGATGAAGGAAGCTTTTAACCAAATCCAGCGATACCATAAACACTCATTTACAGGAACTATATTTGAATACGTACAAATATTTGTTATTTCAAACGGGGTCAATACTAAGTATTTTTCAAACAACCCAAAACAATCATTTGAACAAACATTTTTCTGGACAGATGAAAAAAACAAGAAGATTACTAAGCTTGATGCATTTGCAAATGCATTTCTAGAGAAATGCTTCGTGTCAAAGATGATTGCCGAGTACACCGTACTTGCTGAAGCAAAGAAAATCCCCATGGTGCTTCGACCATACCAGTACTACGCGGTCAGAGCTATAGAAAAAAGAGTTCAAGAGTCAGATAAAAACGGCTACATCTGGCACACTACCGGATCAGGCAAAACACTAACTTCATTCAAGGCCAGTCAGATATTGTCGCAAATGCCAGAAATCAAAAAGGTTTTGTTTGTGGTTGACCGCAAAGACTTGGACATTCAAACCACCAAAGAGTTTAACTCTTTTTCAGACGGTTCAGTCGATGGAACCAATAACACTCGCAACCTTGTGGCACAATTAGAAGACAAAAATCGAAAACTTATCGTTACCACTATTCAAAAATTAGACATTGCTGTTAGCAGGGAAAGTTATCTAAAAAAACTCTTGCATTTAGAAAACGAAAAAGTGGTAATTATCTTTGATGAGTGTCATCGTAGTCAATTTGGTGTAACCCATGGAAGAATTAAAAAGTTTTTTGGTAAAGCTCAATTGTTTGGATTTACCGGAACCCCCATATTCGCTGACAATAATGTTGGTGGAGTAACCACGGCAGATGTTTTTGGTTCTCCTCCACTACATAAATACATAATCACTAACGCCATTTCTGATAATAATGTACTCGGATTTTCCGTTGAGTATGTGGGTAAGTATAAGCAGAAATCACCGGACACACTTGATGCAGATATCTTTGCCGACACTATGGTCGAGGGAATTAACACAAGAGAGGTTCTAGAAGATGATGGTCGTCTTGAAAAAATTTCCGATTACATCTTAGCAGATTGGAAGCGTAAGACTAAACGGGGTAAATTCAATGCCTTATTTGCCACACCAAACATTGAAGTGCTAAAAAAATACTACACTTTACTGAAGGACAAAAAACCAGACGACTTCTCAATGGCAACCATTTTTACTTATCATGCAAATGAGGATGACAGCTCAGACATGCTCGACGTAGACGTATTTGCGGGAGAGGGAACTACTGGAAATAAGCATTCACGAGATTTTTTGGAAGACTGCATTGAAGACTACAACAAAAAGTTTTCAACCAACTACTCAACAGACCGTTTTTATGACTATTACCGAGACCTACAAAAGCGAATCAAAAATAAGGAAGTGGATCTAGTACTTGTAGTAAATATGTTTTTAACAGGTTTTGACAGTCCTAGACTTAACACTCTTTATGTTGACAAAAATCTACGATATCACGGTTTAGTTCAAGCATATTCTCGTACCAATAGACTTCTTAATTCTGATAAGCCTCATGGAAACATTATTTCATTTAGAAATCTAAAAGACGCCACAGACACCGCACTTGCCTTGTTTGGAGATGAAAATGCCAAAGAAGTTGTTTTCAAGAAACCTTATGAGGAACAGAAAAATAATTTCAAAACTAAGTTAACAGAACTAAAGGAAAAAACACCTACACTTAAATCAATAGACGAATTGCACAGCGAAGAAGAAAGAGCCGGCTTTGTTAGAACATTTAGAGATCTGTTACGCATCAAATCATCCTTAGAAACTTTCGCTGAATTTACATTTGACGACTTAGGAATATCTGAACAAGAGTTTTATGACTATCAAAGCAAATACTTAGACATTTACGATGAACGCAAAAAAGACGATAGTGGCGTTGAATCGATTCTTGATCAAATCGATTTTGAATTAGAACTCACAGTTAGAGATATCATAAACTTTGACTATATTATTCTCCTGATCGCTGGTCTAAAAAACATTAAATCCGACACAGTAAGAAATAAGAAAACAGAAGAAATACTTCGAATATTTGATCAGGATGTACAGTTACGTAAAAAGAAAGATTTAATCAAGAAATTTATCGAAGAGAATCTTCCAAAAATTGGTAAATCAGACGATGTTGAAAAAGCGTTTAGCGAGTTCTGGAAAAGTGAGAGGTCGAGGGTGTTGAGAGAAGTTGCTGAAACAGAAAGTATACCAGTAGAAAAAATGGAAAACTTGATTGGTGACTATGTCTACTCGCAAAAAACACCCAAAGATCAAGAAATCGCCGATTTACTCCCCCAACAACCAAAAATACTGGAGTTTGGGAGTGTTGTTAGCAAAATAAAGAATGCTATCAAAAATATCGTGGACGTATTTGAGTGGTAATAAAAAAATACAAAACTTTTCCCCATTCTCACTTCAAAAACAAACTCCTTTACTTGCCCCCTAACCATTCGAGCAGTGACCAACCGAGGGAGCTAGTTACTTCTTTTATAACTTTCTTCTGCCTGCGCCAAGTTGAAAATAGAGACATTTCAATCCTCTTGCTAATTGCCTTTTGTTTAGCCCGATACTCTTTTTGTTTTTCTCATAGTAGCTCATAATGCTCCGTTTTAAATTATAATTCCCTAATGAAACTTTGGGTAAAAATATTACCCGTTTTCTTCTTTTTCTACTTAATCTCTCCATTGCCCGCTTTCTCAAGATCTGGCTGTTGTTCACATCATGGCGGAGTTTGTGGCTGTCGTTGTTGTGATGGCTCAGCTCTGTCAGCTAAATGCGCTCCATACTATCCAAGTTGTAACTCTAAGCCTATTATTCCTACACACACCCTTAAACCAACCGTGACCTCAACTGATTCACTAGAGGTGCTGGGATCAATTGATGGTAGTGATTCAAATCAAGATTCAGATAACAATGACGGTAGTACTGTTAGTGGGCTTTTGTTGGCAGGTGCAGGATATGGGGGCTACAGCATTTTGAAAAACAAAAAAAGAAAAATCAGCTAATTAGCCCAAGAATTTTTTACTTGCTCTATGGCAACGACTTTTCATTCAGTGAACTCTTATTTCACATTTAACCCCCTATCTAGTTGAGAAATTAGTTATTACAGGATATAATTCCGTCTTGACCTTTGTGGTCTCTTTTTTTATGTAAGATGAAAATGAAACTATCTACTAAATTTGCCAACGCTATCAGTCTAATCATCCCCGTTTTTAACGAAACAGAAAACATTGAAATCTTACTTCTGCGTCTTAACACAACTTTAAGAAAAGCCAAATTTCAATATGAATTAATTTTCATCGACGACCATTCTACTGATGGCACATTTGAAAAACTAAAAGAACTGGCAATGACTATCCCACCCATTAGGCTTTATAGAAAACAAGGTAGACAGGGCAAGGCATATTCACTATTACAAGGTTTTAAACTGGCCAAATATCCGATAGTAGGAATGATTGACGCTGATCTTTCTTATCCGCCGGAAGCAATTCCTCAAATGTTTCAAAAGCTTGAAAATTGTGACATTGTAATTGCTAATCGAAATTATCTTCATGATGTAAGCAAAATTCGTAAAATTTTAGGAAAAACTTTTCAATCCATTTTTGGCAAAACTCTTTTTAGACTCAACTATGACGTTCAATCAGGTTTAAAAATTTTTAAAAGAGAAATAATTGAAAGAATTTCTCTTAATCCCACTAAATGGACATTTGATTTAGAATTTTTGTTCAAAGCTTTTAACGCCGGTTACAATATTGAGGCTTTTGATATCGAGTTTGGACCACGCAAACAAGGAACAAAAAAACTCAAACTAATTCCAGCCGCCCTAGAAATGGCTTCAATGGCTGTTAAATTAAAACTTTCCCCCATCATGCCGGCAATAATTCCACCGGAAAATGGCCAAAACATGAAAGGTTCAGGCTTTGTGTACAAAAGACAAAAATTTATTACTCATACTGATATCTCCGAGCAGGAAAGTGCATTAAAAAACCTATCTGCCATGCAAATAATTGTTTTTGCATTTCTTTTCATCATATTAACTATCTTCTTTTTATACGGTTGGCACAAAACTTTAGTTTTCTTAATCGGATCCATTACCCTTCTTTACTTTTTCGATTTGATTTTTAACTTATTTTTAATCATAAGAAGCTTTCAAAAACCAAAAGAAATCACATTCACCAAAAATGAATTAAAAGAAAAAAGAAATTGGCCTATCTATACTATTTTTTGCCCGCTTTACAAAGAAACAGAAGTTATCGCTCAATTTGCCAAGGCAATTCAAGATCTTAATTACCCAAAGGACAAGCTTGATGTGTTGCTTCTTCTGGAAGAAAGCGACAAAGAAACTATACAAGTAGCCAAAGACTTAAATCTGCCTGAATATTTTCGATTAATTATTGTTCCTCATTCTCTGCCAAAAACAAAACCAAAAGCCTGCAATTATGGTCTGGCTTATGCCAAAGGCCAATACGCAGTTATTTATGATGCCGAGGACATTCCGGATCCATTACAGCTCAAAAAAGCCATTTTAACTTTTGAAAAAACTCAAAATGAAAATGTTGTATGTGCCCAAGCCAAGCTTAATTTTTATAATCCACATCAAAATCTTTTAACCCGTCTTTTTACGGCTGAATATTCTTTGTGGTTTAATCTGGTTTTAACCGGACTGCAATCAATTGGAGCACCGATTCCTCTTGGTGGAACCTCTAATCATTTTAGAGTTAAGGATTTAAACGAATTAAAAGGATGGGATCCATTTAATGTTACCGAAGATTGTGATTTAGGAATGAGGCTTTGCAAAAGAGGCTACTCTACTGCAATTTTTGACTCTACCACCATGGAAGAAGCCAACAGTAATTTTAAAAACTGGTTTCACCAACGTTCCCGATGGATAAAGGGTTACATGCAAACTTATCTGGTCCATATGCGCCGACCACAGGAATTTCTTTCTGATTGGAAAAAACCGCATGTGATTACTTTTCAATTAGTGGTTGGAGGCAAAGTTGTATCAATGTTTATTAATCCTTTAATGTGGCTGACAACTATTTCTTATTTTCTCTTGCGCCCCTTAGTAGGATCTTTTATAGAATCTTTATATCCACCCACAATTTTTTACATGGCAATTATTTCACTTGTTTTTGGCAACTTCCTTTATATGTATTACTACATGGTTGGTTGTGCCAAAAAAGAGCAATGGGAACTGATAAAATACGCCTTTTTAACACCAATTTATTGGTTGATGATGAGTGTAGCCGCAGTTATGGCATTGGTCCAACTTGTAACCAATCCTCACTACTGGCCCAAAACTACTCATGGTTTACATTTGAAAAAAGACCCAAAAACCGGTCAAGCCATCCTAGTCCCCGCCACTGCCAACGGCGATTAATACTTGGTTATTTTTACCTTTTAAAAAAACAAACATGAAATTTAATATAAAAAAAATATCCTTTGTGATACCTCTCTACAATGAAGAAGAAAGTTTAAAACAACTTCACAAAGAGATTGTCGCAGTAGTCAAAAAACTTAAATTTGATTATGAAATAATTTTTATAAATGATGGTTCTACCGACAACACACAAAAAGAATTAGAGAAATTAGACAATGTTAAAATTGTCACTCTTAGACGCTCCTATGGACAAACCGCAGGGATAGACGCAGGAATTAAAAATTCAAAAGGTGATGTAATTGTAACCATGGATGGTGATGGACAAAACAATCCTGCAGATGTACCAAAACTAATTAAAAAGCTACAAAGATGGGATGTTGTAGTTGGTTGGAGAAAAAGAAGAAAAGATCCTACATTAAAAAAGTTTTTTTCTTTCGGAGCACGAAAACTAAGGAAAATAATTTTTAAAGACGGCATTCATGACGCAGGATGTGGATTAAAAGTTTTCAAAAGAGAATGTTTTGATAATTTAGATTTATATGGAGAAATGCACAGGTTCATTCATATTATTTTAAAATCAAGAGGCTTTAAGGTTACCGAAGTTATTGTGGATCACAGGCCAAGACTAAAAGGGAAAACAAAATATAACTGGACAAGAACAATCAAGTCTTTGGTTGACATGTTAACTATTCTTTTTTGGAGAAGATTTGCAAACAGACCGTTGCATGTATTTGGAACATTTGGTTTTTTGCTAACCACTGTTGGTATTTTTGGCATAGTCGGTATTGTTGTTAATCATTTTTTATTTTTCAACCTGCCCTATGAAACCATGCTACTTGTTATTTTTTCCACAATTGTCTTGGCGGGAATTCAACTGTTCGTATCGGGGATAATAACAGACATTTGTGTAAAAAATTTTTTTTCAACATCTTCCGAAAGACCTTATTACATATCATCTATAAAAAGTAAAACATGAATAAACAATTTAACATTAATGCCATAGACTGGTGGATAATTTTTGGTTTTTGTGCTCAGTTTGTTTTTTTTCTACGTTTTGTGGTGCAATGGTGGGCTTCTGAAAAAGCTAAAAAGACAGTTATACCTAAACTTTTTTGGTATTTAAGTATGATGGGTACTTTAATGATTTTGATTTATTCAATAAAAAGAAAAGACATTGTTTTTATCGTTGCTTCATGTCTAAACATTCTTCTTTATTTGAGAAATTTAATTATTGCCAAAAAACACAAAAATTAAAGTATGAAAATTATGAACAAAGTAAACTTTAAAGTTGCCACATTAATAATTGCCACTCTGGTTTGGTTAATAGCTTTTTCTTATTACTATTCAACCGGCAACCTGCTTGCTTATGGAGATGCCAGCACACACCTGAATATTTCAAGAAGGGTAATTGACAATGTAAGTCCCGGTCTGGCTCAACTAGGTGGTATATGGTTACCATTTCTTCATGTTTTGATGCTTCCGTTAATAGGTGTAAATTTTTTATGGAAATCTGGCCTAGCTGGTTCTTTGATAGGATTTTTTGCTTTTATTTTTTCCATCTATTTTTTATACAAAACAGGACGAGAAATACTACCAAATATTCATTCAAGTGGATTTATTGCTTCTTTGATTTATATTTTGAATCCCAACATATTGTACATGTCAACCATTGCCATGACGGAGGTTTTGTACATAGCTACCGTTACAGCGTCTTTTTATTTTTACTTAAGGTGGATAAAACAGTCGAAATCAACAGACTTAATTGCCTCATCATTTTTTATTTTATTGACTACATTAACTCGTTACGAAAGTTGGTTTTTATCTTTAGGTTTAGCAATTGGCGTATTTATAATATCCTTAATCAAATCAAAAAAAATAAATCAATCAGAAGGCCCTTTTTTCCTTTTTGGTACAGTTGCCTTATTGGGTATTGCTGGATGGTTAGTGTGGAATCTGATAATTTTTGGCGATCCGATATATTTTTTACATAGTATTTATTCATCAAAATACCAAACATTGGCTGTTCTTACAGAGGCAGACATGGTTTCATATAAAAACCTCTACATGTCAGCTTTAACATATTTTTGGTCAATATACGAAAATGCCGGAGGATCTTTAGCCTTTTTTGGTATCTTTTCTATATTTTTTTTAATATACAAAGCAATCTTTAAAAGATCAGAAATCCAAAAAATCTTTCTTGTTTTTGCATTGATAGCTTCCATACCATGTTTTTTTCTTATTTACGCAGTTTATAGTGGAAACGCACCAATACACGTTCTCCAGTTAACCGACAGTACTTTCAATATCAGATTCGGTATGTTTATGATTCCCTCGTTGACTTTTATGATCTTATTCATGATTTCAATGATAAAAAGGAAACAAGAGGTAATTACGTTGATTTTCGTTTTGCAATTAGTCTTTTTTTCAAGAACCTTTTTTCACCCTATTACACTAAAAGCGGCGGTCGCCGAAATTAATTCCGAATCTATTAATTTGGCTAATTGGATAAAAAAAAATCATGAAACCGGGAAAATACTAGTTTCCTCAGCAGTTGGAAACCAAGTTATATTTAATTCTGGTTTAAATTATTCTAATTTTGTCACAGACGGCTCTTTTGATATTTTAGAGGCCACATTAAAAGAACCAACAAACCATGTTAAGTATATAATTTCTACCAAACAAGAAAGAGATAAAAAAAGAGATATCGTCAACATAGAGATAACAAAAAACATAAATTTTCTTAATAGATACGATCTTGTATATGAAAACGATAAATACCAAGTTTATATACGTCAATAATTGAGAATCCAAACAAATTCAAAAACCGATTCAGAAACGGAAAATAATTAAGCTTTATAAAGTATAATCAAGGTAAGTTATCGGACAGTTTGTTTATTTCCATTTTATAAAAAATTATCATGGTTAAAAGTAAAAACACATCAGTAAAATCTGTTTTTATTTTTGCTACTGTTTTATCAATAATCGCTTGGATTATTTCTTATCGATCGGGCTTTGTACTCACCTATAACGACGCCGCTTCGCATTTGAATATTGCAAGGCGGGTAATTGACAACTTAACACCTGGTATTGCCCAAATCGGCACTGTCTGGTTGCCTTTACCTCATTTACTCATGTTGCCGTTGGTCCAAAGCACTTTTCTTTGGCATACCGCCATAGCCGGAAGTCTTGTTTCCATGGGGGCCTTTATCATAAGCGTTGTATTTATTTATAAGCTCATTTATCTGGTTGGCAAACACAGATACGGAGCAATTTTAGGCACCTTGGCCATGGCCTTAAATCCCAATTTTCTTTATCTCCAAAGTACTCCAATGACAGAACCGTTATTTTTGGCTACCTTGATAGTGTCTGTTTATTATCTAGCTAAATATGTTCAAAACAAAAAAATTCTCGACTTAGTATTGACCGGAACATTTGTAATGATGACAACTTTAGTTAGATATGATGGCTGGTTTTTATTTGTTTATTTACTCGCCTTATTGCCTGTTTGGGGTTATTTTACACTTGGCAAAAAACGAACTGAAGGTATTTTTTTCTTGTTTGCCAGTATTGGAGGTTTTGGCATTTTACTTTGGCTATTATGGAACTGGGCTATTTTCAGCGATCCCATTTATTTTATGACTGGACCTTATTCTGCCCACGCCCAGCAGGAAGTTTTACAAAGCGTAGGACAGTTGCCAACTAAAGGCAATCTTTTTACCGCCTCTTCTTATTTTGTTTGGTCAATTATTGCCAACAATGGAATTGTTTTAACTTTAACCGGAGGGATCGGAATATTAGCAACACTCCTTATTTTAAAAAAGAAAAAGCAAATACTTAGTCTTTTGGCTATTTCTTCTCCTCTTCTTTTTAATATACTGGCTTTATATATGGGGCATTCAGCCATGAATGTGCCTCAAGCCACTCTTAATCCAGGTTATTTTAATATTCGCTATGGACTGCTTGTGTTGCCTGTAATTGCTTTTGTAGTTGGCATATTGGCTTCCGTCAAGCCTTTTGGTTGGATAATGTTTGGTTTAATCACAATTCAAACATTATTATTCATTCCTCAAGGCAAACCGGTTGTTTTAATTGATGGTCTTAGAGGATTAAAAAATACATACCATACTGTTGAAGCCAGTCAGTGGTTGGCAGAAAATTACCAAAAAGGATTGATACTTACCAGCCTAGCTTCTCACGATGCTTTTGTAGCCAGAACAGGCCTACCGATGAAACTTTATATTCACGAAGGCACCAGAGAGCATTGGCAGGAAGCTTTAAAAATGCCATCAAAAAAGGTCTCTTATATTGCCCTAATTTCTTATCCGCCTGATGTTGTTTACAAAGCGTTGGAAAACAATTCGGATTTCAAGAAAAATTATAAATTAGTACACAGCTATGGAACTTTTGAGATATATGAATTGCAAAATGAAAAAAATAATTAAGTTATTTACTTATATTGTTGTGGTTTTTTCTTTTTTTCTTGGTCCTAACTTTACCTATGCTTCTAACACACATCCCGAACTTTGGCCTGTTCGTTCTATAGACACAATGAAAACATCACGAGACAAAGCGCGGGCTGAATTAAACAATCCCGATTTTGATACTCAAATAGAAAAAGAACTCACACTTATAAAAGAAATAGGGGCAAATTATGTGGCCATAGATACTCCATACGACAAAGAATTTCTTCCCTTTTTAAAAAGATGGATAAGTTTAGCCCGCAAAATGGGGCTAAAAGTTTGGTTTCGCGGCAATTGGTCCAATTGGGAAGGCTGGTTTGAATATGAAAAAAACATGACTCCACAGGAACACATTAGAAAAACAGTTGAGTTTATAGAAACCAATCCGGATTTATTTGAAGATGGCGACGCCTTTGATCCTTGTCCGGAATGCGAAAATTCGGGGTGGTGGAAACAGCCTCAAGATGACGAAAAATATAATCAATTTATTCAGAATCAGCGTATAGCGGTAAAAACATCTTTTTCCAAAATAAAAAAAGATGTACATAGCAACTGGTTTTCCATTATTGGAGGTCGTGCCAAGGAAGTATTAAACAAAAAAACATTTAAAACATTAGACAATCTGGTCACTATTGATCATTACATTAAAGATCCTTTGGGAATGGGTGAATACATTGATTACTTTTCTCAAAACTTTGACACAAAAGTATTGCTTGGAGAATTCGGCGCTCCTATTCCAGACATCAACGGAGACATGGATGAAACAGAACAAGCAGAATTTATAAATCAACTTTTTATACAATTTTATAAACATAAAGATAATGTGCTGGGGATGAACTACTGGGTAATTACCGATGGAACAACTAGTTTGCTTAACAGTGACGGTACAACCCGTCAGGCATTTGAAATAATTAAAAATTACTATATTCCAGGTGTCATCAAAGGAACAATTAAAAACACACTAGGTGATCGGTTGAAAAACATATCAATCAAAACCAGCGATGGGTTAAACAGCGCTATTACAGACCGCAAAGGAAGTTACAAAATGATTGTCCCAGCCGGTGATACCACTATTTTAATTAACCAATCAAAATACGATCAAGCAACAGACAAAATCACTATTTCCCACGGAAGCGAAATCACCAAAGACATCATTCTAACTCCAAAAACCCCGTCGATTCTCTACAAACTCCGCCTTTTTTTAAAGAAAAAATTTAATCTATAAAAATAAGAAATAATAGGCAATATTATATCAACAGAAGCCTAGAGAGATCTTAGAAGCCTTTTAAAAAGTCCGAAAGGGTTAATCCAAGAACATGTGCAAGTCTCCAGACAGTGTGAAGACTAGGTGAATAATAACCTTGTTCAATCTTGTTTACATATGTCCGATAATAACCTGCATTTAAAGATAGATTTTCTTGGCTAATTCCTCTCTTTTCTCTAATCTTTCTTAAATATTTGCCAAACTCTATACCAAATCGCCCTTTTTCAGTTTTTCTGTCTTTTTGTGTATCAATAGTGGATGGTTTCACATCTTTATTACAAGACAACCACAACAGTAATACCACGCACTAGTATGGTAGTAAGTGGTAAAATATGAAATGAGAAGCAGGGTTGACCAACTAGTTTTAGCCAGAAGGATTATTTTCTTAGTTGTATTGTTGGTTTTAGCTATACCTTATGGACAGATCGCGAGAGCTGAAGAAGTTATTTATAACTTTAAAATTACGGCGACAAACCCCACAAACGGCGAAAACAGTGTTCCAACTAATTTAAAGGATGGTAACTGCCAAAACCAGTATTGTGCCTTAATGGTTGGCCTAGGAAACTCAGATAAAAGCCCAATGGGGCATGGTTATCCGTTTTTAGTACCGGATTCAATTAATACTTCAACCATTCAAATTACTGGGTCTAACAACCCGTCTCAAATAAAGGTTATGGGAGAATCAGAAGGAGGAGGCGATGATAGCTTTTACCATTCAAACGCCCTGTTTCTATTTAACTCATTGGGTAATCTTTATTATCTTGAGCCAAATTCAACTTATTCGGTAACCTTTAAAGGAGGAACGAGTGGGGTAAAGGCCCAATATGATTATGGTGAATATTTTGCGTATTTAGATCAAGATTATACTTTTAGTTTTACGACAGGAAACGGACCGTCAAGAACAAACGAAGATTATCCTACACTAACGGCGAGACCAACACTAACACCAAGCGTTTCCTTAAAGAATGATTCTGTAGAAGTTAGGCTAACTTCTACTCCAATACCCATGTTAATTGATAAAAAAGATAATATTCCCACGACAAGTAAACTCACCGTTACTTCCAGTGCTTCACCGACAATCTCTATTCCCGCAAAAAAGGAAGATGACATTACTGTTACTTCGGATGATTTTAAAAGTTCTAGCAAAATAACATTTTGGCAAAGAATAAAAAATTATTGGACCAATTTTATAAATAAGTTGTTTAAAAAAACTAAAAAAAAAGAAGTAACAATAAAAAACATTGCCCCTGCGCCTTCTGTGATTCAAGGGACACCAACGCTAATACCAGCGAATACGATAGCCCCTCTTCCTACAAAGAAACCCTTACCCACAATCAATACTAAACCTCTGTCTATTATTAATGAAAATGTACTTAAAAACGAATTTGGAATAAGTGATTTGGGTGTAATTGCGTCCATTCTTGATAGCTCTGAACAACTTGAAAAATACGAGAGAGAATATTATCAAAAAAATAAAAAATGGCCAAAGCAAGAGTCAACAAATCAAAAATTAAGAATATTTATCCCTAGTATCAATGCTACAAAAACATGTCAAGGAAGTAATGTTGTTGAGGTTAAGAACGCATCTATAGGTGTAGACAATGCAAAGGTTAAGAGGGATGAATGTTTTCGTAACGGAGGTGAAAAAAAAGAAGGAATGAGTTTGGATGAACAAATTGCCAGTTTTCAAAAAGGCTGTTATCAAAAAGATTACTCGGTAGCAAAAGACACACTAGATGAATTATTAAGTAAATATTGCCGATAAACAAATGACATCAAAAAGTATCAAATCCAAAAATGAATAAATTAAAAAACATTGCCAAGTGGATTCTATTCTTACCTATTAGCCAATTATTATTTTTCCTAGTGTATATCATGCTTTCGTATGGATATATGGTCGTCTGGGAATTCATAAAAAATCAAAACTTTGTAATTTTGATCCTTCTACTTCCCGCAATTATTTCGGCAGTTGTATCAATTACCTTTTATTTAAACCTTTTTTCTGCCTTTATTACAGAATTAATCTCTCCTAACAAAACAACTTACTTTTTATCTTTTGGTCTTTTAGTTTTTCGTCGCTTGAAAACAACAATCACCTATTCTCCAGTAGCCACAACCACCGACAATGCTCGCATAATAGATATGCCTATGCCAATGCTACTAATTGTCTACTCGGCTCAGTTATTAATAGTTCTAATTTATGGTCTCTTTAAATATCACAATAAAAGCGACTCAGACTCCAAAAAGCCAATTTTAACCATACCCGCAAACGATCCTACTAAGAAAAATATAGGTGAACACAATAAAAATATTCTCATAAAACATAAGCCCCAACCATACAACCCGATAGAGTTCCCGACACTGGTAAAGTACAACGACCAGCAGATCGAGGACGCAATCCAGAAATTGATGAAAGAACACGGCATGACGAGACACCAGTGTCTGGTGAATCTGGAGCAGGACTTAAGCGAGATAGAGGCAAGAGCGACAGGGAAGTAGGTATAATAAGTATAAAATGAAAAAAAATATTTTATTTAAAATTCCAATTTTATTAATTGGTTTGTTTGTTGGTTACAATTTAAGAACCAAGCAGGTAATTAAAACTAAAGGATCAGTAATATCTAAATCAGTTTGTGATGAAGTAATGAAAAGGGTAGTTTTAGATCCTGTTAAAAAATATGAAGGTAAACCTGCTAAGGTAGACTTTTCAACCGATGATTTTGCGGCACAGTTTCATACTGCGATTACAAATCAAGTTGCTTTAGGTCCAAACTTTGCCGGACACTATACTTTTGCAACATGGGGATGTGGAACAAGTTGTTTAAGTTATGCAATTGTAGATTCCATATCTGGAAAAATAGTTTTATCTGATGGTGCTCTTGAAGAAGAGCACCTTACACCGCATTTTGATATTAATAGTCGGTTATTAGTATTTAATTCTAAAGATGACTTTGAGCAATATAAGGGTAAAAATATTAACGAGATTCTTGATAAAGACAGGTTTGATTTTGATGGTTTAAGCCGAACATATTATGAACTTGTGGATGAAGGAAATTGGGATAGGGTTTGGTTAAATAAAATATGCACTGAAAGTGTCCTAGATGGAATCTATAATTATTAATATCTTGGTAAGTCAAATAACAAAAAATGAAAAAAACAAAATTTATTTAGCAGTAGTCTCAATATTAGTTATAGTTGGATTATTTTTATTTAAATACAAAAACAACAACAAAGTTATTGTTGACCAAATTCAAACCAATACCCCAGAAGAGCCGGTACCGACAAAGACAAAACCAATCGTATTTACCCAAGAACAATTAGATGAGTACTATCAAACAACTAAAAATCCATATGTACTTCATATCAGAAAAGTCTTGGATGGTTATTTAAATGGCAAAAATATTGGGATGGCTTCTCCAGAACTTGTTATTGAAACGCACAAAGTAGAGGAATATACGGCTGGATTATCTTCAATTGACAAAGAATACTACAAGAGTAAATTTATTGTATTTTCAATGAATGACAGTATTGCAGGTGGAGTAGAGGTCTCAATTATATTTCAAGATAAACCAGATAAACTATTTACAGTTTGGGTGTATCAATTAGCTGGTGGTGAATATGATTTTCGGTCAATAAGAGATAATCCCAAATTCACTTTAGAAAAAATGAAAGAAATACAGATATTGTACAAAACTATCCTTGAAGACGAGGTTCATTCAATTTAAATTCACACACAAAGGTCCTAACTTCTCCAGGACACTAGAACACGGCTAGATTTGGAATAAATAAATCTATGAATACAAAATTAAAATCAATTTTCACAAAAGTTTTCTTTATTTCAAAATGGCTAATTAAATGGATAAGGTGGTTACTTTTTTTACCTTTATCTTTTTTAATCACTGCTGGTGTATATTTCTTACTTGGTGAAAAATATGCCGAGTTAAAACCCGACTTATTCCTATATCAACCATTAGCCGACCTAGTACCAGGCTTAGAAGCTCCTAATCAGTCAGAATTACTTCCCTATCAAATAATATCTGGATTACTACTAGGCTTTGGCTGGATCTTCGTAGGAACAATTATTGCCCCGTCAAAGAAATTTTTTTCATCTTCTGTGTTGTTTTTGTTAACTACTATATTGATAATTGTATATTCCATATCTTCACCCGATCTTATCGCACCACAACATTTATTTGCCTTTGTTTTCACAATTTTAGCCGTAATTATTGCCTATCCTAAAAAAGTCTTGAAATTAATGAAGACCCCCTTTGGGGAATATATTAGGCTTAGTTTGATTCTATCAACGGTTACTATGTTTGGTTTGTTTTTTTATAACAAAAAAAGTATGAAACTTAACTGGACAATAAATAAAAAGATGGAACAAGAGGAAAAGATGTACCCTGACAGAGTGGCTCTTGATATGAATGGTGACGGAATATATGAGATGTTAGTCAATCCGGTTATGGCTGACGACTATGAAGAAGCGACTGATTCGGCAAAACCACATCTAACTCTTTACGATAGTGAAAAAAATATCATTGCAAGAACACCGGAGTGGTTTGGATCAGCACCCAATGCAAGTCATTTGGGTTTTGTTACTCCACCCATAAGTTGCTCGTTAAATGATTTTGTACAAATTGATGTAATTGCTGGACCGCACCAAACAGAAACTATGTTTTTAAAACTGAAGGATGATTTATTGCTTCCAATCTGTAAAGTGGAAAATCCCAAGAACATAGACGATTGTTTATTCTATAACTCTAGCGGAGAATTAGGTGTTGAGGGAGGATTGTTGGGAGGATTAGGGGGTAACAATAAGCTAGGTGTTGTTGAATATGTAGACGAATATCCTCCTGATAAAAAAGAACTTGGCGATGATATAGAAAACATGATTAGCGAGGTTTTTGGAAATGATGCGACAGAAGCAATAAAAATTGCCCAAAGAGAAACGGGTGACAAGGGGTCACGAGTGGCTTGGTCTATCTACATATTTAACGGAGAAATATTTGAACTACAAACAGGAGAAAATTACGACGAATATTTTGATTCACTAAAAGAAAACTATGATTTCAGGTCAGAAGCGAAAAAGGATAATAGTCCTAATTTAATTAAAAAATCAAAAATGTCAAAAGAATCAGTTGAATACACTGAGCTTACGAGAAACTTTTGGACTGATAAATAGTCTAAGATATAGACAAATGTTACAATTCGGTGATGGCAAGCTGTAAGGAATTAAGGGGGATCGCAAAAGCCAGACTTAAAAGTGCAAAGATACTTATGAATGTTAATGACTGGCATGGCGCAGCGTATATGCTAGCCTACGCATTGGAATGCTCTCTAAAGGCCGTAACCTGTAAAACCTTAAATTTGGTTTCTTACCCAGAAAATACAAAAAAGAAAAATATTGACTCCGTTTTTATGACCCATAGTTTCCAACAACTCTTGCTCATTTCTGGATTAGAGAATATTTTTAGTTCCAGAGGACCGGCGGAGGCGTGGGATAACTGGGGTAAATTTACTATAGAATATCCTGCTAATTGGCCTCAAATTAGATATAATACTGACCTTGTTTGGGATGAAGAAAAAGTCGAGAAGCTATACGACTATCTCTTGGAATCAAGATTTGGAATAATAAGTATAATTAGGAAGAGGAGAAAATGGTAAAAATATTTAAAGAAATTCTAGAAGAAATAGTTTCCAGAAAGGGCGAAGTGAATTTGTTCGCTATTTTGAAGATGGACGAATATACTGAAAAATGGACCGTTATCTTATCTGCTCCTTGGGTAAATGACGAGAACACAAGAGAGTGTTTCTTGCTATTGAGAACCTTTATGATAAAAAAGTTTAGTCGTGAAGAGATGGATAAGATTGCACGGATGGGTGTTTTTACAAAAGACGAACACATAATAACAGAATTATTAAAATTTAAAGAAGGAACAGTTATCGAGGAAGATGAAAAAATAAATGGGAATTTAGTACACGAAGCGCACATATTGGCCTCAAACTCCAGTCTTTAGTATTTTTCGAGATAAAACCCAAAACTTATAGAAAATTCCTGCACACACAAATAGTAAATAAGTTGATTGTATGAAACACACGAAGTAAGATATGGAAAATGAAAACTGAAATATCAATCTTTCTTAAAGATTATGATTGTAATGTAGTTGAGCAAACAGAAAGAGCTAAGGGCACTCGTTATAAAGCCTATGGTTATTTTGATGATATTTATCTTGAGACTCAGGGTTCAAGCTTTAATTCTGCACTACGCAGATTAAAACATAAAGCAGAAATGGCATTAGATTAAGGTATTTAGAAAGAAAAATGTTGCAAAATCTGAAGTTTTCGGAAGTACTCTTTTTTTGATGGGACAAATCTAATTCCAAGACCTAAAACAAGAAAAATGTTAGTTTGTTTAAATCCCACACAGGTCCCTGACTCCTCCAAGGTGGGGGAGCAAAACCAAGTCAATTACGAAATTTTTACCACCCAACCAACACACATAATTATTACCAACAAATAGTCGAATACACATCATTAGGTGTATAACGGTACATTCCTTACAAAAAAAGGCATTTTCCATTCCAAAGAAGGACTGGTACTTCCCGTCAACAACCCCTCCCCATTCCAACTCCCTCCCAGCCCCGGCACCACCACGACAGTATCCGAATTATTTCCTCCAGAAACAGAACTAATCTTTAGATTGTCAAATTCATTTAAAACCCTGCCATAAGAACCTTGGTAAAAATCTCCACCCCAATTCCTAAAAGCAATAATTCCACCACTCAAAAAATTATTATCCGTATAATCAATAACCAAAACAGAATCAAAATATATTTTTATCTGAACACTGTCAAATACTATTTTTATCACATGTTTTTCATTTTGAGTTATATCAAAATCCAAAGAGTTAACAGACTCACCCTCCGACTTACCATAAACCTCAACAAGGCGTCCATAAGAACCACCAACGCTTTTACTCAAAGTGATATTGTTATGATCTTGATCCCAATCAGGTTCATCAAATCTAAAGTTAATTTCATAAAAATCACTTCTATCATCAGAAAGATGAAACCAAAAAGATTGATCAACACCATTCAAATTTTTAACCTCAGCAACCAACTCAAACGATGAAAAATCGTAATTAATATCAGGATAAATATACGATCTTTCATGATATCCGGCTTCACCAATTAATTTATTATCCAAAACACGCCAACCATACTCACCGACAATAGGATCTTCGTTTTCATCAAGACTATACCCATCATGCGGAACAATCCATTTACTCAAACCAAGAGAAAAATCATCCTCAAAATATACAGTAGCATAAACATCACCAGATTCTAAAAATGATAAAATTACAATCAAAGAAAAAAAGAAACAAACGAGTTTACTAAGAATATTCTTCATTAAATGAAATCCGACAAAAAACTAACCATAGTAATTATAAATTATAACAGTATAAAATTTCTAAAAACACTTGTTAAAAGCACAAGAGAAATTGACAACATAATCGAGGAAATCATAATTATTAATAATGATCCTCGAGAAAAAATCACTAAAAAACTTTTTAAAAATAAAAAAATTACTATATATAAAAATAAAAAAAACATTGGTTTTGCAAAAGCAGTAAACCAAGGAATAAAAAAAACAAAAAACAATTTCATTCTTCTATTAAATCCAGACACAAAAATAATCGACAATTCCATCATTAAGATGTTTAATTCCATAAAGAAAAAAAAGAGGTGGGGAATAATAGGAGGAAAAATTAAACAATACAAAAATAACAAAAAAAATTATTTGACGGCAACCTCAAAACCAACCTTTTTTACGGGTTTGTTTGAATTCACAAATCTCAAAAAATTATTCCCAAATAATATTTTTACTAATAAATTCTGGATTGAAAATAGACACAAAAATAACAAAACAATCGAGGTCGATTCTTTATGCGGAGCTTTCTTACTATTTCGAAAATATTTAAATAAAAAAATAAACTTGTTCGACAAAAAATATTTTTTATACCTTGAAGATATAGATTTTTGTTTAAATACAAAACAAAAAGGCTACAAGGTAATCTACTATCCAAAAAGCAAAATCGAACATTACGGAGGAGGAAGTAACAACAGTAAATACAACACCGTTCTCAAACACTGGTATAAATCAAGAAAATATTTTTTTAAAAAACACACAAATATCATTTCTAGCGCAATATTAAACATAATTTTTGACACAACAAAAAATCTTTTATCCCTTTACCACTACATCAAAAATGAACCAGCAGAATAATAAAAATAATAAAAATAAAATAAGTCTTATTTTATTAACAAAAAACGAATCAGAAAATATCAAAGCAAACTATTTATGGCTTAACAACTGCAAAATCATTAACGAACTTATTGTAATCGACGACAATTCAACCGATAACACTATAAAACAAATCAACAATCTCAAAAAACAAAAAACCAAAATCTTTAAAAAAACACTAAACAACGATTTTTCTGCTCAACATACATTTGCAATCAAAAACTGCTCAAACAATTGGATTCTATGGCTCGATGCTGACGAAAAACCAACTAAAAAACTAATCAATTTTCTCAATAATTTTTCTTTCCCTCAAAATATCAACTCTTTTTCTTTTAAACGATCAGACTACTTTTTGGGAAAAAAACTCAAATATGGAGAAACAGGCCATCTTGACTTCATTCGACTTTTTGACAAAAACTACGGAAAATTCACAGGAAAAATACACGAAACCTGGAACAACACCGGAACTAATCAAAAAACAAAACTAATAATTACCCATTATTCACACAAAAACCTAAAAGGATTGATAAAAAAAATCAACTTTTATACCAGTATTAGATCAAAAGAATTGTTTGATCAAAAAACAAAAACCAGTTTAATTCAAATTATATTTTATCCATTAATAAAATTTATCCAAAATTACTTTCTTAAACTCGGTTTCTTGGACAGCACCCAAGGAATCATTATGGCATTATCAATGAGCTTTCATTCCTTTTTGGTTAGAGCAAAATTATGGCATTTATGGCAACTGCAATCACATCGATAACTATCATTATTTTTTTTCTTGGCCAATTGGCAAAAATAAAACTTTTTTCCGTATCTTTCCCTCTTATAGATGTTTGTCTAATAATCCTTTCGACCTTCAATATATATAAAAATATATCCGAAAATAAACTATCAATAAAAAACAAATTCTTTTTATATTTCTTAATAACTCTCTATATCTCTTTTATCTACAACTTAATATTTAATTATAATTTTTCTCTCAAATCATTTTTTTATTTAATCCGTCTTTCCGTTCTACTTTCATTTTTTATTTTTCCCATCAACAAATCCATCAAAAATCAAAAAAACAAATCCTTTTTAAAACTGGCACTTGTTGCCAATATAGTCTTTGGCCTAATTCAATATTTTGTTTGGCCAAATTCTATTTACTTTAAATCTCTCAACTGGGACCCACATCTAAATAGGCTAATCAGTACCTTTCTAGACCCAACCTTTACGGGACTTATCTATCTTTTTTTGTTTTTTTCAATTTTTACAAATCCGCCAAAAAATAATTTATTAAAAAAAATACTACTAACTTTTTCCTATATAGCCATGTCTCTAACTTACAGTCGCTCCACCCTCCTCTGTTTTATTTCTGTTTTTACCTACATATCAATAAAAACAAAAAACATAAAAATCCTTGTAACCAAACTATTACTTGTGTTGCTTACCATCATTATCTTGCCAAACACAGCCGGAGAAGGAACCAGGTTAAACAGAACATCAACAATATTTGCAAAAATAGAAAACTATAAAGAAGGCATACGAATTTTTAGTCAAAAACCAATACTAGGACATGGATACAATAATCTGTATCAAGCCAGAACTATTAACAATCCAGATTCCCATGCCAATTACGGATTTGACAGTAGCCTGATAACAATTCTTTCTACAACGGGCATAATCGGATTGTTCATTTTTCTACTCGCTATCAAAAAAGAATTTAAAAGCAAAAATCAACTTAAAAAAATACTGTTACTTTCCACCCTTATCCATTCGTTCTTTGCCAACTCATTACTATACCCATGGGTACTATTTCCTATCTTTCTTCTTTACTAAGCCTCAGGTGTCTATCCTCAAAAATCATACTCGATCACAATATTCTTTTTTGATTCATTTCCGGCTAAATCACGAACCTTAATTTCAATCTCGTTTTTGCCAACGTCTAACTGAATCTTTAGTTTAAAATTACCATCATTGTCAAGCATTGCTACCTTACCATTAATCAAAACACTGGCGTCTTTTTCTGTCTTACCCTTAACATCAAAATCCGCCTCTTCGACAACCAAAGTGTCTTCTGTAGGATTAGTCATTTCAAATCCCGGAGCATCCTCGTCATATACAACAAGTAATTCTCTAGAAACTGGACTTTTTTTATCATCCTCAGAAACAGCAATTGAGGAAAAAACATTTTCCCCTTCATTAAGATCGATTCCATCAAAATAAAAATCACCATCAGAAAGAACCTCAACGCTATCAATTTTAATCCCATCTTTAAACAATTCGACCACGACTCCAGTTTCGGCAGCCCCAATAATTTTTATCTCTCCACTATTAGTAGCTTCAAAAGGTAAAAAAATTCTTGGTGCCAAAGGCGGTAAACTTTCCTTTTTTGTTACATTTAAATCTTCATTTTTGCTTTCTCCCAAGAAAATTGAAAAACGAACTAAAAATGGAACTCCAAAAAAAACCACCAATAAAAAAAGCATTAAAGTAAACAACCCCACTAACACCGTACTTCTTGTGATTTGTTTCTCTGTGCTTCGCTTCAATCTAGATCGTCTGAATTGCTTCATCCATTCAAATTATAACACGTCTCAGAGCCAGAGGAGAGAATCGAACTCTCGACCTCAGCTTTACGAAAGCCGTGCTCTACCAACTGAGCTACTCTGGCGTAATACCCAAACTACTCTGGCACTCGGAGCGGCTAGAGAGAATCGAACTCTCGACATATCCTTGGGAAGGAAATATTTTACCACTAAACTATAGCCGCCGATTTCAAAGTAATTCTAACATAATCCCATCTATCCAATAATCATTGTCATTGCGAGTTCTTTTGTAGGGGCGACCCTTGCGGTCGCCCACAGACGTGGCAACCTGTCCGCCTCTGGAAAATCCCGTAAGGATATTAACCCATATCTTTTTTTAATTTCCAACCCTCGTTTGTATAGAAACAGGTTTGTAATTTGTATGGTTGGTTATTGGTTATTTAATTCTTAATTATTATTTAAAAATTAGAAATTAAAAATTAAAAATTTTGAGTTATCTTGGTATGCTCAACGTCATTCCAATCTCAATCAAATTCGGGTTAGAAATAGTGTCCTTGTTAGCCTCCCAGATCTTTTCCCAGGCAAACATGTCACCATACGCTCTCAACGCAATTTTAGACAAACTATCATTCTTTTCAACCACATATTCAGAAATATTCGCCAAATCGCCTTCAAAATCTAAGTCTGGTAATTTGATTTTCTGGCCTACCAATAAAAAATCTGCTGTAGCCAAACCATTGACGCTAGCCAAGTCCGTCCACGCATTGCCGTTACCATATTTTCTTTCAGCAATTTTCCATAAACTATCGCCTTTAACCACAGTATAATAATCACCACCCCCAGAATCGCTATCTTCTATAGAAACACTTTCTTCCGCCGGATTAACATCAGTCAAACCCCCAAGATCAATTCTTCCTGATTTTTTTCTAAAATAATTGAACAATAAAAAAAGAACAATTACTACAATAAACAAACCCAAAAACATACTTACGGCATCTTCTTTTAAACCAAAAACTTTGTCAGACTCTATCATAATTATAATTTCAAACAAATAACTTCTAATCTGGGCAGTTACTGTAATCTACAAAAAACAAAACCTATAGTCAATAGCTATTCTGATACTCCTCGAACTTGTACATCAGACAATAACGAACTTTTCTCATGTATTCCAGTAAACTTTATAAGCTCATTTACAAAACTAATCAAAAATTCCTTTTTCAAACTATAGATTCTTTCCCGCCCATTAATTCTAAAAAACACCAATCCAGCCTTTTTTAAAATGGCTAAATGACTGGAAAGAGTTGCCTGGCTAATCTCAAAATATTTCAACAAAGAATTTACGTTCATCGATTTTTCCATTAACAAACCAATCACTCTTCTTCTGTTTTTATCTGCCAACGCCTTAAAAACCTTATCGCTTACCATCAAGCTTATTATAACAAATCACATCAAAAATCCATCGACAACCATCTATGTTACAATTACAAGAATATTTACTTCAATTCCAAAGACAAATATTTGCCCAACATCTTCTTTAAACTTCTCAATCCCCATCCTGATTTCAAATATACTTCTCTCCTTTTAGCATCAATCCTATTCAAAAAAGCTTCATAATAAATCAATTTATAAGGAATAAGTGGTTTGGTTGATTTACTCTTTCCAGAATTGTGCTCCCTTACTCGTTTCCCAAGATCAGATGTATAACCAATATAAAAACTATTATTTTTTAAACTCTGTAACAAATAAGTATAATAAAACATGTTTTAACGATCTGACAGGCAAAAGGCGAGACGTAATAAATTTTTTTTAAAGAAAGTTAGTTAAAAGGCGAGACGTAATAAATTTATTTTATAAATTTAAACGTCTCTAGCCACGTTTAAATTTTTCCAAAAAAAATTTATTACGTGGCGGGTCTTACGGGATTCGAACCCGTGATCTTCCGCGTGACAGGCGGACATGTTAACCGCTACACTAAAGACCCAAGTATTTTGTAATATACCAAACTTTACAGTTATAATCCATACATGCCTTCTCAATTATATTCCAACCAAGATATTGCCAACATTCTTCAAGATATTGCCACTGCCTACCAAATCAAAAAGAAAAACAAATTTCGCATTACCGCCTACCAAAACGCATCCGAAAGTGTCAGAGTTTACCCAAAAAATGTCCAAAAACTATGGCAAAAAGACAAAAAACTTCTAGACGAAATTCCCGATATTGGACCAGCCATACTAAAAAAACTCGACTATCTTTTTAACTATCATAAACTTCACCCTCATATCATCAAAGCCTTTAAAAACATCCACCCAGCTACTTTTATTTTTACTCAAATCAACGGCATAGGACCAAAAACAGCCCACAAGCTTACTCAAAAATTCAAATTCCCAAAAAACCCAATCAAGGCCTTAAAAAAACTTATTTACTACGCTCAAAAAGAAAAAATACGTAATTTGGATAAATTCGGCCAAAAATCAGAACAATTAATACTAGCCAACACCCAAGACTTTTTAAGCAGACAAAAACAAATGACTTACAAAAAAGCCTCAAAAATATCAAAACAAATAATCGGATATCTAAAAAAAGAATTTCCCCAAACAGAATTTTACCCATTAGGAAGTCTCCGTCGCCAATCAAAAAAAATAGGGGATATAGACATCGCCGCCAAAAGCAACAAAAAACAACAAATCTTAAACACCTTTGTTAAATATCCAAAAAGCTTAAAAACCATTTATAAAGGAAACAAAAAAGCATCAATAAAACTTGCCCACGACATCCATATCGATCTTATGGTTCAACCTCCCCAAAAATTCGGTTCTCTCCTTCAGCATTTCACCGGATCACGACAACACAACATTCTTCTTCGACGTTATGCTCTAAAACTCGGTTACAGCCTTTCTGAATATGGAATTAAAAACCTAAAAACTGGTAAAGTTTATTCTTTCAATGATGAAAAAAAATTTTATAACTTCCTAAAACTAGACTATATAGAAGCCAAAAACAGAGTCGGAAAAGATGAAATAGAATCAGCCAAAAAAAATTACAACAAATGTTATACTAAATAACTTATTAATTACTAAAAAACCATGATCATTTCACTTATTGTAATTGCCGTCATAATCCTTTACGTTGTTAGTTTCTACAACAAATTAAGAACAACAAAGGTCAGAATAAAAGCCTCCATCCAAGAGATCGGCAATCAACTCAAAAGGCAATCTTCTTTAATACCCAACCTTGTCAGCTCTGTTAAAGGCTTTATGAAACAAGAAAAAGGTATTTTTAAAGATCTAACCGATGCCCGCAAACTTATAGAAACCAACAATCTCAAAAATCTGGATAAGTCACAGGACTTAATAAATAAAGCGCTAAATTCTATAAAAGTAATCGTTGAAAGCAATCCTGAGATAAAATCACAAGAGCTGGTTTCCAACCTAATGAACGAACTTAGGGACACAGCAGACAAGCTCATGTATTCCCGAAGAACACTAATAGATCTTAGTGCTGATTACAACACCGCTATTTCGGTAATCCCAGGAATTTGGTTTGCTTCCATTTTTGGTTTCAAAGAAGAGAAAGGTCTGGAAACACCAACTTCGGGTCAACATCTGTCAGTCTCTGCCACCGACAATCAAACCCCAGAAGTCAAACTAAATTAGAATGCAAAACATCTACGAGCAAGTCCAGCAAAATAAGTTCAAATCTAATCTGGTTGTTTTTCTTTTCATAGCTTTTATTGTTTTATTAGCCTACGCCTTATCTTTTACCTTTAACCTGGATAGTTCGTTTCTAGCTTTTGCAATTCTTTTTTCGTGCTTATCAGGATTAGTTAGCTTCTTTTACGGAGACAAAATCGTCCTAAAACTAAACAACGCCCACCTGGCCGATAGAAAAAATTACTTTAATTACTACACCGCCGTAGAAAACCTAAGCATCGCCAATCAAACTCCAATGCCAAAAATCTATATCATAGACAATCCCTCTCCAAACGCTTTTGCCACCGGTAGAGATCCCAGTCACGCTGTAGTTTGTGTAACTACGGGATTACTGGAAAAACTCAACAAAAGTGAAATTGAAGCAGTAATAGCCCACGAACTATCACACATAAAAAACTACGACATTCGCCTTATGATGATAATTAGTATGCTTGTTGGCTCTCTATCGATCTTAATCAGAAATATATCTAGAAACAGCCTTCACAAAAATCGTGAAAATGATCGCAATTCAGGTCCTCTGGCCATTTTAGGCTTTATATTAATCATTTTTGCCCCAATTATTGCCAAACTAATTCAGTTAACTATTTCTCGTCGTCGCGAATTCTTAGCCGACGCTTCCGCAATCAAATTAACTCGTCAACCCCAAAGTTTAATAGACGCTCTTATAAAAATTTCTTCTGATCCAAATATTATAGAAACAGCATCCACCGCCACCGCCTCTCTTTATATCAGCAATCCTTTCAAAAACAACAAATTCGCTTCTATGTTTTCTACCCACCCTCCCATAAAACAAAGGATCCAAGCCCTGCAACAAATGCTCTAATTTTCAACTATCTAAAATGTCAGAAAATAAAAACAAACTACAGCGCCTCCAAAAAGAACTAAAAAAATATCAAACCAAATTAACCCAAATGCAAAAAGATTGGGCTAAATCAAAAGTCGGCAGTCGTTATGGCGACAAATACCTAGAAACTCAAATCAAAGTCTACGACTCCATGATTCAACAAATACAACAAGAGATTTTAAATCTAAAACAAAAATAGTCTTTATCCGACTTTTTAAATTTTTTCTTTTTCATAAATCATAAATCAGTTTTTAATTTTAATTCTTATGTTTTATTCATAAATCATGAATCATACTTCATAAATCAATTTTATTCTTAATTTTTATCTTTATACAATTCCCGCAAAAAATTTTTTTGACCCACTTCCTCTCATTGTAAATTGTGAATTGAAAATTGAGAATTGAACAATGTCTAATTTTGTCCATCTTCATGTTCATACAGAGTATTCCCTTCTTGACGGCCTGATAAAAATAAAAAACCTAGTTAACACTGTCAAAGAAATGGAAATGAATTCCATCGCTATCACCGACCACGGTGTCATGTATGGCTGTATCGAGTTTTACAAAACTTGCAAAAAAAACAATCTCAACCCCATAATCGGCTGTGAAATGTACGTAGCCCCACTGGGCCGAAAAACCAAAACCAATGCCAACAGAAAAAATCACCACCTCATTCTTCTGGCTCAAAACCAACAAGGCTACAAAAACTTAATGAAACTGGTCAGCCTGTCTCATTCTGAAGGCTTCTATTATAAACCTCGTATTGACTGGGAACTCCTGGAAAAATATTACAAAGGCTTAATATGCACCAGCGCCTGTATCGAAGGTGAAGTAGCTCGCCATATCCTCGAAAAAAATTACGATTTGGCCAAAAAAACCGCCATCCAATACCAACAACTTTTTAACAAAAATTACTATTTAGAAATACAAAAACACCCAAAACTTAAAAATCAGGATATTGCAAACATTGAACTGATCAAACTCAGCCGCCAACTCGGAATTCCCCTGGTTGCCACCAATGATGCTCACTACCTAAAAAAAGAAGACGCCTTTGCACAGGATGTTTTATTGATGATCAATACCCAAAAAACTGTCAACGACAAAAACCGGCTAACTATGATGGACAGTCCTGATTTCTACATTAAATCTCCACAAGAAACAAAAAAACAATTTTCCGATTTTCCTGATGCTATAAAAAATACTCAAAAAATTGCCGATCAATGCAAATTAAACATAGAAATAGGTAAATGGTATTTTCCTAACTTCAAAATTAAAAAAAACGAAACTATCCAATCTCAATTAAAAAAAGAAACTTACCGGTCAGCTAAAAAACATTACGGAAAATCACTTTCCCAAGAAATAAAAAACCGCCTAGATTACGAACTAGATCTGATTTGCTCCAAAGGCTATGCCGCTTACTTCCTTATCATGAAAAATTTTATTGATTGGGCCGAAAAACACGACACTATCGTCAACACCAGAGGCTCTGCCGCCGGTTCATTGGTATCTTTTGTTCTTGGCATCACTTCTGTTGATCCGCTTATTTATCAGCTCCCATTTGAAAGATTTTTGAACAAAGACCGCCCCAGCCCTCCAGATATTGACCTAGATGTCTCAGACGATAAACGTCAAAAAATGCTTTATCACATCATGGACCAATATGGCATCGAATCAGTAGCTCAAGTTTGTACTTTTGGAAGAATGCTGGCCCGCTCATCAGTTAGAGATACCACCAGAGTTCTCGGTTACGAATACACCATCGGTGACAAAATTGCCAAACTTATCCCCTTAGGATCACAAGGTTTTCCTATGTCTATCGATAAAGCTTTAAACATCAATCCTGACCTAGAACAAATATATAATTCTGATCCTGATTCAAAAAAAATTCTTGATACAGCCAAAAAAATTGAAGGCTCTGCCCGCCACGTCAGTGTTCATGCTTGTGCCTTGGTTATTTCACCCACTACCGTAAACGACTTTGCCCCCACTCAAATTGAATCAGGGGGAGACAAAATAATCACCCAATACGAAATGCACGCCATTGAAGACGTCGGTTTAATCAAGTTCGACATACTTGGTATCCGTAACTTATCCATTCTCGGTAACGCCATAATCAATGTTCGAAAAACCAAAAATATCAAAATACATTTAAGAAAAATTCCACTGGATGACAAAAAAACCTTTGACATGCTCACCAAAGGAAACACCATGGGAGTTTTCCAACTCGGTGGAGGCGGTATGACCAAGTGGATAAAAGAACTCAAACCAGAAAGAGTTGAAGACATAATGGCCATGGTAGCCCTTTATCGCCCTGGTCCGATGGCAATTATCCCTGAATACATCGCCAGAAAAAATGATCCAAAAAAAATCAGCTACATAGATCCCCGCATGGAAAAATTTTTGGAAAAATCATACGGACTTTTGGTTTACCAGGACGACTGCCTTTACACTGCCATCAATTTAGCAGGCTATAACTGGGTAGAAGCCGATAAATTTAGAAAAGCCATTGGTAAAAAAATCCCCGAAGAAATGGAAAAACAAAAAAATAAGTTTATTAAAGGCTGTGTAAAAAATGGACTAAACAAATCTAAAGCAAAAAAAATCTTTGAGCTCATCGAACCATTTGTTGGTTATGGTTTTAACAAAGCTCACGCCTGTGCCTATGGCATGTTAGCCTACCGCACCGCCTACATGAAAGCCAACTATCCGGTCGAATACATGTGTGCCCTACTAACCGCCGAAGCCGAAGATCTGGATAAGGTAAGCACGGGGGTAGAAGAATGCCGTAAAATGGGAATTATTATAAGTCCACCCAATATCAACAAATCAATCAGTGGATTTGAAATAGAAAGCAATAAACAATCTCTTCAAAAAATGGCCATTCGATTTGGACTTAATGCCATCAAAAATGTCGGCAAGGCTGCTCTGGAAAACATACTGGAAGAACGCAAAAATAACGGAGAATTTAAAAGTTTTAATGATTTTTGTTTAAGAGTAGATAATCAAAAAGTAAACAAAAAAGTTCTGGAAAGTCTTGTTAAGGTTGGTGCCATGGATCAATTTGGACCCAGGAACACCATACTTCAAAACCTTGACCAAATAAGACAAAACTGTCAAAAAATAAAAGATACCCATAACTCCGGCCAATTTAGTCTGTTTGATAATTCCAAAAATAAAAGCCATAACCCCATAGCTCCACCGGATGAATTTAAAGACACAAAAACTTTGTCCGAAAAAGAAAAACTGGCCCTTGAAAAAGAATTAATTGGTATTTACATTTCTGAAAACCCAATAAAAAAACTATTGGATCAATATCAATCCTTTTCTAGCCAAAAAATAATAAAAATTATAGAAAAACCTAATTTTAATCAAAAAATTAAACTGGCCGTTATTATAAATCGAAACAAAATAATAAGAACCAGAAAAAATAATTCTCAAATGGCCTTTGTCACAATCGAAGATGAAACGGCCAAGATAGAGGCCATTGTTTTTCCCAAAACTTTTGAACAATACAAAGACCTGATCATCGAAGACAAAATAATATTGGTGGAAGGTAAACTGAACGAAAGAAACGAAGAAATCTCGCTAATCATAGAAACAATTACAAACGAAATAAAAGATATAAAACAAGAGTTCGACTTCACCATAACTATCCCTCCAGGCACTTCTCAAAGCCAGTTAATGAAACTAAACAAATTACTAAAAAACAATCCCAATGGCAACAAAGGACTGATAATCATGCCTAACGGTAAAAACATTCCTATAAGTTATGGAATCAATTACAACAAAATATTACAACAAGAAATAGACAAAATCCTAAATATAAACTAAAATACCCTTCAGACATCACCCTGTCACAACGGAGTCCTGTCAAAAACATACAACATCCGTCATCCTGAGCATAGCGAAGGATCCCCTCGGGATTCTTCATTTCATTCAGAATGACGACATTAATTTAAAAATTAGAAATTAAAAATTAGAAATTTCAAGTCTATGTCATTAACAATCACACACAACAAAAAAAAGTTTTCAGTAGGAGACAGCATTCGCGTCAACTACAAAATCAAAGAAAAATCATCTAAAGGGAAACAAACGACAGCACAGTCATCCGCAGGAGGGCAAGAGACAGCACAACCACCCGCAGGGGGAAAAGAAAGAATCCAAGCTTTCGAAGGAGTTTTAATTGCCATAAAGGGTCAAAAAGACGACAGAACCTTTACGGTACTAAAAATAGCCGGTGACGCAGTCAGAATAGAAAGAATTTTTCCATTGGCTTCCCCTTGGATTGATAGCATCGAAAAATTAAGAAATCCAAAGCGCAAAATCCGTCGAAGCAAATTATATTATCTTCGCAATCCTCGCGCCAGAAAATTATAAATACAATAGCTAATATTTGTCATTGCGAGCGAAGCGTGGCAATCCCATCGGAAATATAAAAATTAATAAAAATTTTAAATATAATCTTTTTTTAAATAAGTTTGTAATTTGTAATATTGATTATTGTAATTTCAAAATTTTAAATTATATTTAAAATTTTGCTCGGGTCCTTAGCTCAGTTGGTAGAGCACCTGCCTTTTAAGCAGAGGGTCGGGGGTTCGATTCCCTCAGGGCCCACAAACATTTATGAGTCTTTATGGCCTTATTATCGGCATCACAATTATAATTGGAATTAATTATTTCCAAAAATACAATTCTCAACTCTCGGCCAACAAACAAAACAAATTGATTATTGGTACGTTGATTTCAGCCATCCTAGGCGCCAGGATTTATCATGTTCTTGACCTCCACTCTTACTACTCCCAAAATCCAATTCAAATATTAAACTTTCCTGCCGGTGGTCTAGGAATTTTTGGTGCTTTTTTATCAGCAACTTTCTATATATATATCTTTTGTAGAAAAAACAAAATAAATTTTTTTAAATTAATAAACAGTTTTATTACGATTATTCCTCTTTGCCAATCAATTGGTCGCTGGGCAAACTTTATTAATCAGGAAGGATGGGGGATTGCCACAAATTCTTTTCTTGGTCAAATCTTTTCTCCAAAAGGTTTTCACCCTGTCTGGTTCTACGAATCCATTCTAAACCTCTGTCTATTCCTACTCTTATCCTGCCATAAATATGTACGTCATTCTGAGTCCGATCAATCGGACGAAGAATCCCACAAAAACCAAACCGCTTTTTATCTGATCGGTTACGGCTCCATTCGCTTTTTCTTAGAATTCCTCCGCACCGACACCTGGCAAATAAACTCAATCAAAATCGGCCAAATTCTAAGTGTTCTCTTTATCCTCACAGGCATTTTCCTGATTACCAAAAACCACAAAAACCACCGCCCATCTTAACCACGCATTCCTGCCATCGCTCTCATATCCATAATCAACTCCAACCCCGCTTCTCCCAACAATCT
Source organism: Patescibacteria group bacterium (assembly GCA_018902845.1). GTDB lineage: Bacteria > Patescibacteriota > Microgenomatia > UBA12405 > UBA12405 > JAHIPV01. The sequence continues at coordinate 79,216 of JAHIPV010000017.1, forward strand.
AGTTCGTTGTGATCTTTCTCGTGCTCTTAAATCAGCCAAAGCAACACCAGCTTCACTATCAGTACCATAAATCAATCTGTTTCTTGCTTGTTCAGATAACGTGGCAACCTGCTTTTCATCTATTCCATTAAATTTATCTTTAAAATACTCTGGTATCAATCCCATATTACTAATTATAATATAAAAAACACAATTTCAAATCACCAACTGGCAAAGCCTAAAAAATTCCTTTAGAATTAAATTAATAAAAAATAATTCTAAAATGTGGCAAATCCTTGATTATCTTAAAAAAGGGAACAGTCCCCAAAAACTAACTATTTTCACCAGAAAAAAGAAAATATACCTATTAATCCGCTTTAAAAAAGAAACCCAACTGGCAGTGTCAATAAACGGGCTGGACTTTAAAAAAACTGAAATATCCAAAAAAATACTGAAATATTTTTCAAAAAACGAAAAAAGAAAAATTATAGATAAATACATTTACGAATCAAGCCTGGCTCCTGGAAGTGAGCATCTAAATATCCACGATTTAACAATAGAAAAAGACATAAAGACAAAAGATGGAATTTTACTTTTTTACCATCATCACAAAGATGGAAAAATCGAAGTGGGAACATTAATAACCGATGTCACCGATCCGGGAAAAGTAAGGTGGAGACACAACCAACCTGTTTGGGAAAGTCCAAATGATTGGAAAAACAAAAACCCAACTTTCATAGATCTAGTCAAAACCTCCAGAAGATATATTGCTTACTGGTGGCTAAAAAAAACAGGCCTTTTTGCCATAACTTACCCCAAATACAAAATTGAAAAACAAATTGAAATAAAACAAAAACACTACTTACACAAAATCCCCAATAACCCTATCATCGCCCCAAAGGCAAAAAACGGTTGGGAAGCCTTCACTACTTTCAACCCCGCTGCTATTTATGAAAGCGACAAAGTACATATTCTATACCGCGCTCAAGGTTTTGATTATAAATCAATCCTGGGTTACGCCAATAGCACTAACGGAACTCACATAACAGAAAGGCAAAGCTATCCAGCTTATATACCAGGCGAAGCATTTGAAAAAAAGCATAGTCACCCAAAAGGTGGGAAAAAAAGAAAAAGAACTTTACAAAAGTATATGTCAGGAGGAGGTTGCGAAGGTTGTGAAGATCCCAGAATTACCAGAATTGGAAATAAAATTTATATGACATATGTAGCCTTTAACGGATACAATCCGCCGAGAATAGCACTAACTTCAATAAAACTAGAAAATTTTCTGGCCAAAAGATGGCTATGGAAAAAACCAATATTAATCTCTCCGCCGGGAATAGTAGACAAAAGCGCCTGTATACTACCGGAAAAAATTAACAACAAATACGTAATTTTTCACCGAATTTTCCCAAATATTTTAATTGATTTTGTTGATAATCTGGAATTCAAAAAAAATGAATATCTAAAAGGGGAGTATAAAATAACTCCCAGAAGCCCAATGTGGTGGGATAGCAGAAAAATAGGTGTAGGCGCTCCGCCACTAAAAACCAAAGAGGGTTGGCTTATGATTTATCAAGCAGTAGATGACAAAAACAGCGGGCACTATAAAGTTGGAGCAATGTTATTGGATTTAAAAAATCCAACCAAAGTACTCCATAGATCACTTCATCCCATTATTGAACCAAGTCAATGGTACGAAAACGACGGCTTCAAAGCAGGAGTAGTCTATCCATGTGGAGCAGTAATTATAGAAAAGCAACTTTTTGTTTATTACGGCGGAGCTGATTCCTATGTCTGTGTCGCTACTGCAAGCCTGGACCAATTTTTACAACAACTCAAAGAACAAAAAGATAGTAAACTAGAATCTACCTATATAGGACAAGTAGCATGAAACGTTTTAACAAAAACCCAATTTTGACACCAACTGATGAAACCTGGGAAAAAAACGCCTGTTTCAACCCTAGCGTAATTAAACTACCAAAAAAATATCTAATGCTTTACAGGGCCATGTCACAAGACATGGATTATCAAAACAACAAATTAAGTCTGTCAACAATCGGAAAAGCAGAAAGCCTGAACGGTTTAACCTTTACAAATCGCTCGCAATTTATAAAACCCGAGTTTGAATGGGAAAAATATGGTTGCGAAGATCCTAGAATTACAAAAATAGACAACGATTTTTTTATCTTTTACACCGCTATTTCATGTTGGCCACCAGGACCGGAGGGTATCAAGTTAGCCCTAGCCATAAGCTCAAATCTAAAAACAATAAAAGAAAAACACTTAGTAACACCATTTAATGCCAAAGCAGGTACTCTTTTTCCAGAAAAAATCCATGGTAAATACGCCATGATTCTAACAACAGACACAGACATCCCTCCTACTCAGCCCACAACAGCCATAGCCTATTTTTCCAACAAAGAGGATATTTGGTCAGAAAAATATTGGCAACAGTGGTACCAAGAAAAGGATAAACACAAAATAAGTTTAATGCGCCTAAGTTCGGATCAGGTAGAAGTCGGAGCCGGACCAATAAAAACAGAAGAGGGCTGGCTGTTAATCTACGCCCATATCCAAAATTACTTTGATAATGAAAAAAAGATCTTTGGGATAGAAGCGGTACTACTGGACATAAACGACCCGACAAAAATTCTAGCCAGAACCGCCGGCCCCTTATTAATACCGGAAATGGAATATGAAAAAAAAGGACAAGTAAAAAATGTAATATTCCCCTCAGGTGCCATAATAGAAAACGACAAATTACAAATATATTATGGAGCCACAGATACTTTTTGCGCCACAGCCGAAACCAGCTTATCGCAATTAATACAATTAATGAAATCCAACCCGATTACACAAGTGTTTAAATTAAAAAAATACAAAAGAAATCCGATTCTGGAAACACAAAAAGACAATGCATGGGAAAGCAAAGCCGTCTTTAATCCGGCCATGATCTACCAAGATCAGAAATTTCACTTAATTTATAGGGCACTGGATCAAAATAAAATTTCCAATCTGGGCTGTGCCATTTCAAAAGATGGTTTTAATTTTTACTGGAGATTAATTGATCCAATTTATGTCCCCCGAATGGATTTTGAACAGAAAAAAAATGTCAGTAACTACTCGGGTTGCGAAGACCCCAGAATTACCAAAATTGATGACAAATTCTACATGTGCTATACAGCCTACGATGGCATAAATCCGCCTAGGGTTGCGCTAACATGGATAAAATCAAAAGACTTTTTAAATCACGACTGGTTGTGGAGCAAACCGATTTTGATCTCCCCACCGGAGATAGATAACAAAAATGCCTGTTTGTTTCCGGAAAAAATCAACGGCAGATACTTGCTCTTGCACCGTGTCGGAGGAAAAGACATTGCCATAGACTGGCTGGATGATTTAAGTCATTTTGACGGAGTAAATTGGTTAGAAAAAGAAGCCGCCATTTCACCAAGACCAAATAACTGGGATGGCAAAAAAATTGGAATCGCCGGCCCTCCAATCAAGACTGAAAAAGGCTGGTTGCTTTTGTATCACGGAGTCAGTGACATAGACCATCATTACCGTGTTGGAATGATGCTTTTAGATCTAAACAACCCCAGCCAAGTACTGCACCGATCCAAATATCCAATTCTGGAACCAACTGAGCATTTTGAAAAAGAAGGCCTTGTCAACAATGTTGTCTTTCCCTGCGGAATGGCATTGGTCGACAAAACTCTATATGTCTACTACGGTGCAGCCGACCAAGCCATCGGCGTCGCCACCGCCAACATAGACCACCTCCTAAAAAACCTCCTCGCCAACTAACCCAAACCCCTCAAACCCCTGCACTCCAAATTTTAAATTTTCTATATTCTGATTCATCCAATCAAAACTTTAGACACACAAAACATCATAAAGCATCCATGCTATAATAAAAACAACTACAACAAATCAAACACGAAACACAAAGTTTGTATAACACAAAACAACCCATAATACGGTTTAATATAAAGTATATTTTTGTTTTTTTTGGTAATTTAAGCTTGATTTATAAATGGTGCGTATGAGTTCTAGATGTCTTAATACAATATATATTATCGGGAATGTAGGAAGTAAATTCCAGACAGGAAAAACAAAATCCAACACAACTGTTTTTAATTTCGACATAGCCACCAATCGTTCTTGGTTGCCAAAAAATGCCACTCACCTTTAGTCATTTAAGAACCCAAACTTTACAGATTTTAATACAAAAGAAATATATGTTAGATAACCAAAAAATTGATTTCAAAATCAAAGACATAATAATTGACCAAAACCAAACTTATAAAATTTTCAAAATTACCAAAAAAAAACCGCAATTAATTTTTTTTAAATCACACCCAGCTCCAAAAAATGACAACAATTTAATTTCCTCAATTCCCATGGATAATATTGACAAAACTTCTATTAGAAAACCAATTGGTAAAAAAGATATTAAAAAACTCTTCAAAAAACTATCTCTAAACATATATCCCCAGCGAAAATCACGCGCTATAAACAATAGAGTCAAAACAGACTTATTGCTTTCTAATGATCCTTTTGATGTTATTAAATTAATCAGAGTAATTTTGATAAGAAAAAGAGATGAAAACATCAATTTTTCCTTGAGCAACAAAAAAGACTTTCAAACATGTATCCAAAATTTCCTGACTTCCGCACTTTTTCTTTAATTCTCTAACTTTCAAAAATATTTAGGTTCAAAAGTATTGTTTTGGGATTAAATTTGGGGCACTAGAATTGGTACTATTGGGTCATAATGTACATTCGAAAAGCAAAATCTAAAA
>JAHIPV010000018.1 GCA_018902845.1 Patescibacteria group bacterium
ATAAAGTTTTTCGTTTTTTATTAATTTTTTCTTTTTTGCTACTTTGATAGCAGTCAAAATACCGTCCTTGTAAGCTTTTAAGGTTTTTTTATTAAGATTGTTGTCGCGCTCAAGAAATTCGACCTCTTTTTTTATATGCTTTAGACCTTCTTTTAGAGAAATACAAAAGTAAAAATAAGTGAAGCTAGAAATAAAACTTTCTAAGGTTTTTAACCAGTGAACCCTATCGCCTGATTGTGTAAAAATTTTATTTGCCATTTTGAGAGTTTTGATGTATTTTTTTGGGACTTTGCTTAAATCTAAATTCGGATCATGATCGCCGTATTTTAAGTGAGTAACTAAGTAGTTTTTTCCTATGGCATGATATAGGGAATATCCTGCTTTTGTGAGTTTCCATGACAATCCAATATGTTCGGCATAGTCAACGATAAAATCTCTAAGATCTTCAAATCCACCCACTGACATAACAGTCTCTTTGACTGCTAAAAATATTCCTTCGAAAGTATCAACTTTAATATAATTGTTTTTTATTTTTTTGGGTAATTTGTCTAAATTATGGTAAATCCAATGGTTTTTATAATCGACTTTACCTAGCTGTTTGACAGAAATTGTGCCATTAAAATCAAATTTTTTATTTACATATGGAAAGTTTAATATTGCTAAGTGTCTATCTTTTGATCGTATTTTCATAAATAGCTTGTGGGCATTTTCGATAAAAAAAGAAGGGAAAATACAATCGTCGTCTGTCATTAAAAATAATTGTGTTGGACAGAGCTTTATTGCTTTTTGTCTGGTGAATGAAGCCTTGCATCGATTTTGATTTTTGAAATATATAAAATTGACACTCTTATATTTTCTTTTTAAAAACTCAACCGTTTTTTGGGTATAGTCGGTGGAACAATCGTCACCAATTATAATGTTTTTGATGATATTATTTTTGTTTCCCAAAAGACTTGCTACTGTAATAAATAAAGGGTTCAGGCTTGCCTTATTATGAGGACAGCGATTATAGGTCGGAATTACTACTGAGACTGGTTCAGGTATAGAACTCCACATTTTTTGAATTACTTTAAAGAATTTATCGAGATTAGTAGACCAATATTTTGGTTTTTGATAAATACTCCAAAATTCTTTTTGCTGTTGATCATTTAAGTTGAAATTATGAAAAAAAATATAAACATCAACTAAAGGCAGGTCTAATCGGCAATCATCCCAATCGACAATTTTTATATTTTTTTTGTTATCAATAAGTATATTTTCCGGTCTTAAATCACCGTGGATCATCGACAATAAATTTACTTGTTCTGAAAAATATGTTTCAAGTTTATCGGCTAATGATATGTATTTTTTGTAAATTTGTTTGTCTGCCTTTGACAAATTTAAAAAAATTGATTTAAATATTTTTTTTGGTTGGTAGATGAAATTATTTGTATATTTATCTGCTAGTTTTTTCTGATCACTTATTGATAATTTTTGGCTATGAAGTTTTTTGAGTGTTTTTGCAAGAGTGTTAATTTTGTTGCTATTAATCAAGTCCAAATTTAACTGATTACCACTTATTTTTTTTTCTTCAACAAACCTTTCTTTCCAATTAATTCTAATTACTTTGGGGACAAAATTATTAGGTTTTAGTAAATTTTTTAGCCACCAAACTTTTTTCAATTGTTTGATATTGAGATAATATTTTTGAATATTTCCGTTGACCACTTTAATTAGTTTGTGAGATTGGTTAAACATTTAATTGTTTTGGTAGGACTTTTGGTCCCATAAATTAGTATTCTTGGAACAAGTTTTCCTCCATCATATAATTTTTCGTCGCAAGTTGTGTAATATTTATAGATTCCTAAATTATCGAGAATTTCAATTGTTTGATCAGAATAAAGTCCATAAGGAAAAACAAATTCATTTGTATCGAAGCCATGATTGTTTAATATTTTTTTTGATTCAACTAACTGATATTTTATCTGATTTTCTGAAAGCAATTGCTTGCCTCTTGGGCAATTGTCGTATTTACCCATTGACGGATTAGCAAGTAATATTCCGTTGTTGTCAAACCAGCACATTGAAGAATGCGATACGCTGTGTGAAGAAATTGTAAAACCCTTTTGTTTCATTTGTTTTAATTCATCCCAAGAATAATATCCTTTCTTTCCAATATTATCTGTTACAATAGCAAGGGTGCAATGCTTGGCAATTATTCCATGTTTACCTGACAGTTCATCTAATTTATCTCCATCATCAAAATAAATTCGAAAATTCGTATAATTATGATTACACCAGTCAAAAATTTCCCAAAAATATTTTGGGTTTACCTGCCAATCTCCTTGTGGATTTTTGCATATTTTATGAAAAGCTAGATTAAGTTTTTGCATAAAGTTTTAGGACTTCAATTAATGACTTTTTTTTATTGATATTGATAATTTTAAAACCCAATCTTTGGAAATTTCCTTTTTTGTCAACACTATCGTCAATAAGCACTACATTTTTGTATGTTAAATGTTTTGTTTTAAGATAATTGTCAAAAAACGGCAAACTGTTGTTTGTATAGTCATATTTAAAATAGCCAAGCTCAGAGGAATTTAAGAATCCGTCGAATAGTTTATTTTTATTGACAATTGGATAAGTGTAGTTAGTAAAAGTATCCATGTTGTCTGTGGCGATTACTAAAGAAATTTTTTTTTGTTTTATTTTTTTTAACAAATTTTCTATTTTTTTATTAACTATTGTCATTTTTTTGCAACTTATCTCTAATTCGTTGTGTAATAGCTTACTTTTAATACCGATTTTTTCTGAAATGAATTTGCAAATATCATAACTGGTTAGTTTGCCTAACATCCAAGGTGTTACAAGATTAAAATTTTTATCAAAAAGAACAGATTCAATTTCGGATAGTTTGTTATTTAATTTATGTTCTGGTTTTGTTAGTTGTTGCCAAAAGATTGAATCAGATAAGGTTTTATTCCAATCGAGAAAAATTATTTTAGGCACATTCATATTGATAAAGTATATCTAAATTAACTCTAGTAAATTCAGGTTTATTATCAACATGGTCTAAACATAATTTTGCTACTTGTTTTTGATTTAAATTGTCCGTTACTATTTGACGATACGCACCGTTGTAAAGCCCAATACCCTTTTCTCTTATGTATTTTATTTGGGTTTGTCTCACATCTAAATCTTTTAAAAAATTTGATACATCGCCGTGTCCTTTTGATAAATGCGCAACTCGTCTTTTTTCAATTGTTGCTGGATTTGCGGTTAAATGAAGTACTTGAGTTGGTAAAATTATATTTTCATCTTCGGTTTCTCGTATTAACTTTTCTAGTAAATAATCATATCCATCAAGACAGCCATGATGTTTCATGGACCATTCAAAAGCCAAACAACTCAAATAACTTCGGTCAAAACCCAGTATTGATGTAGGATGTCTGGCCAAATATGTTGTGGCCATATCTGTTCTTCTTTTTTCTAATTCGATTATTTCATCTTGAATATGTTGGACATCAGTTAGATCTCTTCGTGAAAAACTAGTCAACCGACCTACTTCAAAATATTCCGGTACTATGTATATATCGAATCTTGACAATTCTCGCATTTGTTTTAATGCTTCTGATTTTCCTACCAAACACTCTCCTTCGACAGTGAAACCGAATTCTTTACTCATCTTTCTGTTTTATATTTATAAACTTTAGTTTTAAATATTTTTGATTTGACAAGGTCTGTTACGGCTAGCCACGGACCAAAACTGTGAGTTAGATAAGTGACAGGCGACCAAATTATAGGTGTCCATTCAAAATTTATTTTGAATTTTTTGCCAAACAATCTGTAGATTAACCAAAAATTTAGTGGGGCATAGATTATAAAAGAGATAATGGAAACTGGTAACCAAATAAGTTTGTTGGTTAATATTGGTAAGATAAAAATCAAAAACCATGTTAACGATAGAAACAACCAAAATACTCCTCTTATTGAATATTTAACTCCCCAGATAATTGCTAACAATTTGTTAAATTTTGGATTTGCCAAGGCTTCTTTTATATAACTTGGGTAGTACATTACTCCATAAAACCATGTTCGATACATATTAAACATGTTATTGATTGTCGTAGGAGTATCAGCATTTTCTAGATCGTGAAGCAAGTTTATTTTTGCTCCATTCAAACGTATGAAATATCCCAATGGTAAATCTTCATTAAGAAAATCTTGTGGAAAACCACCTATTTTTTTAATAAAACAGTATTTTATACACAAACCATGTCCTACTACATGAGCACCTTCTGTAAAACCAAACTTGCCATTTGTTTTTAAAACTCTGGGAATTTCATGAGCCAATGTCCATCTGGTTTGCAATAATGCGATTGATTTTAAAAAATTTGATAATTTATTGTAGTTTGATAAAAACAGCGCTGATTGCAACACCACATTGCACTGTTTTTCACTTCTGATTATATTCAGGTATTTTTGTAAAATATTTGGTTTTACGCGAGAGTCTGCATTGTATACAATTACAAAATCGTTTTTGTCAGCAACATTGTTTAATTTTTTTAAAACATAGTTAAGCTGGTGTGCCATATCTCCGACTGTTTGAGGATAATGAATTATTTTTATTTTTTTGAGAAGTTGTGGATTTTGTTTTAAATGATTTTCTATTATCTCTTTGGTTGTTGGTAGCCTTTTGTATTTTTTTGGGATTCTGTTGTTATTTTTCTTTTCAAAAATTTCTTTTTCAGTTGTAATTAAATATAAACGATAGTTTCCTTTAATTTTTAGAAAATGTTTAATAGTTTCTATTACAATTTTTTGTTCTCTTAGTACTGGTATCAAAATGTGAAATTTGATTTTGGTTTTTTTTCCTGCTTTTTTTATTTTTTTTGTCGAGTTGTTGCTGATACATTTATAGCTTTTAATGGTTCTAATACATCCTCTAATGCCACGGAAAAAACTATAAAATAGCAAAATAAAATACAAGAGAAGCATTTTGCAATTTTAACACATGTTTAGGAAAAATAGTGTTATATAGGTTTTTTTGGGCTTGAGATAATTTTTGTTTTAAAAATCGCGCATTAAGTGGGCGAAGCCCGCAAAGCCCCGACGATAGTCGGGGCAAAGAAAATATGGATAATGCGAGCTCCTCCAGAGGCGGACAGGCACGCTTTTTGTGATGAAGATCTAAGAGAGTCTAATTTTTGTCTTGTTTTACTCGAAATTTTTTATATTCTGTTTCAGTTTTGATTTTTGCTTTTTCTGCTGAAATTTTGCCCCGATGAAGCAGGATGGGGTAATTTGATAATTCCAAAAATTTGTTTAAAAATTCTATCCAGTCATTCATGTTCATGACTATTTTGCGCCTTGCTCTATTTTCTGCAAGATCTAAATATGCAGAAACCAAACGATTAAGTTCCTCAATATGCTTTTTTTCTAAATAATTTTTGGCAATAATTGTGTCTCTTTTTAGGACTTTTCCTCTGGGAGCGTTTTGCCATGTTTTGAGACCCATAAATATTTTTTTCCATCTTTAGCAGTTGTTCGAATTTTTCGAATAACTGAGTTTTCAACAAGTTCATTTGATTTAAAAATCTCTTTAAGATGATAGTTGATTGTATTTACTTCAACATCAAACAATTCAGACATTATTTTTTGAGTTAGCCATAATGTGTCGTTTGCAAAAAACACATCAATATTGACCTTGCCTTGATCTGTTTTAAAGATGACAAAATTATTGAATTTTTGAAGTTTAAAATTTTGTGCTTTCATGGTTTTAAAATGATATATAGCTGGGTTTGGAGAAAATTATGATTGTTTTGTTTTGTGTTTATTAATTTGACTATTAATTTTCTATCTCTTCCGGTAATTCCAGGTTTTGTATTTTGGGTAAAGCATTGCCTATTAAGCCCTGAAGATCACCATAAATACCGGCTGTATTTTGAACGACTTTAACAATACTTTTTTCTTCTTTTTCCCATTTTTTCATAAAATATGCTCTTTCTTTTTCTAATTCATCCCGACGGTTTTTAAAATATTCAACCCACACCTCAATTCTTTGTTTAAATTCGTTGCTGATTAAATAATTATAAACAACATCGGCTTTTTCTGATCGGCCTTTGTTGGCTTGATTTATAGATTGAATTTTGATTAGTTGTCTTCGTAGGGCGTGAGCAAGACTAATGGCCGAATTGATATCTGAAATCCATACTCCATTTTCAATTCCAAAAGTTTTTATTGTTTCAGGTAATGCCTTTGAGACTAAAATTGCCAGTTCCGCTTTTAAAAGCCTTTGGTCTTCTTTAAGTTTTGTAACCCATCCTTTTGTCCAGTTTTTGGTATTTTTTAATTCCCAAAGAATTGTTCCACAAACAATGCCGGTGTTTGTCCTTACTATTTGGATAACATCTGCCCCCTTAATGCCTTTGGGAACTTCTTTTATTTGGTCGTAGATAAATTCTTTTCTTAATATTTCTTCTAATTGAAGTTCTAAAACTTCGCCTTGTAGCTGTTGTGATCCTTGCTGGGCTTTTCTTTGAGCATCTTTTAGCTGTTTTTCTAGATCGGTTAATTGTTTGTCCTTTTGAGCGATTTTTAGATTAAGTTCTTCCTCGACTTCTTGTCTGGCTTTTTGTTTTATCTTTCCCTCTTCGGCCATTAGTTTTTTTTGATATTCGATTTCCAGTTTATCTTTTTCTCCTCTTGTCTCTCTGAGCTGTTTTAGTAATTCTTTTATTTGTTCTTGTAACTCTTTATTTTGTTTGGCTTGTTCGAGTACATCTTCTTTGGTTGATTCAATTTTGGCATCGTAGGCTTTTCTGATTTTTATGATGGCTTCTGCTCGCGCTTCTTTTGAAATTTTTTCTTTGGCTTCTTCCAGTTCCTGATCTTTTGTTTTTATTAATTCTTCTTTTGCTTTTTCCAGTCTTTCAATATCCTGCCGGTGTTTGGCTTGTGTTTGTTGCAATACTTTTTCTTCCAGGTCTCTTTTTAAAGCCTCTGACAACTCTATCTCATTTCCGCATTTGTTACATTTTATTGTTGTTGGCATAAGTTTGGGATTTTTCCTTTAATTTTTTAAACCAACCACAAGTTACTACCAAGTATATTTTGTAGATTCCATTTTTTGGTGGTGTTTAGGCTGGTGTGTAAACATATAAAACGCCGGTCTTGGTGGTTTTCCAGTTGCTGAATGGTTGCGTTGTTTAAACTATCGTCTATGCATATAAAAGCTTTTTTATTATTATCAGAGATCTTGTAAACAATGTTTTTGTCAAACTCTTTGATTTTTTTTATTTTTAGCGTTAATTCAAATCCATCTTTAAGAGCAATTTCGTAAATTAAATCGATACTATTTTTAAATAAAGTTTTTTGTAAAGTGGCTTTTTTGATATAAGTTTCCAGCGCTTTGAGATTTTCTTTATGGCTTTTTTCCGGATCCGGAGTAAATGTGTTTTCCGGAAAGTGACTTTTCGAAAGTTTGAAAACCTTAAATCCAACATCTAAATCAGTTTTGTTGTTTTGTTCGAGTAATTTTTGTTGTTTTGTGTCATCTTGAATTTGTTTTAAAATTTTGGTTCCGGCTCTTTTAACTCTTTCAATACAAATATCTGAAATGGTTTTATAACCTGCTTTGTAGGCCTCGCTTTTTTCATTTGTTGCTTCCGGTATTTGAACTAAAATAAATTTTCTATTTCCCCCGTCTTCTTTGTTTAATTCCATGACCGCATGAGCAGTTGTCCCAGAACCTGCGAAGAAGTCTAAAGCATAATCTTGAGAATCTGAAACTAAACTAAAAAGTTTTTTTATTAGTTTTGTTGGTTTTACTGTATCAAAAACTTCAAACTTAAATAATTCTAAAATCTCCTTCTTGCCATCTTTGTTTGTAGCTAATTTCTCCCAATAGTTTGAAGGGTGTGTACCAGAATCTTCATCTAAAAATTTTATTCTCTGAGGAATACCGTCTTTTGATTTACCAAAATATATCAATTCTTTTTCTAAAAGATTGTCATAAGTCTTTTTTGGCAATCTCCATAATCTTTTATGTTTTTTCCCAGAAGGAGTTAATATTTCATATTCATAGCCACCACCTTTATGTCCAATATCAACAGTAATTGGAACGGGTCTCCAATAATGACCTTTGTTATCCTTTCGATAAGAAGATTTGATATATTCTTCAGATAAATTTTCTTTAGCTAAAACAATACTTTCTGATTTTCCATAAACAATAATATATTCCCCTTGAACAGCAAATCCTTTAACATCGTTCGACTTTTCCTTTTTGCGTTTCCACATAATCGTTGTAATAAAATTTTCTTCTCCAAAAACTTCATCCATGGCTTTTCTTAGATTGTGAACTTCGTTGTCATCGATGCTGACAAATATGACTCCGTCTTCTTTGAGCAAGTTTCTGGCCAATAATAATCGAGGATAGATCATTGATAGCCAGTTGCTATGGTAACGGCCACTGCTTTCTGTGTTTGTATCCAGTTTTACTCCATTTCTATATACCCCATTTTTTTCCCAATATACTTTTTTGTTTTCACTAAAATTATCTGAATAAATAAAATCATTGCCGGTGTTATAAGGAGGATCAATATAAATACACTTAATCTTGCCAAAGTAGGATTTTTGTAGAAGTTTCAAAACTTCCAGGTTGTCGCCTTCGATAATTAGGTTTTGAGTTTTATCAAAATTAATACTTTTCTTTTTGTCTTTTTTAAGAGTTGCTTTACTTTTTGTAAAAGCTTTTTTCTTTGATTGTTGTTTGCCTGCCCAATTAAATTCGTATTTTTCTGTTTGTGGAGTAGAAAAATCTTTTGTGAGTTGTTCAAGCTCTTCTTGGTTTAATTTACCTTGATTATTAAAAAGCGGTGGATATATTTTTTTTAACTTATCCAGAATTTCTTGGCGCAAATTTGGTGACTGCTTGGATATTTTGTTTAGTTTGTCGATTTTGGTTTTTTTCATAATATTGTCTCTCCCAATTTTACATTAATTTTATTTTTTAAATCAGGAATACTATCTGTATCAATGTATTTTTTAAAACCTAAAGCTTTGAAATGTTCGACTGCGCAATTTATTTTGAAAAGTTCATCTCCCCTTAGGTCCGATGAGGCTTTTGTTTCAACAACAAAATGGGTGGAAGTGTTCCTGTTGTTTGACAGGTCTTTTTTTTCAATAATTAAACCAAAGTCCGGATTATAATCACCAATCGGTGTTGAGATTCTATACCATTGAGGAAGTTTTAAGTAAAATTTAATTTTATTTTCGCTATTAAAGTAAAAAGAAAACTTTTCTTCATTGTCACTGTCACAAATTATTTTGTCATACAAGCCCTTGTCTGTTTCCACCAGCCTTTTTTCATAAGTTGAAATAATTTTTTTAAATAACTTTTTTTGATATTTTTTACCCGTAGTTTCGTATACCAAAACCATTTCTTTAAAAAGCACTTGCTTTATGCGTTTGATTGCTTCTGTAAGATATACAACAGGATTTCTGACTATCATTTGTTTGTTTTTAAGATTGTCAAAAATTCTTATAATCGTGGCTATACTTAAGGCGGTGTCTTGGGCTATTTCTTTAAATAGATTTACTGAGGCAAACTGAGGTGTACTTTTTGCAATATCACCGCCTTTGTACTCTGATTTAATTTTTTGTTTTTCTTGTTCAAATAAGCCGGTTATTTTGTTGAGATTTATTGAGATAACCGCTTCTTGCACAACAATACTGTTTAAGCTTTCCACGCATTTTTCAATTATTGTGTTTTCTCTGAAAAAAACTTTGTATTGGGTTTTTTGTGATATTTTTTTCCACAGTTTTTGGAAATCATTACTATTTAAAACCTTTTTCTTTAGTTTGATTTGTTTTGGTTTATCTCTGGCATTTCTAAGCTCCGGCTGTTTTTGGTCTTTTCCGTATTCTGCGACTAACTCACTTTGATAAGCTGAGACAAAAGCATAGTAACTTTGGTTGGCCACAACTGTTAAAAGATTTATTTCTTTGCCTTCCTTAACATCTTTATTGTCTCTATATCTAGTACCATCTTGAGTAACGCTTAAACGAAGACCACGGCCTATTTCTTGTCTTTTTTTTATCAGACTTTGAGTTTCATTAAGAGTACAGATATTAAAAACATTTGGACTATCCCAACCTACACCCAAAGCAGAATGAGAAAAGATAAACTCAAGCGGTTCTTCAAAAGACAAAAGCCTTTCTTTGTCTTTGAGTATTTTTTGATACGCTTTACTATTTTTTCTCATTGAAAGTTCGTTGTCGGTGTATTCTCCTTTAGAAGTTTTGGCAAAATAACCATCATGTATTTGAGTTATATTTGAGGGTAAAGAGTCGTACTTTTTTTTGTATTCTTTTGTGTAAATTTTTTCAAACAATTTTCTTATAAGCGAATCATTGTTAATATAGTTAGCTACTCTGTCTATAAAAAAGAGTGATAAAACTTTTAGCTTTTTATTTTTGAGTTTGTCTTTTTTGTCAAAGTGCTTTTTAATTGTCCAGCGAATTTGTTCTTCAAAAATACTTTTTTTATCAACTCCGTGACTTTCGCCTTGGGTCAAATTTATACCGTTGCCAAATTTAATTTTACTTGTATCACTTAATGGATCTTTTAAAATACGCTCGACTATCCAATCCTTGTAAACAGGATTTTTGGTTTTTTTCTCCAGGTCGTCGCCATCTTTGAAATAGATTGTTTTAAGTTTAAAATCTCCGCTTGCCAGTTTATGATTAAGCTTGAGTTTTGCTTGTGGTTTATTGCTTGATAGTTTTATTCCGTCAAATTCAATATAAACATTGCTTTGGGTGTTGCTCTGGTGGATTGAGAAAACTTCGATTTTTTTTACCAAACCTTGATTGTATGCGTCGTATGGACTTAAACGATAAATCAAATTTTTCAATACCTTGTGAGTGGCCGAATAGCGAAATGTAACCAGAGGGTTGAGTTTTTTTCTTCTTTTGAGCATGTTGGCGGTATCCATGCCTTGTTGTGGTTCATCCATTATTAAAACAGGATTAACTTTTTCCAACAAGTCGATTATTTTTTCCCCATTGTTTGAGTCTCTTTCTTGATTAATAATTCTATCGTCAGTATTAAATGCTTGTACATTCATTACCATAATTTGCAAGTGATTGGAAAAGACAAAACTTCTTACTTTATTGATTTTTCTACTATTGTATTCAAAGTGGGTATAGGGTGTTGAGTTATAAAGTTTGGCAAAATGGTCTTTGGTAATGTCTAAGGTTTTCATTGTTCCCTCTTTGACTGCCACACTGGGAACAACTATGATGAATTTGGAAAGACCGTATTTCTGGTGTAGTTCAAGGATGGTTCTTAAGTAGACATAAGTTTTGCCTGTGCCTGTTTCCATTTCTATACAAAAATCTAAAACATCTTCTTTGCGTGAGTCAGCAATGCCGTTATTTTTGATGATTTTGTCTCTATTACTAAATACTTCTTTTTGGGTAATTCTTAGAATATTTTTTGCTACTTGTGAAAAAATAGATTCTTCCGGTTTGATAAGTGGCGCTCCCGAGAACAAACTAACTACAGAATCAATGGCATCCAGTTGGAATTTTAGGTTTGGTTCGAATTTGAATTTCATGACCGGTGCTTTTATTTTACCAGTATAAGTTTGTAGGAAAAAGTCGTTTATCCAATAAAAAGAAGTTCGAGCCAATATTTTATTTGCTTTTTATTTATCATTTTGTGTATAATTCTTTTTAGATAAAGACTGGTAAGTGAGCGTGATGCCACGACCCAGTTTTTTCTATTTTTATGGGATAACTTTAAAACTCTCAATTTGAGAATGTAGTTTTTTCTTGTTTTTGCCTGTGTTTGGATGCATCTTGAATAGTTTACTTCCTACAACTTTAATCAGTTTTTGTTCATAATTGCTTAATTTATTGTTTTTTTTATTCTCGTATTTTAGTCTCAAACCATAAGCCAAGATATCTGCTATTTGTTCTTCTATGTCAAAATTTTTCTTTGTAACAAAAGAAACTTCAGTTAAAACATCTTGAACTTGTTTAAAGTTAATTTTTAATTTCTTAAAACCGTTTGCTAAGTAATGCCCTGCTGTCTTGTGGTAGTAAAAATCTTTCTCGGCTGTGGCTGATTCGACCACCAAACGTCCTTTGCAACCCTTGCAGGATAATAAAGAAAAGATAAAGTTTTTGATAATTATGTCAGATGTTTTTTTATAAATTGTTTTTTCATTCCAGTTTTTCGGTACTTTTTGTTTATCAACGACAACTCCAAAAAGTTGATAACTGCCTTGTTTTAAAAATTTGATTAAATCATTTAAAAAATTTTTATTATTATTTTCATCTTTAAGTATTTTGAATTTACCTTCTTTTCTGCCTATTTCTCTGGAATGAAAAATAATATTTGTTTTATTCCAATATTTGAATTTAATTTGATCTGCTTTGATTTTTAGTTCTTCTCTTGATTGAGAAGTTGCCATTATGCCACTTAGAATATAAATTTTTGACTGTGTAGTTTTAAGACTAGCGCTACCTAGTTCATCAATGAAAAAATTGATTGGTTTCATAAAGAACAATATACCATAGATAACCCGAAGATATTTGTGCTTGTTTGTTAATACAAAAATCGGTCATAAAAAATCTAAACACACGAATTTTGGGCTTTGACAAACATGAATTGTCCCAATGGCGTTACTCGAAATTTACTAATCATTTTAATGCCATTTTTATTTTTTATTTCTTTAATTTCTACGCATCCTAATCTGACTAAGTTTTTTTTAAATAAACTATATTTTATATCAAGGCGATAGGAATATTCATCATATTCTTTATGCGGATAAAATTTTCCCAATTCAAAAACATTGTGCAGACCATTACAAAAACTTTTAAAATCAATCCATTCCGGTTCATGTTTTGAAAATACTTCCCAAATAATATTTCGATTTTTTTGTAAAATAGCAACAACACTCATACCCTTAATTTCGCGAGAATGACAAAAATATTCCCAATTAACTCGATCCCAGTAAAAAAGTACCATGTTTAAATATTGAATCAGCGGGTCTAAATTATGAAGATACCCTAACCCATTTTTGGAAATTTTGATTTTTCCTTTTCTTTTAAAAGTTGCCTTCATTGTTTCGGCAATTATTTTAATTTGCGACAAAAATTCAATTTCATATTCATTTCTAATTTTCCATCCAAATTTTTCATAATTTTTAAATACTTCTCGTTGTCGAAAACTATCTAATAAAGCTGTAATACTTGAGATAGAAATATTGCCCGTGGCCGTCATCTTGATTGGTTGTTTTTCCAAATATTTCAAATAACTCATAAAATCGGTAAAGAAATTATTCTTTTCTGCTTCCATTATTAATTTGTCTCGGTTTGTCATTTGTTTTTATCCCAATTTTTGGGTTTAATAAATTTATTATCAGTCAAACTTATTTCGATAATTCTATCAAATCGAAATTTTCGTGTTTCTTTTCTAGTATGGCAAAAACCGCGACCGTATGGTGTTTCTGTCTTATAGGGGTCAACTATTCGAGTCGTCATTCCTGATGTGGTCGATTCATAGAGCATTTTAACCGACTTTCTTAACCTGACGGCTTTTGTCCAGAGTTCGTAGGTTTTATTGTCGAATTCTACGGGAGGATACAAAGTATCACCTCTATCAATTTCTTTCCAATACATGTTTTCGAAAGTGTTTAGCAGATTGGCTTTGTAGTTACTTTTAGTCTTTCGGACTCGAAATTTGATTAAATTTATTTGATTTCTGTTCAAACGAGATTGATATTTTTTGACAACGTTTTTAATTATTTGCGCTTCTTCATTATTCCAACTATCGCTGTTTCCAAATACTTCGTCCAAAATCCTGAAGGCAAAATACCGATACATTGTTTTTGACCATTTCATAAAGACTGGCTTATTGTAGCAATAACCGGCTGTTTGCGGTGGAGGAATTTCTGAGAAATTTCTATTGATTTGGTTTTTGTATTTTTGTATCGTGCGCAAAAAAGGCTTACTTGTCTGAGATGGATTGAACTTTTTTTAAATCGCTCACTTAATGACTTACCCTGTTCGAATAGGACTACCGGTACCATCTTCTGGGTGTAAACGTTGAACTGGAGTTTTTGTAACACTGGGAGTTTTGGGAGATGTGTCTACAACTGGAGCAGACTTGGGAGTGACTGTAACAGGCGTAGGAGTTCTACTTAGATGTGGAAAATTGTCAGGCAGATTTTCTCGGGATAACTTTTTGGCCATAGTTTTTTAAAAAACAATTAAATAGCTTGCTATTGCTTTTATTGTCTTATAGTATATTAAATTTTTGTTTTTGTAAAGAACTTGGATGAGATGATGGCTTGTATTGTCATTGCGAGGACTCCGATTAATCGGAGGACGTGGCAATCCCGTCGGGATCCTTCGGTCGTAAAACTCACTCAGGATGACGGGGAGGGGTGGCAGGATGATCCTTCGATGGGCTCAGGACAAGCTCGTGAAGAGTAAAAAGGACGAATTTAGGCAAAAATACGTATTTGGGTGTACAATTTCGAGATGTGGAATACTAACGATATAAAAAACGTAGCCGTAATTGCCCATGTAGACCATGGCAAAACAACCCTGGTTGATGCATTACTCAAACAAAGTAAAGTATTTAGGGATAATCAGATAGAAATGAGCCAGGATCGGATAATGGATACAAATGATCTTGAAAGAGAAAAAGGAATTACCATTATGTCTAAAAATGCCGCTATTTTGTATAAAGATAGCAAAATTAACATTATAGATACACCGGGGCATGCTGATTTTGGCGGTGAGGTGGAAAGGGTTTTGAACATGGCCGATAGTGCGTTATTAATAGTTGATGCCGGTGAAGGAGTTATGCCTCAAACCAAATTTGTGCTCAAAAAAGCAATGGAGTTTGGATTAAAAATAATTGTAGTTATTAATAAAATTGACAAAAAACAGATTGATGTTAAAAAAGTATTGGTTGAAATTGAAGACTTGTTTTTGAGTATGGCAGTTGATGAAAATTTCTTGGATTTTCCTGTAATTTATGCAGTCGGCAGAGATGGTAAAACTTTTAATAATGTGCCTGAAAATCTAAACCAGCTGGGTGACGTCAGTGCTTTGCTGGAATCTATTTACAAGGATTGCCCAAGCTCGGTTGTTGACAAGGAAAAGCCAATGACAATGCTGGTATCTTCTTTTGAAAGAAACGAATATTTAGGTAAATTGGCGTTGGGCAGAGTCAGGTCAGGAACAATTAAAGCCGGGCAGAGGGTTAAACTTTTGGATATAAACAAAGGAGATCTGGGTAATTTTACTATAGAAAAACTTTATATAAATGAAGGGGTAGAAAAAGTTGAAACAGATAGAGCCAGCAGTGGTGAAATTGTTTATTTATCCGGAAGTGACAAAATAAAAATCGGCCAAACCATTGCCGATATCAGCGTAGAAAAGGCAATGAAATCCATATCGGTAACCGAGCCAACAATTAAAGCCAGTTTTGGGCCAAATACATCGGTTTTGGCTTCGAAAGAATCAACTTATCTAACCAGCCGACAAGTTAAGGAAAGATTACAGAAAGAGGTAGAGACCGATTTAGGATTAAAAGCCGAAGATGACACCGGTGACAGCACTAAAATGATAATGCTGGGCAGAGGTGAACTTCATTTAGCAATTTTAATTGAAAAACTAAGAAGAGAAGGCTATGCTCTAGAGGTCGGTAAGCCTGAAGTGGTTTTGAAAACAATCAATAAAGTGGTTTGTGAACCAATGGAAGAACTAACAATTTTGACCGACCAAGATTATGTGGGTGTTGTCAGCTCGGAGCTGGGTAAGAGAAAAGCCGAGCTTGTTGACATGATTACGAGCAATGATGGCGGTATAAAAATGATTTATAAAATAAGTGAACAAAATAGCCTGGGGTTGAGAAGTGTGTTGATGAGCCAGACAAAAGGATCAATATCATTGAGTTTTTGGTTTTTGGGATTTGAGGCCAAAAAAGATGAACGGAAGAATAAAAGAAATGGAGTGCTGATTGCTTCCGGATCGGGCAGGTCTTTGTCTTATGGATTGGATTTGGCTCAAAAAAGAGGAATTTTGTTTGTTAGACCTGGAGAAGATGTTTATGGAGGGCAGATAGTTGGATTGAGACAAGTTGAAACAGATCTTGAAGTAAATATTTGCAAAGGAAAACAATTAACCAACATGAGATCGTCCGGCAATGATGATGCAATTATGCTGACACCGGCCACTAAATATAGCATTGAAGAGTGTTTGGATTTTATTGAAGAAGATGAGTTGATTGATGTGACACCAAAATCAATCAGATTAAGGAAAAAATACCTAAGCAAGCTTGATCGAACCAGAGAAAATAGAAAAAAGAGATGCTGACGTTTTTTACATTTCCGACGGGATCCTCCAAAGGCGGATACGCCATGCCTGCCGGCAGGCAGGTTGTCGCGATTGCGGGCGACCGCAAGGGTCGCCCCTACAAAAGAATTGGCAATGACAAAATTTTTTTAGCTTATTGAGTTTTGACAAGATCAATCTATAATTTAGTCTATGAAAAATAAAAAAAGTTTGATAATAGCCGGAGTGTTGATTGTATTGTTAGCAGGAGGTCAGGCCTTGTTAAAGAAAAGTTCCAGCAGTGCCAAGAATGGTGGAAATATTGAAAGTTCTATAGAAGATACGGTAGAGCAAGAAGCAGAAGATTTGAGTGTTCTTTTTTATGGCTCTACCTGTCCTCATTGCATTGTAGTAGAAGAGTGGTTGGCAGAAAATGCTGAAATTGAGGAGGTGGCAGGGTTAGTAATGAAGGAGGTTTATGAGAATAAAGATAATTCTACCGAAATGACACAAAAAGCCAAAGAATGTGGAGTTGCAACAGAAAACGGAATAGGTGTACCTTTTTTGTATGACAATGGAACTTGTCTTATGGGAGATCAGCCGATAATTGATTATTTAAAAGAAACTTACGGAAAATGATTTTTGTAAAATCTGCTTATGCTGTTTGTCCGGTTTGTGTTGTGGCCGTTGGCAGTGGTTTGCTTATTGCTGAAAAATTAGGAATAGATGATTTGATAGCAGCCATATGGATTGGTGCTTTTACGACAGCCCTTGCCATAACATTGGCTCCAAAAATTAAATGGCCTAAGTTTCCCAAGGCCGAGATTGTTTGGACAATTATTTTTTATCTTTTGAATGTAGCTGTTTTGCAAATACAGGGAAAGTTAAATAATCCTTATTGTAAAATATGGGGGGTTTGTAGAATTTGGCTGGGAATAACAATTGGAACAATATTGATCTGGCTGGGGTCGTTTTTGGATATAACTTTAAGAAAGTTAAACAAAGGCAAGGTTTTTTTTCCTTTTCAAAAAGTTATCTGTCCCCTACTTTTGGTGACGATAGTTAGTTTTATTTTTTATTGGTTTATTTGTTAAAAAATGATTAAAAAAGATTTGGTTGATCAAAAAGAAGTAAACAGATTATTGGAAAAAGTAAAGGCAGTTCAGGTGAAAAATAAACTGGATTTGTCTTCTGATGAAGATTTGTCTATTGCTATCATGAATTTGATCAGTATTGAGGAGCACATGTTTTTTACGGCGATGAAAACCGAAAAAATTGGCTATTTGGATATCCTAAATGAAACACGGGAAATGCGCAAAAAATTATTAAAGAAAATTGTTAAGGATTATGAAGGTGAAGTTTGGTGTATTTCTAAGCATTTATTGGCAGCTTCAATGCGGTTGAATGAGGTGGGTACCAAAAGCTTGGGGAGAGGAAGAAAAAAAGAGGCTTTTAGTTTTTTTAAGATGGCTTATCAACTATATTCGACTTTCTGGGGGCTAAATTTGGGAGTGATCAAAAGCAAGGGGCTAAAAAATTCAATGTTAAAACTGGGTTTTAAGAAAAATGAATTTATGGATAGCGAGAAATTGGCGAAAGAAAAGAAGGGAGGTTTGTTTGAAAAAATGGGAGAGTTAGTAAAAAAAGCGATTAATTGTTGTATTGAATAAAGGAGAAAAATGCAAAAGACAATCCAAAATTTAAGTAAGGCTTTTGTTGGTGAAAGCCAGGCCAGAAATCGTTATTCTTTTTATGCCAAAATTGCTCAAAAAGAAGGCTATGAACAAATAGCAGAAGTTTTTTTGCTTACAGCAGAGCAGGAAAAATCGCATGCCAAAAGATTGTTTGAAGAAATTCAACGGTTAAAAAAGAAAAGTAAGGAAAATTTGGATGAGATAAAAATTGAGACAGTGGCTCCAACTATATATAGTAATACCAAAAATAATTTAAAAGCTGCCATAGCCGGCGAGAACCATGAATATACTCAAATGTATCCTGAATTTGCTAAAACTGCAAAAAAAGAAGGATTGTTAAAAATTGCAGCCAGATTAAAAGCTATTGCTGTGGCCGAAAAGCATCACGAAGAAAGGTATAAAAAACTACTAAAAGAAATTGAAAATAAAAGTGTTTTTAAAAAGAAAAAAGCTGTTTGGTGGGCTTGTAGAGAATGTGGTTATGTTCATTTTGGCAAAAGCCCGCCGGCTGAATGCCCTTCTTGCGACCACGCCCAGGGCTTTTATCAAATCAAGTGCGAAAAGTATTAAAAGGTAATCTCTTCTATATTTTTGAGACAATAAAATAACTAACCAGAGAGACTGAAGTCCCCAAGACTGTTCCCCAAACCATGTCCACAATAGTGACTACCAACGGCCAGTCTTTGATAGTGGCTAGATTTGTCAAATCATAGGTAGCATAAGAGATAAGTCCAAGTAGGGCTCCTAAAAAAAGAGCTTGGGTCCAAGAATTTTTCTCCAAAGCCGGTAAAACTGAAAAAATCACTAAGCCAACCACAAACAGCAAGTAAAATAGGCCGGCTGCCACAAAATTGACGTTTGTCTTCATCAAATAACCCAGATGTTGAGCATAAAATTTTCTGGCGATTAGACTGAGCCAAACCAAGTCGATTGCCAAAAAAACCGGCAGGGTGATTAAATAAGTTTTAATAAACATCTTAACGGTTTAAATAAGTAATGGTTAACTGCAAAACAGTGGCAAAACTAACCCACAACAAATAGGGAAATTGTAAAAATGTAATCCATCTATGATAGGGGTAAATGGCTATCATTGCCCAAATGAGAGTACTCAAAACAAGAAGGATATCAATTGCCGCCAGAAAATTGTTTTTTAAACCAAACTGTAAAGGAGTAAATGCAAAGTTAAAGATGAGATTAAGAATAAATGGAAAAGCAATAATAAATGAGATTCTCTTTTGAAAAGTTAATTGAAATACTCTGAAAAAAGAAACAGCAATTAAAACATATAAAAAACTCCAAACTGGGCTAAAAAGCCAAGATGGCGGTGACCACGATGGTCTAACTAATTGCTGATACCATTCACTACCTTGCATACTGTTATGTTAATAATAACAAATACTGAAAACAATACTTGCTTTAACGACAAAATAGAGGTTAAAAGATTCGAACTATCCCGCTTCAGCGGTGATTTTCAAGGCTAAAATTCCTTATCTGTTGCCTCGCATGGATTCGAACCACAATTATTCGGTTCAGAGCCGAATGGCCTACCATTAGCCGACGAGGCATTATGTTCCCAGGCTATATTTTAACTTAGCCCTTAACACTTCTCTACCATATCCAGTTTTAAAAAATTTTTCTGACTTTGTGGCATCTTTTTTGTTTAGATATGCTTCAAAGAATATTAACTCAAAAGGACTGTTTTTAGAAGAATATTTGCCGCCTATTTTTTTATTGTGTTCTATTAATCTACGCTTAATATCTGAAGTAAAACCAACATATAGCCTTCCATTTTTTAAGCTTTTTAAAACATACGTAAACCACATATTATTTTTTAAAGATGTCCCCGCCTCATCGGCGGGTCGCCGGAGAGGCGACTACCATTAGACGACGAGGCAGTGTATTTTGCTATATTTTAGCTTATTTGGCATAGATAATGTAAAATTACTCTAATGAAAACAATAGATGACTTGTGTCGCGAGTTAAAATTAAACGAAAAACAGCGCCAGGCGATTAAAAATTATTTAACTTTTTTTGTGATAGACATGCTGGAGAGCTTGAGGGAAGAGAATACGACTAATTTTGATGAGACTATCAAAGAACTAAGAGGGATCAGGTGAATTCATTTTTAATTGTTGTTGGCGGGCCATGTCCTGACAAGACTATCGTTTTTGACGGGAGCATGGATAATTTTTTTAAACTTTTGTTCATGTCTGATCTTGAGGCATAAGATAAATCAGTTCTACCTATCCCCTGCCTAAAAAGAGTGTCTCCGGAAAAAAGAAGATTTTGGGAAGGAATATAAAAACAAAGACCGCCGGGTGTATGGCCCGGTGTTTTTAATAGATGAATATCTATATTACCTAATTTTAGGATTTTTGTTTTGTTTAAATCTTTGTCAATTTTTTTGATATTTGGAATGTTTATTTGTCTGCCCAACCAATGAGTGGCCGTTTGGGAAAGCCTTTTGAGTAAAAATAAATCAAGAGAACTGCAATAAATAGGAATTTTGAAAATCAGCTTGAGATCTAAGGCGGCCATGGCGTGATCAAAATGTCCGTGAGTTAAAACAATGGCTTTTGGATTTAGTTTTAAGGCTAAAATTTGATCAGAGATGGTGGTAGAATCGTCGGCAGGATCGATTATAAAACAATTTTTTGAATTTGATGAATAAAGTAAATAAACATTGGTGGCCAACTCTCCTAAAACTAAAG
This sequence comes from Patescibacteria group bacterium, assembly GCA_018902845.1. Taxonomy (GTDB): domain Bacteria; phylum Patescibacteriota; class Microgenomatia; order UBA12405; family UBA12405; genus JAHIPV01. Next base: position 20,744 of record JAHIPV010000018.1, read on the forward strand.
TTTCATATTTAAGCATAAATGATTATAATATAATAAGATTTTATGAATATAGAAAGCAAAAGACTATTTGTGGGTGGGCTTCCTTATAAATACAAGGAAGGGCAATTGTTAAGATTATTCGTTAGTGAAGGAAAGGTTATCGACGCTAGAATTGTTTTTAATAAATGGGGAAAAAGCCGTGGCATGGGTTATGTGGAATTTGAAAATATCGAGGATGCTATTAGAGCTAAGGAGAAATACCACAATTTTGAGGTTGAGGAAGACAGAACCATAATTGTTGATTTTGCAAAAATTGACCCCATGCTTACGGAAGAAGGACAAAAAAACAAAAGAGAAGGTGAAGCCAGGAGACAGTTAAAATGGGAAAACCGGAAAACAAGAAAGAGAAAAAATGAGACAAGGCAAACTGTTTGGGACTCTAGAAAACATGGGGCAAAAGTTGGTAAAAAATTTGCTAAAAAAACGAAAAAGAAATTGTAATTGTTATTTGGCTAAAATTATCAAAACTCCGTTGCTTTTAACTTCAATTGTTTGAACTATGCTTGTGTCTGATTTTTTAAAAATCTTCATGAGCTCATGCCTGTTGAACTTATGCCCCAGTTCGAGCAAACGCTTTTTGTTAATAGATTCTCTGATTATTAGACTATTAAAATCTTTTTTTAATTTTTTTAAGGTTTGAATTGGATTATCCAAGTGATGTAGCACTCCCCACAAAATTCCCACATCCCCTGAAATTTTTTGATTTTCGATGTTTAACACCTTGGCATTTATACCTCTTTTTTTGGCAAATTTTATCAATGATTTAGAAAGATCAATCCCAATAAACGATTTTGGTTTTAGGATGGGTATTAATTTCAGGCTAATTTTTCCATCACCACAACCTATGTCTGTAACATGGCGGTTGAGATAATTTTTGGGCAGATTTTTTTGCAAAGAATTCAATTCATTGGATATGTTGTAGAAGGAAAGATTAATACCAAAAGCATAGGCTATTTTTTCAATTGATGTTGCCATGTCTTATTCTTTAGCTTCGGAGAAAACTAAAATGTACCCGTTTAGATCTTTCACGGCAAATTCCTTTGCACCGTAAAATGTTTCTCTCATATCTCTAACAATTTCAACTTTCTCTTTTACTGAATTATACAATGATTGAACATCTTGTACTTTGATATAAAAAGTTAAGCTTGCGCCAATTTTCTTTCCTTTTAGAATGGGCATTTCTTTAACTAAACTTTCTTCTTTCTGAAAGAAAATTTGTATATTACCTGCTTTCATAACAGCCCAATCCAGTGGTTTGTCAAGTGATTCCTCTTGGTTTGCAAACTGAAAGTTTAAATTGTCCTGATACCATTTTACAGTTGCGTTTACATCAGCAACCATGATGTTTGGTGTGAGTGTTTTGTACATATTATTTATTTTATCAAAAGTATGGGCAATATGGATCGAGCGATAGCCGGAGCGAGAGTGCAACGGGGTCGGAGCGAAACGAGAAGTACGTTTTTCTCTTTATTTCTTGCTGGGCTTTTTATTTCTCTTTTTTGTAGTCAATACCGTCTGATCTGTCCAGTGTAAATTTATGGTCTTCTTTATTTAAAACCGCGTAGGCACAGTCTGCAATATTGATTATTCTATTGTCATTTAATATATCTCCGAAAATCACCCAAAAAGGCATGCCATGAGTAACAATAGCAATGGTTGAATAATTTGAAACGCCAGTAATTTCCATAAACGCCTTTTTTATTCTTTTGGCAAAATCCTCTTGAGACTCAGCGCCCTGTATTTGACTTCTGTAATCCTTTAGTTCTTCAACCAATTTGGGGTATTTTATTTTTGCTTCGTCCCTAGTCATACCGGTCAGAATCCCATTTTTATTTCTTTCCCTTAAATCTTTAATTGTTTTTATCTCACAACTTAGCTTAGTTTTTAGTATTTTTGCGGTTTGTTGTGCTCGTGTCATAGGACTACAAAAAAGAATCTGTATACCAGAATTGCCTAACCTATTAGCAAGTTCGTGAGCCTGAATTTTACCTTTGTCTGACAATTCGTCATCATAGGCTCCCCCATATCTATCCTCAACATCACCAATAGTTTGTCCGTGTCTAATAAGATAAATTTTCATTTTTTTGTTTTATCCTCCTAAAATGTTTTTATTTCTTAATAAAAAGCCCAGCAAAAAATCTTAAAATTAAAAACGTATTTCATATAACGTTTAAGAATATCTGAAGTTCATTGTAGCGTAGCGGAAATGAATTTGGGTCGAGAAAATTTTTCTTTCATCTGAAAATATAAAAGTGAGAAATTTTTGAGCCAGATATTCTTTGTTATATGATGTTTCACCTCTCCGGTTTATTTCATCAAATGCTTGTCATATCCAAGACCAATAAGTTGTTCATATGCTAACCACACTTCATTTGGTATCTCTTGAAAAATCTGAAATCCTTTTTTTGGGTAGATTTTAATTCTTTGTAAGTCGCCGACCATGATATTTATCACCTTTTCGAGCGGAATTTCATCATTATAATATTTTTCAAAAGAAATTTGGGGCGATGTGACGACAAGTTTTTTGTCAGGCCAAAGCTTTTTAAATGTCGCAAAACTTCTTCTTTCCATATACGGTTTTTGCACAACGATAAAACTTTGCGGATCAAGACCTTTTTCTTTTAGCAACTGTTGCGTAAACAAAATATTTTCACCCGTATTCGTTGATTTATTTTCAATCAAAATGACATCTCGTGGAACTCCCATTTTCATAGCAACAGTTGCGAACTTGTCAGCTTCAGACTCATCCCAAATTTCTTTTGTAAAATTTCCAAGGCCTCCAGAAAAAATTATAATAGGTGCCAATCCTTGAAGATATAATTCCGCGCCTCTTTCGGCGACCCTCAAATCATGGCTACCCAGAACTAAAATGCAATCAGATTTTTCAAGAGATTGATTGACGTGGTGGTAGTCCCACAACTTGTTTGCTAATTCAAATGTTTGTTTATCTACCATAGTGAGGAGAGGTGAAATTTCATATAACGTTTCTGTATATCTGATGTCGAAACGCTCTATAATTTTATCATGAGAGCGTGAACGATATGGGTCGAAGGACTGCAAGAAGTGAGCCAGATATACAGTGTTATGTGAGGGTGAGGCTAAATTGTATAATCTTTTCGTTACAATTTTGGTGAAAGTGCAACGTCCCCAAACGGAACGGAGTGGAGTGCTGATAAGTCCTGAATATACTGTACTACCAGCTAAGGAAGATTTAATCATCTAAATTAGCAATTAATAATTCAACAAAAAGGTGGTACAAAATAAAAAGGACAAGGTATACAGCAAGATTTAAATTTGACAGAGTAGTAGAATCTCTTAAAAAGAGTAATGTAAGTGAAATAGCCCGACAATATGGTTTTGGAGTAAACCTGCTTAGTAAGTGGAGATCTGATTTTCTCAAAGACGGCCATTGCTTCTTTGAGGTTAAACCAAATGCCGAAATTGCCAGACTAAGAAAGAGTGTTGCCCAATTGGAACAAATGGTGGGCAAGAAAGAAGTAGAGTTGAATCTACTAAAAAATTTTTCAGATTTTTATCAATCCCGAAGTGGACTATAGTGGAATTTGCCAGACAGCAAGTTGACTTAAATCGCTTTGGGGTAAATAGAATTTGTAAATTATTAGGGATCAGTAAAACCACATACTATAGATCAAAAAATCCTAAAATTAATTTTGAACAAAAATATTTTAAAAACAAAAAAACAATCATTCACATTATTGAAAAAAATCCGGCCTATGGTGTTAAAAGAATCAAGGCTGAACTGGAAGACAAATATCATATTCTGATTGGCAGAGATACTCTGGGAAAATTATTAAAAGTTTGGGGATTAAGTTTAAAGAGAAAAATCAAAACCAAAAAACTCACCCTAATCCAAAAGATACTCAAAGCCTTGGCTAGCCGAGCCAATCTTCTCATCAGGACAAAAATCACTCGACCCTTACAAGCTATTACCAGTGACATAACAGAGCTTAAATTTGCAGGTGGTACAGCTTACTTGTGTGTTCATAAGGATGTCATGGGACAAATGGTTTATGGGTGGGGTTTAGGCCTAAGCATGAAAACAAGACTAGTTCTTGAATCATTTGACAAAGCCATTCGATACACCAAAAAACTAAAAAGACACGGGCCTGTCGGTGACAAGCTTCTTTTTCACCAGGACAGAGGCAGTCAATACACAAGCTATAGATATGTTAGAGCTGTTCTTGACAATGGCACGATTTCTTACAGTGATCCGGGCACTCCCACTCACAACCCGGGACAGGAATCGTTTTTTGGCAGATTCAAAGATGAATGGAAAGACGAAATAGCAGAGATTAAAACTTTTGAAGAACTACAGAAGTTTGTTAAAAGCAAAATCAACTATTACAATTATTACAGGAGACACACAAGTATCGGGTTAATTTCTCCTTACAAATTTACAAAATTATTCTTTAAAAATCGCCGTTTATAGTACAGTTATTTCAGTACTTGACATGCAGAGTATGACTAAATTTTTATTTTTTATCTATGTCTGTTCCCACCTTTTTTTAACGCTATCTGTAGAGTTATACGTAGGCTCTACTTTTGTTTCGTCGTCCATAACACTTAGACACAGACGTGACAGACCGCAATCTCCTAGATAGACAATTGTTGTGGCGTACCCACCTTTTGCTTTATCCAAAAAATCGGCAACTTTTTGATCAAGATCCTTGGCACTAGACTCGCTAAAGTGTCCTTGTTGACTACCGGTTAAAACACTATTTGCTTGCCGAAGCCTTGAGACGAGCTGGTCTGTCTCGCCATTTCTAATAGCTTGAACAATTCTACCCTCCAAACTTTCTGCTGTTTTTCTCTTCATACTATGGGATTATATCATAAAAAATAAAAATTAAGTCATATTTCATATAACGTTTCGGTATATGGGAAGTCAGGTGATTTTATAATTAATTTTCTCAAAATCGCCTGATTTGGGCGAATTAGCCCCATATACTGTGTTATGTGATGTAATTTGATAACAACCTTGTTTAAATATCAAAAGGCACTTTGCCTTCGTATTGTTCTCCTAGTTTTAAGAGTTAAGTGACATTTCGTGGAGGTTTTTGGATTTGTTTTGATTGTAAAAAATGAGCCACAAGAACTCTTTTGTTTTTCATTGGTAATCCTCTGTGTCGTCGTATTAATTCTTTAAGTCTAGAGTTGATTCCACCTTCAA
>JAHIPV010000019.1 GCA_018902845.1 Patescibacteria group bacterium
CGCCGTTTTTTAAAGATGGAAAACCTTTGTTCCCTCTTTTTCCAAACCACAGTTAACACTCCAAGCAACTAATTTTTCACTATCATTTTTCGTTTAGTTGTCAGACCATTTCACTATCATCTTCGATTAAACAAGACTAAATTGATAAAAAAAGTAAAAAAATGGGTATATAGATATAAGTTGATAATTATAACGATTACCATTGTATTCTTCGTTTTAACTTTATACAAAATATTTCCGAACCTCGCTTGGATTACTTGGTTAAGGAAGGTAATTGTTAGATGGTCTTCTGACGGTTGGGCTAACGTGCTCGATAAAGATATATTTAAAAATAGTCCATAATTGAAAGAGAAGTTAGAAAGACGGTTTGGTTCGTAATAGAGCTGGACCAGAAGAAGAATGATTTTAGAATTTTGTATTTTTTCAGAATTGAAAGAATTTGCCGCGGGCGAGGCCCCGCCGTAGCGGGATAAACTCCGCCGAGCTAAAGCCCCGAAGGGGCTTGAAAAAGAATTTGCCGCTAAAAAAACTTGAAATCTTGCTCGACCCGCCAACAGCCAAAGCAGTTAGACGGGCAGGCGGAGAGAGCAATAAAAATAAATCCGAGGCGGGGGCTGGTGGCGGTCAGCCACCGCCGAGGATACAATGAAATTATTGATTAATGAAGAAAATCCGTTAGGATTTTCAGGTATAAACTCCGCCAGGGGGGACAGGTTTTGAACCTACGCCGAGGATTTATTTTTGTGATTTCAAGTTTTTTTGTTTGGAAGTGTGAAACAGATTGGAATAAAAAATGGCTGTTGAGTCGTGAATAAAAAGGTTCGAACTCTGTTCATGGTTCACGATAAAATTTTGAGTTTTAAAAAATGCGAACGGAGTGAGCATAAAAGTTGCGTACTAGGTAGGCAAAGCCTGCAAAGATTTTGTTGTTGGTTTTGTGGAATTGTGTTTTGTGTTTTCTCAGAGTGCACCTCCAAATCGCTTATTTTAGCGTTTTTGGTGCACTTCTTTTACGAACTTAGGTAATAAATTTTCAACTAACAATTTAAAGTATAAAAAAGAGGTAGTTTTTAATAAATTGGATAAATTAATTAACCTTCTAATAATAAAACAATGTTTATTGATAATTAGAACCGGTAGATATTTTGATTCGAAAAGATCTGACTTACAATAACATTACCGATAAATAATGTTGATTTTGCAACAAATTTAGGTAAAATAGATTAATTCTAATATTTGATAAATGAGATTATATATTTAATTTAGTGAAATAAAGTTAAATTTTTACCTGATATTGATAAATGATATTAACAGGATCGGAAATAAGTAAACAAGTTAAAGAGGGCAAGATTGAAATTTCTCCTTTTGACCCCAAGAGTGTGACAACTAATTCTTATGATTTATCTTTGGGAAGCAAATTTATTAGATATAATGAACAAGTCATTGACCCCAGGAAAAAAGCAAAATACAGTGAATTCAAGGTAAGTAAATCGGAAGGGATCACGTTAGTACCGGGAGATTTTGTGTTAGGACATAGTCAAGAAATCTTTGGCAGTGATTTCTTTGTGCCGATAATACATGCTAAATCAGGAATCGCTAGAATGGGGCTGTTTGTACATGTAACGGCAGACCTAATTGATATTGGATCTCATGGAAATTCGACTTTTCAGTTTTTTGCGACTTTACCAGTGAAAATTTTTCCTGGAATGAAAATTGCTCAAGTTTCTTTTTGGGTACCAAAAGGAAAAATAATTCTTTATAAAGGTAAATATCAAAGTAGTATGGGCCCAAAACCTTCAATGATATATTTGGACTACCAAAAAAAATGACAGCAGAACGGAATAAAAAAGAAAGATTAATTGGACAAAATACAACTGATACAGATTACCATGAAAACATGAAGAATGGCTTTACTGATTTCTTTCTCCAAAATGGTTATCAAGAATTTCCTCCAGGACCAATAGTAGCAAGGAAAGATGACACCATATTATTTACCGGAGCAACAATTACTCCTTTTATGCCAATGTTAGAAACACGTGTGGTAAATCCAGGGTTTTTTACGATTCAACCGTGTTTACGAACGCAGAATCTGGAAAATTGTTATGATGGTAAGACAATTCCAGAATATATGAGTTATTTTTGGATGTGTGGAACTCTAGCCTCTCCTGTTAGAGGCGATGAAGTAACAAAAGAAGCATTGTCTTTATTAACAAACAAATACGCTATTCCTCTAGAAAGAATTATAGTAAAAGCATCAGCTCGAGACAGAGACTTAACGGAACAAGTTTGTGATCAAATATGGATAGAAACTGATTCACAACCTGCGTTATATTATAATTGGAGATATGGCAGAGCAGATTTAGTTGGTAGAGGTGTTACTTTCGCGATAAGACAAGAAAAGTCTGGCGTGTTTAGGGACATTGGTAACGTGGTCGCAGTAGAAAAAAATGGAAAAATAGTAGCATATGAGTTTGGTTTTGGAATAGAAACACTATTGTCAAGAGTTTTCGATTTAACTAAACCGGTCGAGGCAGCAAAAATAAGTCAATTAATACCTTTCCGTCCTGGCCATCAAGAAAAACTTGTAGATTTTTTGGTGGCGACGACTGTATTATTTCAACAGGGAATTGAACCAGGAAAAGGTAAAGAAAGATATATTTTAAAAAAATATATTAAAGCTCTTGGGTATTGGCAGAGAAAACTGGGTATAGACGTGGCAACTGTTAGAATGTGGGCTGATCAATTTGCAATAATTGAATTCGATTCAGATAGTGGTGTTGGTAATAAAATAGCAGAATACTTGAAAGAACAATATGAACAAACAACAAGATTTGAAGATTATGCACGTAATCAGATAAAAGCTTTCAGACTCAGAAATGAAACTAATATTGACAAACTAAGGTGTCGTTTAATGAATAGAGCGAGAGGTTTTAGATTGTCAGATCATGAAGCTACTGAAACTATAAATTATTTATTGAGTTAAAATAGGTATTAAAGCAGATGAAAAGAATATTAACAGTTAAAGAAATAGAGAGACTTTGTTACACAGATTTCGTTGGATATATTAACCAATGGAATGTATTACCTGGATCTTATTCCACTCTATCTAAATGGAAGGTTTTTTCAAATCTCCATTCAAATTCGTACTTATTGGAAGTGGCATGCACAACTGGTTTTTCATCGAGAGAGCTTGCTGTATTGTCAGGATGTAGCGGAATTGGAATAGATATCTCCAAGTCTTCAATTAAAGCAGCAAAAGACAATATTATGAGATATGCATCCAAAGCAAAAATTAAATATTTATTTCAAGATGCTCATATCTATAAACCCAAGGAAAAATTTAGTCATATTGTCGTTGGAGCTTCATTAAAATTTTTTTCTAATCCACAAAAAATGTTTAATTTATGTGTAAGTTGGTTAGACGACGGCGGTTATCTTCTGGCATCTCCGTTTTTTGTGACCAAGAAAATACCAGATTCCCTAGTAAAAGATTTTAAGAAAATATTTAATATCACACCAACACAAGAACCTTATAAAGAAATTATGAAAATATATCAACCGCTGGAAATAATGTTCGAAGAAAGAAATAATCTATGCCAGGAAACAGAAAATGAATTAAAACACTATTGTAATTCAACTGTAAACAGAATTTGTAAGAGTGACAAAATAGAAAATAAAAAAATCCAACAAATAATTTATAAGAGACTTTATGAAATAAAAAAAATGTCCAATGAGTTGAGGCCATATCAAGGATATACCGTGTTGGTTTTGAGGTATGAAAAAAAAGTTTACCCAAATAGATTCGTAGAATTATTCTAATAAGTCGATATGATACTAACGGGGTCAGAAATAAAAAAAGAGATTAAGCAAGGAAATATAGTAATAGATCCCTTTTTAAAAGACCAAGTTAACCCAAATAGCTATAACTATAGACTTGGAAAAAAAATAAAAATATTTAGTGAATTTGATGAAAAAAAAAGTTGTTTTTCCCAAATTAATATTCCTAAAAAAGGATTAATATTAACTCCAGATAGAATGTATTTAGCAAATACACTGGAAATTATTGGTAGTAAAAAATACGCAATGTCATTAATAGGAAGAAGTTCTTTGGGTAGATGTGGTTTGTTTTTACAGCAATCAGCAAATTTGGGACATACAACTTCCTGTCATAGATGGACATTGGAAATTTACGCCTGCTTACCATTTAAAATTTATCCTAATATGATTATAGGTCAAGTTTCTTTTTGGGAAAATGTGGGTGAAAATATTTTTTATTCTGGCAATTATGGAAGATGTAACTCCATCAAGGAATCAGAGATTTAAACAAAACCAAAAAAGATAATTAAGATTGGTCCATATATAGAGGGTCTGTTCTAGTGAAGAAACCATCTATTCCGGCAGATCTGTTAGATAAATAAGCAAATACCTTACAATGTCCAGGATTTTCTCCAATACGATCAGCTAATCGATGGAGTCTGTCTTGAGATATCAAATCAGCAAATTTATCTTTTCGTAAATTACCAAAGACCAACTCAGGAAGAAGTGGTTCTCCTGTTGGACCGTAGGCAAAGGCATCTGCAATTAAATCTCCAGTACTGGTTAAATCGATAGTTGATCTTAAGAAAGTACAAGGATCTGGATCTGTGTCCGGGTACAAGGCTCTTAAGGCACACATAACATTTACTTCCGGGCCAGAGGTTTGTATCTGTAATTGTTTGTATTGTTGAATGACTCTTCTGTAATCATCTGCTTGAAGAATATCTGTTTGAGAATGACTGCCCCTACCAACTGGAAAAGTTCTCATCAAATAAACCTTATCTACCCTGGATTGACGTAAAGTAGAATACAGCAGATCGACTGTATTGGGATCTTTGTTTGTATTTGAAATAGGAATTAGAGCCTGAGTAACAACTTGTTCTTTTTTACAAGCATCGACTATACTTCCAAACCCTTCTAGGTTGGTCCTGTTATAACCAGGTTGTTGATGGTTTTCGTCATCATCGACAGGGCTGTCGTAAGTAAACTCTAGTTGGGCGATATGTTCTAAATAATTTTCAACTTTCCCCAATTTTATACCAATCCCCGTTACCGTCAATCCAATATTACTTCTACCAAATAAATCTGAGGCTCTGCGAATAACTTGAAAATTGTCTTGAACTAACAAAGGATCTCCCCCAGAAAAACCGATTTCTATGTTTGCACCTTGTAAATTATCGAGAATTTTCATTTTTTCTGTCAAAGTAAGAGCTAGACCTTGATCTTGTAAGATTTGATTAGCTCTCCTGAATATATCTTGTGATTGCCTAGATTTTGGTTGTTTTTCTGTATGATTAAATCTATTTGAAGTTATTTGTAAATTTCTGTCTTGTATTTTGACGCCAAAGGCATCTACACAACAATAATTACATTGCCATTTACAAATTCGATCTAGAGTCCAAATAATACCGAGTTTTCCTTCTATCATTTGTTTTATTAACTGATTTTTAACGAAATATGGATTCGTTTAGTTTAAATGTTTGTTTGTTATTATCTAATTCAGCTTTAATTCCCAAAGGAAGAATAAATTGTGGGTCGGTGTGACCAAAATCCATGTTCGTAACAATTGTTACATTCTTGTTACCAAATTCTTGTTTAATAATTTTTAGAATGGTATCGTCTAATAATTTTTTTTCATCGTCAGAATAATCTCTGGCTCGACCAAATAATATAGCTGAGATTTTATCTAAAACTCCTTGTATTCCGTAGTTTCTTAACATATATTTGACTTGACTAATAGAGGGTTTTTCTTCTGAGGTTTCTAAGAAAAATATCTTTTCCTTGAAAAAATTCGAGGGAAACCAAAAAGAAGTACCTTTAAGAAATTCTAAAACTTCTATGCATCCGCCAAATAAATTACCATGAACAACTCCCCTGCCTTGTAGCCAGTGCCAACCATTGGGCTGTTTTTTGTTTTTAATTTTGCCACTATTTTCTTTCTTTTCGAAATCAGGATAGCCTTCAGAGTAAAAAGGGAAGGACCGATATGTATAGTTAGTAGTGTTGCCAAACAGAAAATCTTTTATGTGTTGTTGGAATTGGTCACCCAAACTTTCCATCTGAGAAAAACCAGCCATGACTGAGGGACCACTGAAAGTAACAAGACCAAAATAATTATAAAATGTGGTGACGGTAGTGGTATCGGAATAACCCATTAAAATTTTGGGGTTATTTAAAGCCATTTCTTTGTCTAAAAAAGGTAATATTCTTATAGAATCGTCACCGCCAATAGTTGTAATAATAGCCTTAACTTCTTTATCGGCAAAAGCATCATTTATATCTTTGGCTCTAACCTGTGGATTGTTATAAATATAATCAGTATCAGCTCTGGCTGTTGGATATTCTTTAATTTTTAATCCCAAATTTTGAAGGTTTTGGATTCCTTTTTTATATACCCAAGGGTAAGTGCTTGGTCCACCCCAAGAAGGAGAAACGATGGCTACAGTATCGCCGGGAAATAGTCTATTTGGTTTAATTGGTCTCAAAATTATTTATTTTTTATAAAAATTTGTCCTTTGTTTTTCATGTTTTCTTGTTTGGTCGTCATTATATTGATTATTAATTTTGGTATATTTTAGCACAAAAAATAATTGATGGAGTTGTATAAAAAACTTGAAATTTCGGACGGAGCGGAGCGAGTAGAAAAAATAGAGTTAAGTGACATTTCGTGGAGGTTTTTGGATTTGTTTTGATTGTAAAAAATGAGCCACAAGAACTCTTTTGTTTTTCATTGGTAATCCTCTGTGTCGTCGTATTAATTCTTTAAGTCTAGAGTTGATTCCACCTTCAA
>JAHIPV010000023.1 GCA_018902845.1 Patescibacteria group bacterium
ACGGCCATTACAAAACAAACAACCGATAATGCGAGAAGAAAGGACTGATTTTTTTTCATCCGAAAATTGTAATCTAAACTTTTAGCCAAATCTATGAGCAAAACTATTCGAAAAAAGCACACTTTTCTTTACTTAAGCCAACTTATTCAATTCCAGCCAACAGTCAAAATATAAATATAGACAAAAATTCAATTACTCAACTAATCAACAAAATTTCCCTTTATCCATTCTTTAAATTTCATTTTTATATTCCCGTTCTCTTTATAGTCATATTTTTCTTCCTATTTTTGGCCATAAGTGTCAGCAAATATTCCATTGTTTTTATTTACTCAATTATTCTATTTATAACTATCACGGTTTTATACAAAAAATCATCTCAAACTAAATCTATTCTCAACTTTTCCAAAACTACACAACTCACTATTCATTCAAGTACTCCCATAATACTCGCCTCTGACATATTCGGTTATTTCAATATTCAAATATCATCTTTTCTCAAATTGGCTACTTTTATCGTTTGGAGCCTGCTTTGCATCAGCCACCTCAATCCACCCTCTCGTTCTTCTAACTCTTAATCCCTCTTCTCGTCATTCTGATCACCCGCAGGGGGAGAAGAATCTAGTCAAGCTTTTTTTCGTCATTCTAAGTAAGTCTTACGACCGAAGAATCTAGCCAAACGTTATTCTTAATTTTTAATTTAATCAATACTTTATTTCAATCTCTTAATCTCATAGTATTTTCCAAAAGACTTGACATACTTATAATTCATGTTACAATACCCCATAATAATTTATTTGATACAAATATGAAAAAATTAAAACTATTCACATTGGCTCTATTATCCGCCTTCTCACTTTTAGCCATTAAACCGGTCTTGGCACAATATACCCAAGAAGAAGAAGTTAATCAAATTGTTGTCGATAAAACCATCAAAGGCCTAGATCAATCAGAATGGAAAGATAACTATTCATCTTCAGACATGATCTTTAAACCAGGCGATCAATTTGAATTTAGGATTATAGTAAAAAACACCGGTAACAGAAATCTTACTTGGATTGATGTCAAAGATTCTCTTCCCTCTTCACTTGACTATATCTTTGGTCGTGGTGATTACAATGCTCATGTTGTTTCTTGGCAAATCCCCGAAATAAAACCCGGAGAAGACCAAGTAACTATCATAAGAGTCAAAGTAAACAGCGCTATCCCGGTAGAACTAAAAGAATGGTTTAATCAAGTTGATGCCACAGCTGAATCAGGTGCTTCAGATTCTGATATTTCAGCCTTTTGGACTGCAGAAGGCACAAGTCAAAATCTGCTTCCTGTAACCGGTCCTGTCAATCAAATAGTTGTAGGAACCCTTATAAGCCTAAGCTTATTGGGTGTAGTAGCTATTTCCAGAAAATACGCCAGAGGTTACTAAACAAAACACCTTCTTAGCAAAAAATCCCCGTCAGGGGATTTTTTTTATCCCATAACTTGACATTACCATCCTCCTAATATATAATATAGGTTATAATAAGCAAAGGAGAATGGGATGTAAGATTCTTATGATTAGTACATCCCTTCTCCTTTGCTTATTTTTTTATTCAAAACCAACCACAAGTCTAGTATCCAAGGCCACGGCCAACTTTTTCAAAAACCTCAAAGTTGGACTCACACCACCAGATTCAAACCTAGACAAAGCTGATTGTGTTGTACCTACTTTCTCTGCCAAGTCTTTTTGACTCAAACATTTTTTCTGTCTTAACTCAATCATTTCATCAATTAATTTATACTCAAGCTCTAGCCCATCATAAATTCTTTTTACCTCTTTATCAGCCAAAATTTTATTTTTAATTCTCTTCCAGTTATTCATAATCTCAGTATAGCATCTTTGCTATATTCTTTTCAACCTATCAAAAGCTTTTTTTAATTCTTTCTTTGCCGATCGAAAGATCTACCCAAGCATGTTTTATTTTTTGTATTAGTTTTCAATTCGCCCGCCCGCTTGACTGCTTTAGCTGTCAACAGGTAATTTTATATTTTTGTATTAGTTCCTATTCATAAATCATTTTCTTCGTTTTCATTTCCAGTTATCTAATAATCCAGTTATCTAGTTATCCAAACATCCCTATAACTTGCTTTTTATATCTTTTCATGTATAATATAGGACATTAATAAGTAAATCACTTATTAAGCGCTCCGTCATCCTGAGTGATCCGCCAACCGGCGGAGACCGAAGGATCTAGCGAAGCGTAAAAATATATTAAAACCAAATCCGGAAATAAGCTTTCGGCCAAAGTTTTAATACCTGTCCTTCGTAGCTCTCTGAGCATAGGAGGATAAGTTCTTTAACAATTTGCTTGCTTAATCTCTTAAAGAGATGTGTGTAATTTCGTATTTGATACGGTAACAACCTGTCATTGCGAGGAGTCCAACGACGTGGCAATCCCGTAGGAACAAGAAACATACTACAGCCGGGAATATGAAACTTCGTGTACTAATTTTCAATAATCAGTATACAAAGTTTCATATTTACCCGCAAAAACTGTATATCGTTTCGTTCAGGGCATCAAGCCCACTATCGGACAAAGGAGGAAAAAATGTCCACCAAGAAATTCCGCACCATCAGTATCCTGTTCATCTTGGCAATCCTTGTCACAGGATGCCAAAATCCCCAGGCCAAAAAGGCTGGGGTGTGGTACGCTCCCTGGACGTGGGGAGACCACACACTCGAGGAATCGTTGGAAACCGGATGCGCAGGTGGCGCCACATCCACAATCATCAAGGGCTCAACCTACCCCTGCCCAGCTACCGAAGAACCGGCCGACTCCGAAGCCCCCGTGGCCCCCACCGACGTCCCGCTCGACCCCACGGCCGTCCCCGAAGAACCCGCTGAAGAGCTCCCCAACGACGAGTCCACTATCTGCCAAGGTGAAGGCATGTGGTCTGCTGCCGGTGAAGCTCCCCAAACACTCGACGAAGCCGCCGAAATTCTAGGTGTCAACGATTCCATCAAGCGCTACATGACACCGCTTTACCCAGAACCCGGCGACGACACCGTCATTGGATGGGTCATCGGCACCAAAGCTACCGAATCCGAAGGGCGCACTTTCAGTGCCAACATACCAGCCTGCACTACCGTAGACTATGATCCCGATGTCAGCGAGTTAACCGGCAACAGCCACTGGACAGTTGAGTTCACCCCAGACTGGCAAAGAGCGCTCATGGCTCAAAACGGCGAACTGGCCAGCATCAAAATCACTGTCTATTGGACACCCGGCGACCCTGGTGACGGCACCATCGTCAGCGAGTAGCTCGACAACAATCTTTCAGCAAGACGAAGGGCCTAAGGAACCCTTCGTCTTGCCCCTCCGGGGGGCTACTCCGGACACACACACACAAAACAAAAAGAGAGAAAAGCAAGCAAATTAGACGTTCGTCCGATCAATCGGACCTGATGAGTCTGCCTCTGAAAAATTCAGAGACAACGAAAACGTCTGTCAATCTAAAAACTAATATTTCAACCCCGCCCTTGCGGGGTTGAAAACTAAACAAACCATGATAACTATAAATTTCGTCATACCAGCTTACAACGAACAAAAGCGTCTTGAAAAAACTTTCAAAGCCTTAAATTCTTTTCGTCCCTCAAAAGACATCAAAATCACTAAAGTCATCTTTATCAATGACGGTTCTACCGATTCCACTCTCAAAATCTTAAAAAACACCAAACTTAAATTCTCAAAAAAAATCATTTCTTATTCCCAAAACCAAGGAAAAGGCTATGCCATAAAACAAGGTTTCTTGTCAGCCAATGCCGATTATGCTCTCTTTTTTGACACTGATATGTCAACACCCATATCAGAGCTAAAAAAAATACTACCTCTCCTAAAACAAAACATCCCCGTCATTATAGGTACTCGCAAAAACGGTCAATCTACCGTCACCACTCCTCAGCCAATCTATCGCCAAATCCTGGGTCGCTGTTTCACTTATCTTTCAAATATTATTTTAAACACCTGGGTTACTGATTTTACTTGTGGTTTTAAAGCTTTTTCTCGGCAGGCCTATCAATCAATCGCGCCATTAATGACTATCAATGGCTGGAGTTTTGATTCAGAAATTCTTTTTCTAGCCAACAAACTAAATTTTAAAATTCAGGAAAAAGCATTAATTTGGGGTAATGAAGCCAACACAAAGGTTGACCTAAAAAAAGATATCTTCATATCTTTAATTGAACTTTTCAAAATCCGCATTAATCATAGTAGCCCTCTCACCTTGCCATACTTAAAACTGGCCCAAGCTAGTGTAAACTAAATCATAAATGAAATATGATTTAATCGTTATCGCAAGCTACCCCCCACAAAACCAAATTCACGGCAAAGGCACAGTCGGCGTCGCTTCTTATACCAAAAACACCCTGCTTTCTATTTCTAAAACCGCCAAAAAAACACCAAAAATTCTCGTTCTCGCCGAAAAACTCCTTAATCAGAAAATAAAATACCAAGAAAAAAACATTACCATCATCCGTTGCTGGCAAAGAAATTCTTTTTTCGCCTATTTTCAAATACTAAAACAAATTAATACCCACCAAGCCAGCAATATTCTCATTGAGTTTGAAATGGCCATGTTTGGTAATCCAATTCTAAACAGCCTCTTACCCTTACTACTTCTTTTCCTAAAAATTAAAAACAAAAAAACTACTATTGTTCTCCACCAAATAGTTTTAGATTTTAACAAAATCAGCGGTCACATCGGTCAAAAACAAAACAGTTCCTTAAATTATCTTCTCTCTTTTCTTTCAAAAATCTTTTATAAACTTATAATCAGTTTTTCTTCTCAAATTATAGTTTTTGAAAGGTTTCTAAAAGACAAACTGGCCACAATAGCTAACCCCAAAAAAATCATTATTATCCCACACGGAGTCGAACCTAAAAATATAAAAACCAATACTAAAACTGTCTCACAGCAACTCAACATCTCTTCAAAAGACTTCGTTATTACTACTTTCGGTTTTCTAGCTTGGTACAAAGGCACTGATTGGCTAGCCAAAACAATGAGTAACTATCTGGACAAATTTCCAAACTCAAACCTCAAATTAGTCATTGCCGGCGGACCAAATCCAAACCACCTTGACAAACCTTTTTATCAAAACTTCATCAAAAATCTAAAAAAACTAACCCAAAAACATCCAAAAAACATAATAATCACCAACTTTGTAGACGAAAAAGACATTGCCTCTTATTACTCTCTGTCTCACTTGATTGTTCTCCCTTATCGCACCGGCATGTCCTCTTCCGGACCTCTTTCTTTGGCCTTTACTCATCGCAAGGCCTTTTTACTTTCAAAACCCATTTCTCCAATTCTAGGCACTAAAGACATCGACTCATCACTAAAAAAACTAAACCTGAATAATAAAGATATTACCTTCAATCTGTCTTCGCAAGATTTTATCACCAAAGTCAAACAACTTAAAAAAAATCCATCTAAATTAGACTTACTTTCCAAACTAAGCCAACTTGTCTATCGCCAGCGTCTATGGACAAACATAGCCAAGCAATACATTCAAATATTAAATATATAATTAGTTAATGCCCCTTAAGTTTTTCAAAAAACATTGGCCAATCTTTTTTTTAAGCGCAACTCTCGTTGTTCTCTTTTATAAAAATTACACACCAAACACATGGCTTCTGGGTTGGGATAACTTGCAGATAGAACTAAATCCCCTGTTAAATATAAAACGTTCTCTTTTATCTGTCTGGCAAGAATACCAAGGCTTAGGACTTTTAACCGGCATGGCCCACGCTTCTGACCTACCAAGGCAAATCTTCGTTCTACTTATCTCTTTCTTTCTACCACAACATTTTATTCGCTATTTTTACCACTTTCTTATGATAGCTTTAGCTACTTTTGGCTCATACTCTCTAACAAAATACATCCTAAAAGAAAACAAATCTCAAAAAATCACACCCGTTATCAGTAGTCTTTTCTATCTTCTCAATTTTGGCACCATTCAATATCTAAATCTGCCATTCGAACCATATTCTACTTTTTTCGCCGCATTTCCCTGGCTTCTTCTTGTCATTTTTAAATTATTAAAAAAACCAAACAAAAAAACATGGCTAAATTTTATTATTATCCATTTTTTAAGTATCCCCAGTTTTTATGTCCAAACAATTTTTCTTGTTTACAGCATCTGCCTTTGTCTAATCTTGTTGGCTCATTCATACAAAAAAAATCTACCCAAACAATTCAAATTCAAATCTAAAATATTAATTACCATCTTCTTAATTAATTCGTTTTGGTTATTGCCAAATATTTACTTCACGCTAACTCAAATCAATACAACCCAAAACGCCTTTGCTAACAAAATTATTACAGACCAATTTATCGAAGAAAACAAAAAACACGGCCATCTAAAAGATTTTGCACTGTTGATAGAACCATATTACGATCAACAAAATAATCACAAACAAAACAATTCATACCTGCTTCCAATTTGGCACAAACATCTTGACCAAACAACAATCCAATTCATAGGCTACATCCTCTTTATTATCTCTGTTTTGGGCTTATTTACCAAAAATAAACACAAAAAATACTTTACCCATATCCTTCTTTTTACATCAATCGGCTTACTTTCCACAACCTTTCCATTTAAATATATAAATTCACTCTTTCTTTCAATTCCTATTTTAAAACAAATCTTTAGGAATTCTTTCACCAAGCTTTTAATCCCCACAACCCTTTCACTATCAATACTCCTTGGCCTCTCAATAAATCAAATAAAAATACCAAAAAAAATAAAAAACTATCTATACATCCTTCTGGTTCTTTTAATATTTATATTTTCTTGGCCATCGTTTAAAGGATATTATTTCAATCCAAAAATGCGTTTATCCCTTCCTTCTCAATACCTACACCTCACAGATTTCTTCAAAACCCAGCCCAAAACCTCCCGCATCATGAATTTACCACTAAGCAATTTTTGGGGTTGGCACGATTGGCGCTGGGGACAAAAAGGTTCCGGTTTTCTTTGGTACGGAATCGAGCAACCGATTCTAGACAGGGCTTTTGATGTCTGGAATTTAAAAAACGAGCAATATTATTGGGAATTGTCTTATGCTCTCCAAAAAGAAGATTTAAGTCTTTTTGAAAATATTTTACAAAAATACAACATTTCCTATGTTCTTGTTGACAACAATATCTTTTTTCCATCCAATAAAGAATTTTCAAAAATTCATACTCAAACCGAAAAACTTATTAACAGATCAAACAACCTCAAACTAATGTTCGAAGTTGGTAAAATTACCGTTTATAAATACTTGCCAACCAAAAGTTCAATTTATGTCACCAATAACCTAACCACAACCCAAAACTTCAACGGCTTTATTAACGCTGATCCTGTTTTTGGTAACTACGGTGACTATACGTTTTCATCTTCACCTCAAGTCATATATCCATTTACCAATCTTTTTACCAATAGATTACCCTCAGAATTTCCCTACAACGTCTCCGTCCAAAACAACAATATTGTCATAGAAAAACCGAACTTCCACTCTACCATTCCAATCAATCAACAAATCCCACTAACCATCAGTCCCCCTACAGACATCATTCTGAACTCGTTTCAGAATCCCATTGTTACTACAAGCCTTCAAGACACCATAAATATCCCCGTCTCCGAATTTATCAACCCTCATCTCTGCGCACCCCAAAACCAAAACAGCAAATTCAGTTCAGAAATCAAAGATGACACCCTAACTCTTTCCGCCACCGGCACCGCTCTCTGTATTGATTGGCAAAACTACGATTTCTTCAAACAATTTAAACAACCAAAAATTATTAACCTTTCTTTTGATTACAAATCCATCTCGGATGAGTGGCCCAAATCCTGTTTTTGGAATGGAACCAAATGTTTAAACAACAAGGATCTTCCCAACTCAGGCTTTAATAATACTTGGAAATACTATAGCGAAACTTCTTATTTCGATCCAATAACCGATCAAAACACAGTTTTGAGCTTAATAATTGATTCCACTTACGATTCAAAAGATCACCAGATCTCTTACAAAAACGTTACAATGCAAATATTCGACAGTCCTAATAATACAAGCAAACCTCAAGACTATTTCTCAATAACAAAGGATAACAATACTCTCACAGCCACTATTCCCTCAAACAATCTTTCTAACAATCTCATACAATCCAACCTCTTTCATTTACAACCTCAAAATTGCAACTCAAAGACAGATGGATCATATTCTCGCCAGATTTTGAAAGAAAACAACAACTCTTTTATCCGTCTTTCCTCCATTAATAACAATTCTTGTATCACATTTCCATTTCCCAACCTTCCTCTTAATCAATCATACCTAATCAAACTCACCTACCGTCATCAAAAAGGTTATCCACTACTTACATATGCTTACAGTGACAACCAAAATTACAAATACTTCGAAACAAAATTGGAAAAACAAAAAAATTGGCAAACTGCTTGGTTTGTTATTCCTGCCTTTGATAACTCAAATCACCGTCAAGGCTTGGGAATTTCTTTCAATAATAAATCTTTTAACCAATTTGAATCAATAAACGACATTCAATCAATCCAGATTTATCCTTTTCCCTATGATCAACTGTTAAACTATAAAATTACACCTGACACAAACCCGTCAGTCCCCTCCACTTCTACTCGCACTTATCTCCCATCCATCTCCAACATTTTTTATTACAAAACAAAACTCCGACTCAATCCTCTAACACCCCAAAGCACTATAGTGCTAAATCAATCCTTCGACTCCGGCTGGATCGCTTTCTATTTCAACGGCATCAAGCCTGTTTTTCTAAAAAATCACATTTTAGTCAACAACTGGGCTAATGGCTGGAATATTGATAATATTCCACAAAATGCTAATCTCTACATCTTCTTCTGGCCCCAACTTTTGGAATTCCTCGGCTTCGCCCTCCTCATCCCCGTTTTCATTTATATTTTCAAATCACTCTAACACCAGTCTTCTTCACTTCCTGCGCTAAAGAATCATATTTATCATCAAATTGATCTAGTGAAAAAGAATGCGGCTCAATCAATCCACTAACCTTAGACGCCAAATAAAACAATTTTGCCATTTCAGCAATTCTATCTTTTCCAAAATCACTCGAAACCACAGAAACATCTAAATCGCTCCATTTGTGACCACCACCTCTTATTCGTGATCCAAACAAATACAACCCATCAACACTGATACCCTCATTTTCAATCAACTTAGCATATTTTTTTGCAATATCAATATATTTCTTTTTTATCATCTTACAATTCCCCAAACTTCTTATAAAATTTCTTGCATATTTTTACCCATTTTATCGCATATTCCTTAGTCGCCTTTTTATACAAAGCATATCTTATCGTTTCATAGCGAGCTTCAACATTAAAAGTATTAATCTCGGCTAATTTCTTCTTCTCTTCCTCTATTAAATTTATTTTGGCTTTCTCGCACAAAACAATCAAATTGTGAACCCACGGAACTTCTCTACTTTGCTGTACAATCCTAGCCTTTATTGTTTTCTCTAAAACCAAATGCCAAAAAAACAAGCACCAATCATAATGCTTCATTTTAAAACTGTCACTAGCTACATTCGCATTTCTTCTGGCACCATCCATCCACATTCTTACCATTTCTTTCTTACTTGACATGAAGTATTTTAGCACAAACAAGTTTCTCTTCTCCAAACCCTCATTATCAAAATCAATTTTCAGTCCACAATCATAATAATTCAATCTCTTTCTCAATCCCAAGCTTTACAATCATTCCTAGCTCTTCATTTTTAATTTATCCATAATCCCAACCAAAAAAAATGTTCCCAAAAGAGAAACAATACCCACCAAACAAAACAAAAACTTATATCCAATAGATACAGCCAAAAACCCACCCAATCCAGCCGCCAAAGCCGCTCCCAAATCAACTGTAGTAAAATAAAAACTCCACTCAAAAGCTTCTTTATTTTTGTCAATATGTCTGGTAAAAATCGCCAACCAGGAAGGATAAGACAAAGCCCCGCCCAAACCATTAACCACCTGAATGGCATAAACATGCCAAGGTAACTTTGCCCACATAAACAAAAACGCCGACAAACTAATCAAAAGCGAACCGGTAATCATCACCCAAAAATCATCCCTTTCCCCTTTTCCACCGTCAATCCATTTTGCCACCGGTATCTGTAAAAAACACTTAACTATAAAATAAACAGTCGTTGACAAACCAACCAATTTTACGTCTCCTCCAACAATCTGATCGGCTACAAAAACAGCCAAAATCGGGCTTACTAATCCCCAACCAGACATCATCAATATATCAGAATAAGTCAAAAACTGAATAATCTTGTTTATGTTGATTTTAAATTTTCTTTTTCTAGGCCAATCCACAACTTAACTATACAATAAACTTTTTTAAAAAACTTCTTACCTCTTTCTTAATTTTCTCCAGTTCAACTTTATTATCTATATTATCAACCGCTCTTTTTATAAACCCTGCAATTCGTTTCATATCATCTTCCTTCATCCCTCTAGTAGTCTCTGCTGGTGTTCCAATTCTAATTCCAGAAGGACTCATAGCCGTCCCTTTTTCGCCGGGAACCGTATTGTAATTTACAATAATCCCTGCCTCATCCAAAGCTTCGGCCGTTTTTCTCCCTTCTCCAACACCAAACTCCACCAACATCAAATGATTCTCGGTTCCAAATACCTTAAAACCAAAGTTTTTCAACTCGTCGGCCAAAACCTTAGCATTGTTCACCACTTGTTTGCCATACTGTTTAAACTTAAGGTTACTTGCCTCCTCAAAAGCCACCCCAATTCCAGCGATATTGTTAATATGCGGACCTCCCTGCATCCCCGGAAACACAGCCTTATCAATTTTTCTGGCCAATTTACTATCTTTACTAAGCCCAGTTTTTGTAACCGCAATAAAAGCTCCTCTTGACCCTCTTAAAGTCTTGTGTGTCGTTGAGGTTACAACATCTACATAATCAACCGGTGAAGGATGCACACCAGCCACTACCAAACCGGCAATATGGGAAATATCAGCTATTAGCCACGCCCCTACACTACCAGCAATTTCAGAAAACTTTTTCCAATCCAAAATCCACGGATAAGCCGTCGTGCCCACCCATATCAATTTCGGTTTTTCTTTTTTAACTAGCCTTGTCAACTCATCATAATCAACCTTTCCGTTTTTGTTTACACCATATTGAACTGTATCAAAATATTTCCCCCCAAAAGTAATCTTTGGATGACCATGAGTCAAATGTCCTCCAGCCGATAATTTCATCCCACAAATTTTATCCCCTGGTTCTAACAAGGCAAACAAAACCGCCTCATTGGCTGGACTGCCGGAATAAGGCTGAACATTCATATATGGCACCCCAAAAAGTTCTTTTCCTTTTTCAACAACCAAATTCTCAATCTCGTCAATTATTTTATTTCCTTGATAATATCTCCTCCCCGCATACCCTTCAGCATATTTATTGGTTAAACAACTGCCTATTGCTTTCAGTACATTTTCAGACACAAAATTCTCACTGGGAATCAAATGAATCTGACTCTTTTGCCTCGCTTTTTCTTTCCTAATCAATTCAAAAACCATATCACTCATTCACAAATTATACATCTTCAACCCTTTTATTCCTTCAAAATCTTTTGCATTTTGTGTCACCAACACTAAATCATTCACAACACAAGTTGAGGCAATCAACAAATCCATAACAGGTCTCATCCTCCTTTTTTTCATAAACTCTGCTTGCAACTTCGCATATTCCATCGCCACTGAATTTTCTACTGACAAAATTTTAATACTACCAGCCTTAACAAAATTCTTAAAATTACTATCTTGCAAAACATAATTATTCGACCTAAAAGCTCCTTGATAATACTCAATTACAACCACAATGCTCAAAAACAACCCTGACCTCTCAATTTTTTTGAAAATTTCTAATACATTATTTCGATTTTTAAAAAAATCAATAACAATATTCGTATCTAATAAATATTTCTTCATTACCAATCTACAGGAGTCGCTCTGGCAGGCAACTTTCTGCTTTTCTTTATAACATCTTTCATGATTTTATAAGTTTCATCATCCATTACTCCGGCAAAATCTAAAATACTTTTCTTTTTTGTCTTTGCTTCAACAACAGGTTTAACTAATTTAACCATTGGCTTATTATTTTTAGTAACAAGCACTTGTTTATTACCATAATAAACCTGATTCATTATTTCAAATAAATTATCTCTAAAATTAGTTGCAGAATAAGTTATTAATCCATTCATAGCCACATTGTACATTAAATATACAAACTTGTCAAACTTTACAATATGTACACTGTTACCATCCTCTCATTGACACTCCACCCTCTCTCCTTCCATCTTCCCAAACCACACCTTTCTCAAGCGACACTCTCCCAACCGGCTTAGCCTGAATGCAAGTGTTTCTCCTTTCGCACCCTACCATTCCACACACATTGCCATCACCATCATAACAATGCATCCTTGGCACCCTATCACTGCTAATCACTCTTGCTTTCATTTCTTAATTCTACACCACTCAAAATCATCTACAACACAACAATATTCTCTACTGGTCCCCATTTCCCAATTACAGGTATTCTCCTTCTCTGTACTGCTTCAGCAACTATCACCGCTCCTTCATGAATAGGAGCCCTTTCTTCCCACGGCTGTGCTAACGCTGTCCTCACCGACTCATCACACATCCGTTCTTTCACCAAAGACCTTTTCCTTCTTAAACACATCGGCAATCCTAATCTCATTTTTTTCCTTCATTAACTTATAACTATTCTTATCTTATCATACAAACTTATAAAAATATTCTTTTTCAATACTCCCTCTGCTATCCAACTCTTTTTCTTCAAAAAACAATTTCATAATCTCCGGATATTTTTTCTTAGCTTCTTCCAAAATCGCCATGGCAATTCTTCTATAAGCAAAATTCCCCGCTTTTCTAGCTCTTAATCTAACAAAATAAAACAATTCTCTTAAATTCATTTTCATCAAAAACCTTCTATTATGCGCTTTAGTTACCAAATATTGCGCCGAAATCGGATATTTTTTTCTGATTTCAAAATACGCTTCTTCTGCTTTTTTTATAACTTCATTATATTTTTTATCCATCCCAATTTCTTTAATCATTTTTGGCATCATATATCCATTTTCCACTCCAAGATCTTGCCTGATCTGTGTCATCATCCTATTTCTTTTAAAATCATAATAAGCCCCCTGATCACACAAAACGTCAAAGCTTATATAAATATGCTCAAAATCCCTTGGCAACCTATCATGCTCAGTTCTATTCTTTAAAAGTTTTTTTAACACATCTATTTTATATTTTTTACTTTTGGCTTTTAATTTTCTTTCGATTTTCTTATATTCTCCAAAACTTTTTTTATAAATCAAAGACGCAACTATCTTATCTAAAGCATCTCTATCCCAATCCACCACCCTCACCGGTTTCTTGTTTTTATTTTTTGTAATTTGTAATTTATGATTTGTGATTTGCTGAAAATAAATATCCTTTAGGTATTTATTTTCAGCAGCATATTTAACTAAAACCGGGCAACTTTTTTCCACTTCTTTTTTCACTTCTTTTGCCATATCAATTACCTCATCTATTCCACTAGA
The DNA here is from genome assembly GCA_018902845.1 of Patescibacteria group bacterium. Classification (GTDB taxonomy): domain Bacteria; phylum Patescibacteriota; class Microgenomatia; order UBA12405; family UBA12405; genus JAHIPV01. Next base: position 13,667 of record JAHIPV010000023.1, read on the forward strand.
TAGCCATTTGGAAATCGCATACTCCCACACTCTTGCATTAGCTGTCATTCCTAAATTCGCCATCATACCAGCAGGTAACAAAAATCTAGCCTGATCCATACACATCCCTTTAATTTTTGCCTCAGAATACTCTTGCCCGCTCAACTGCTTCAAACACTGACAATTCAAAGGTTCAATCATTTCATGATAAGCACCCAAAAGCCCATCCGCTGCGTTTTTATATAACTTCAAAGCTCTTTTGTCCCTTTTAACATCCTCTGGAATTACATACCTATTCTTGTCATATATCTGATATCTGGACGATTTTTCCGTATAAGAAGCCAGTCTATTATCTTGTATCCATTCAACCGCCAGTAAAGACACATTTTCCATCGCCAATCTGACTACTGCATGTTCAGCTACAGAACTATGTCCATACCCCACTACCCACTTTTCATGAAATTTCCCACTTTTTTCATCACTCAATTCTTTGGCAATCACATCAAAAGTTTCGCCACTTCTGGAACATTTGGCAAAACACACCGCCAAAGTCTCTTCAGACAAACCATTCAAACAATATATTCTTCTTTTATTATTCATAATCCCTCCAATATTTACTGGCCGTTGGCCCTTTTTGCCCTTGATACTTATTTCCAATCAAACTATCCCCATACAATCTTTCCGGTTCACTACTCATTTTCAAAAAACAAATCTGGGCAATTCGCATCCCTTTATAAATCTTAATCGGCAACCTTGATAAATTTCCAATCTCAAAAGTCAACCAACCCTTAAAACCGGGATCTACATACCCGGCAGTAGCATGAATCACCAATCCAAGTCGACCCAAACTGCTTCGTCCTTCTAACTTGGCACATAGCAAACTAGGAATTTCAAAATATTCTTGAGTAGAACCGAGTATAAAATCTCCAGGATGTATCATAAATCCATCACCATTTAATTTCACTATTCTTGTCAAATCAACTTTCTTTTTTGTATCAATAAATCCTGTTTTATAATTATCAAAAACCCTAACTTCTCCATCTAATTTCAAATCATAGGTAGAGGGTTGTAAAAACAATTTTTTAAAAGGCTTAATCACCAACCCCCGCTTTAACCATTTTTTGATATCCCTATCTGACAAAATCATTCCCTCATCCTACCAAACTTCTACCCAATTTTTTAATAAGCAAATTCACCGCAAACCCTATCAAGAACTTTTACCAAAAGCTCTCATTAGCTGACCCCATGGTTTCCCGACATTCCTCTCCTTCATTCCAACTTTTAATAATCCTTCCCTTCTTTTTCTTATTTCCTCACCAGCTTCCACTTGCAACCGCCACATTTGTTCAGGGTCTACTTGTGCTGACACAACCGCCAAACAATCCGGTCTCAATAAACGATCATATCCTGCCATACCCTATTTATACCACATTTTGTCTTATTTTTCTTCCTTTTGGAAATTTAGATTTTAAATTTTAGATTTTAAGTTCTATACTAAACTTTATGCAACAAATTCTAAACTCAATTCTAGAACTCATAAAAACCAACGGTCTTTTTGCTATGTTTCTTGGCGGTTTTGTCGAACAAATTATAGTGCCAATTCCCTCTCCTATTATCACCATGGCCGGAGGTGCTTTTCTCATCTCACTCAATCTGCCAATTTTTGAAACCATCTTCCAAATTTTCAGTAAAGTTTCTCTTCCTTATACCATCGGCGCTACCATTGGTACCAGTCTTGTTTACTTCTTGGCTTTTTTTGGGGGCAAACCAATTCTTGACAAATTTGGTAAATATATTGGTATTAGCTGGAAACTAATCGAAAAAATTAAAAAGGATTTTCAAAAAACCATCAAAGATGAACTATTTATTCTCATCGCCTGCAGTATTCCAATCGTACCTGTCTCCTTAGTTACCGCTTTTTGTGGCGGTTTTAAAATTTCTCCCAAAAAATTCTATCCCATGCTTTTTTTGGCTCTTCTTATCCGTGCTACCCTGTTAGGTTTTATCGGTTTTCAAATGGGTGAAACATTCGAATCCTTAGCCCACGGTCTAGACAAAATAGAGTCCCTTTTAACCATCATCGGCATCTTTCTAATTCTCGGCTTCCTCTACCTCAAACGAGAAAAATGGATCAAAAACAACAGCTAATCGCACACACTTCCACAATCCTCTTTTCTAGTCCCGCAATGCGGACAAACAGTAATTCCCCTACCCGAAGCAATCGCCCCCCCACATTTGGGACAGTCAAAAGTTCTATCCACACTTCTCGAAAACTCGCCCCCTCCCAAACCAATAGCAAAGACCATATCAAAACTACCCCCGCTGGATAATCTGCTCAAAGCCTCTGTGTTAGACATTCCACAGCTTCCTCTTGACTGTAATCTCACCCCCCCCAACTGCTGTAACATTCTCTCCATTTCCGCCCCTACTTTTAATCTTTCGTAACAATCATCAGTTCTCATACCTGCCAATCTCGCCTCCATTCTACCAACTACCATTTCAGCTAATCCTCTTTTGCTTGCCTGGTCCCTTACATCTCCTCGTTCTTTAACAGTTCTCCACACTTCCGGCATATCAATTACTCTCCCCAGTACATCCACCCAATTCCCCTTGCCAACTACAAATGGAATCGGTCTATTCCTCAATTCTTCCGCCCTACTCACCTCCAAACCCAAATTCCTTGCAATTTTCACACACTCATCAGTACTTTGCTCTCCACAAATCCCCCTACACTCCAACACCACCTCTTCACCAACACTCCTAACTACAGCTACCACAAACCTACTTTCTTTATACCCAATCTCCCCCGAGGGTGGGCTAATCCACAACATATGTTTCCATCCTTCTTTTGCTAAATCTCTCATCCCAGACAAAGCCTCATTTTCAGCAAAATCAGCTTTCGTTTTCCATCTCAATTCGAAATTCGGCATTCCATCTTTACCAAATCTTATCTCAAAAGGAGTAATTCTTTCTTCCAACCCAACTCCAGCCCTATTCTCCGCCATTAAAGCAGTCAAATCCTCTCCCATTCTTCTCCGATCTACCCCACCACCCCCATCAACATATGCTCCAATATCAAAATAACTTCCCTCTACTCTCATATTCACTTTTGCTCGAAAGATTCCAGGTTCCGGACTTTTACCGTTGCGGCACAGCTTGGGACTTCCACCCAATTCCCTTAAAACTAAATTAACTCAAGCTTACTCCCAACATAAACAAATAACTGGACAATCTATTTAAATAAGACAAAATATCCTTATCTACTTTTTTTTCTTTAGACAAGCTCACCACTCTTCTTTCTACTCTTCTGGCCACACTTCTACAAATATGTAAAACTGCATCAAGCTCATTTTTTCCTGGTACTACAAACCCTTTCGGTCTTGGTAAACTCTTTTTTAATTTAACAATCTCTTTTTCCATCTCTCCAACCTCTTTTTTACCTTCCCACTTCCCACACCCTACCAATTCACTGCTAATCCCCATCAAATCTTTCTGTATTTCTTCTATTTTTCTTCGCCTCGCCATAGCTTTCAGCGACGGCGGGTTTTGTCTTTTCCTGTCATTCTTAATTTTTACCTTTGCCCATCCCAAAAAACACACCAGCTCATCAATACTCCCCACCGCTTCTAACACTGCTCCATCCTTATCAAACCCTCTCTGTTTTTTATTCATAATTGTTTTAATTTTTGTCTTTTTTGGAAATTTGAATTTTAGATTTGGAAATTAAAATGTTCTCAAGAACATTTTGAATATCCACAAAAAGAATTAATGCATTTCAAACAACCTTCTTGTGCACAAAGCTGACTGCCACAATCAGGACAAACCATAAATCTACTTTCAACACTAACTTGTTTCACCCTCAACTCCGATAAAACCTCATTATCAATCTCTATTTTCTCTTCCATCATTTCCAATCCCTTTTCAACCTCAAACAACTTTAACTGTTCTCCTCTGGAAATCTCCAAAAGAGATTTGCCAACAGCATCAAACATACTCAAAACCGCCTTATTCCCCATCCCCACTCTCTGTCCACAAGAAATCCCCACCATCTCCTCTGCCACTTCTTCCAAACTAGCTCCATATTTCAAACTCAGTGAAGCCAGTCTTCCCGTCACCTCAGCCGCTCCTGCCATATAACCGCCACCTTTACCCAAAACCACAAAAACCTCAACTGGCCCATCTCCAGACTCAAAAAAAACTGATGTATATACATTACCAACATCACAAGTTTTTTTCATTCTCACCCCTCTTGCTATTTCCGGGGTTTTCTTTTTCCTTCGCCTCGCCATAGCTTCTAGCGACGGCGGGTTCCCATCCTTTCCGTTACCTTTCTTATCAGTACTACTCAACACCTCTTTCTCTCTTGATCCTGCCCGATAAATGGTTATACCCTTCGTCCCCAACCGATAGGCTAACCGATAAGCCTTTTCAACATCCTCCGCACCAGCTTCCTTGGGAAAATTAATAGTTTTTGACACCGCATTATCTACATATTTCTGAAAAGCTCCCTGTATTCTCACATGCCATTCAGGCTCAATCTCCAAAGCCGTCTTAAATACGCTCAACTCTTCTTCGCTCAACCCAAATTCCTTCAATCCTATTAATTTACCACCATTGTCCGCTATCCTTTCCATTAATTCTTCTGAATACAAACCCATTTTTTTAAGCTTACTGACAAAAACAGGATTAACACTAAACATTGTTTTACCTTCCACCATGTTTTTCTTATAAACCAAAGAAAAAACAGGTTCTATACCCGATGAAGCATCTGCTACAATACTTATAGTTCCCGTTGGGGCAATGGTTGTTAATGCCATATTTCTAGGCCTGTAAGAAGTATTCGCAAACACACTTATCTCCCAGGCCGAAAACACACCTCTCTCACTCGCCAGCTCAACTGTCATTTCTTTTGCCTTTCTATTAATAAATTCCATCACCTTTTCCGCCCACTCAACTCCTTTTTCTGAATCATAAGCTATTCCTAACTTAAACAACATATCAGCAAAACCCATCACTCCCAAACCAATTCTTCTGGTTTTACTAACCATTTCTTTAATTTTTTCAATCGGAAATCTATTAACTTCAATTACATTGTCCAAAAAATGTACCGCCAATCTAACCACTTTTTCTAGTTCACTCCAATCCAAATCATTGTCTTCATCCACAACAAAATTTGACAAATTAACACTCCCAAGGTTGCAGGCATCATAAGGAAGTAGTGGTTGTTCCCCACAAGGATTAGTAGCCTCAATCCGTCCTAATTTTGGCACCGGATTCGAGCAAGGCTCATTCATCCTATCAATAAACACCAAACCAGGATCTCCATATTGCCACGCCAGTCTAGTCACCAGTTTAAATACTTTAAACGCATTTAATTTCATCATCGACTCCCCGGTTCGTGGATTAATCAAGTCATATCCTTCTTCTTTTTCTTTCGCCCTGGCCCATTCATATAATTTTCTCACTTCCTTCTCTACCCTCCTTGTCTTAACATCAACATCTCTATTTCCCTGAATTTCTTTAATTTTCTTCACGATTTCTTCCGGTATCGCCATATTTTCTACATACTTTTTGTCTGTTTCCATCTGTTTCATGAAAACGTCTGTTACCGCCAAAGAAATATTAAAATTAGTCAAAGAAAACTCATCCAGTTTAGCTACCGCAAAACGCAACACATCCGGATGGTCGATAGATAACATCCCCATGTTTGCTCCTCTCCTTACCCCACCTTGCTTAACTTGAGCCGTTAAATCATTATAAGCCTGCAAAAATGACACTGGTCCTACCGTCGTACCTCCACTACTGGCAATATAATCTCCACAAGGCCTCAATTTGCTAAAAGAAAAACCTGTCCCACCACCACTTTTATGAATCCGAGCCATATCACCCATAGTCTCAATAATTGATTCCATCGAATCCTCGATTGGCAAAACAAAACAAGCTGACAACTGTTGATTTTCTTTACCTGCGTTGAATAAACAAGGAGTATTGGGCAAAAAAATTTGTTCGGCCATAACCTGATAAAAACTTTTTGCCAAACTCTCCACCCATAAATCATCTTTGCCAAAATTCTTATCACCTTTAGCAACATTTATAGCTACCCTCCAAAAAATATCCTTAACACTTTCCAAAATCTTCCCAGACCTATCCTTCATTCCATAGCGAGTCTGAGCCACATAATTGGCGTTCTCAGAAAGCTTAGGTTCCAACAAAACACTTTTATCAAAAGCATCCAAAGATGATCTATTCACTCTTCTTACCTCCATTAAAACCTTTAATCAATCTTTCAAATCCTTTTACATCTTTTATATCCAAATAAACAGTAGCAAAGCGAATATAAGCTACCGGATCAATTTTTTTTAACCTATTCATCAACATTCTGGCAATTTCTTTACTGGGTATTTCCACACTAGGCCAATTCAAAAGTTCCATTTCAATCCCATCCAGCATTTTTTCTCTCTCATCCGTACTCATCCGCCAACAAGATTTTTCCAAACATCTTCCCAGCTTCTCTCTATCATAATCTTCTATTCTTTTGTCTTTTTTGACTACTTTTAAATCAACTCCCCCTGCTTCCTCATAGGTAGTAAACCTTTTTTTGCACCCCAAACACTCTCTCCTCCTTCGAGTCGCCTTGGCCTCACGAGCATCTCTACTCTCCAAAACATTAGAACCATTAAAACTACAATAAGGACACAACATATTTTCACAAAAACTAACAACACACTATTCCTAGTGTATAAACTACATCCTATCCACTATCCCCAGTAGTCGTCAACTAGAAACATCTATGCAAATCCACCACAGACTAAATCAATTTTAAAAACTAGACAAAATAGCCATTTATGCTAAAATGACCATATGAACCAAAACTTAGTCAGCATTACCGATTTAAAAGACAATATTTCAGAAATTTTCAATCATGTCTATTACAACAAGGGTTCCACAATTATAGAAAGATACGGAAAACCTATCGCAAAAATCACCCCAATCAGTATAAAACCACAAAAACAAAAAGTATTTCTTAACAATAATTCTCTATTTTTTGGTTGTCTTCCAAACTTTCCTATAGTTACCAAAAAAAGATATAGAAAAAAACGCAAAATAACTTTATGAAAAAATATCTCCTAGACACAGATACAATAATATATTTTCTCAGAGGCAAGAAAAAAATTAATATTAAAAATCCCAACCCGTCTTTATCAATAAGTCTCATCACCTATGCCGAACTATTATATGGAGCATACAAATCTACAAACCAAAAAAAATCCATCCAAACAATAAAAGATTTCATCAAAACCTTTAATATCGATATATTAAATCTAAACCAAAAAATAATTTCTATCTATTCAAAAACAAAAGCCAATCTGGACACCACTGGTCAAAAAATCGACGACTTTGACCTCTTCATCGCCTCAACTGCAATATTTTATAAACTTACTATAATTACCAACAATCTCCGCCATTTCTCCCGCATCCCCAATCTTCAAATCCACCACTAAATCAAAAACCTATCTTCCTTTTCTTCCCCAACCCCCCTCCCCCTAAATCAACCAAACAGGCAACCGCCCATCATAAGACACAAAAAATAAATCAATCTCGGGATATTTCTCTTTAAATCTCTTATATTTACTCTCTTTTTTATTTTTTTCATTAAATTTCACTTCTATTCCAACATTTTTCCTCAAGTTAGAACCAATTAATATTGGATTCTTCAAAATAAAATCCACTTCATTATCTTTATATCTCCAAAACCTTGTTACATTAGCCAATCTATTTCGAACTTGAATATATACCATATTTTCAAAAAGCCCGCCTTTATCATCCCTGGTTAACAATGGCTCAAAACTATCAACCAAATAGTTCCTAAGTCCAATATCACTAAAAAATACTTTTTTCATTTTAATCAATTCTCTCCTTATATTCGTTGTAAAAGGTGATATTAAATTAATATGAAATGACTTTTGTAAAACATATAAATACTTTTCAACTGTCATCCTAGACAAACCAAGTACATCAGAAATCGAATTTATATTTACTAAATTGCCAATCTCAGAAGCCAATAATCTAATCAAATTATAAAAAGCATTCTCATTTCGAATATCTGACTCAAAAATATCTTTTTTCAAATAAGAATCGGCAATATCCTTCAAAACATTAACCTTTTCATCAACAGTCTCACTTAATACCACCCGCGGATAACCGCCAAATAGGCTATACTCAGCAAAATATTGCCTCAACTCCTCCGCTTCTGTCAAAACTATTTTATTTTTATAATCCCTAATCTTGCCACAAAACAAATTCCTCAACATTCCAAAATCCCTAACCTTCTCAACCAACCTCCCTCCACTCCTATAATTTACAAACTCAGTAAAACTTAAAGTATTAAGTCGAAAAATATATTTTCTGCCAACCAACGAATCTTTAAACTTTCGATCTATATAAAAAGAAGATGAACCGGTAACCACCAATTTAATTCTGCCTTTGTAAACATCATAAAAATATTTAATAAAATTAGTGGGATCATCTAAATACTGAATTTCATCAATCAAGCAATATGTCCTTAAATTAGATGATAAAGAAATAATTTCAAGCAATTTTTTTGGATCCTCATTTAACAATTCCAGATACTTCTTATCTTCGAGACTAATCAAGCTTACATTCTTCTTCTTCTTCTTAAGTCTCTTAAAAATCTCATTTAATAAATAACTTTTCCCTGTTTGCCTGGCCCCAACAAGCACAACAGTCTCTTTATTCTCAATTTTACTCCACATTTCCGCCAATACATCTCTTTTTATATTCTTCTTCATATCTCCTATTATACATTTTCCCCCACTTTTTGCAATTCCTACTATACATTTTCCCTTTTTTTAAACTTACTTCCCTCACTCTCCCCCAAAACCATCTATAATAAAACCATATGACAGGACTACCCCTTCCAGATGAAATTAAAAATATTGCACAACCACCTCAACCAGAAACCCCAACTGCCCAAGAACTAGCCTCCACTCTCATCTCTCAAATACATGCACTAAACACCAATTGGGATCCAAGTGAACGAGAAAAACTCCAAGAGCAACTCGTAGCAACCCAACAACAAATAGCAGAAGGAAATCAACAAGAAATACTCCAACTATTATTACTACAAGAACAACAAACAAGAGGCCGCATTCAAGAAAAAATTCATTGGACAGTAAGGCAAACAACAGTAACTCCAGAAAATACCGTACAAATCAACGACGCAACTAACAACTACATTCAAGAGTATTTGGTCCCTTTTGCCAACATCAGCCAAGCAAAACAAATTGTCGTCACAATTCAACACCAAAAATCCAAATCCCAATAACATTTTCTCGCCTTTCCTCACCGATCTCATTCTCAATTTCATCCACAATTTTTTTGTTTTGTTTAAAAAATTTTGAATTTTGAATTTATTTAGAATTTAGATATTAGGATTTAGAGTTTATTTTAGTATAATTCCCTCATGTCAAAAATCATTAAATTTATAAACGAAGTTAGAGCCGAATTCAAAAATATCACCTGGCCCAAAAAAGAAACTTTAATTCAACTCTCAATTGTGGTAATATCAATCTCGATTATTGTTTCAATAATTCTAGGAGGATTCGATTATTTATTCACCAAGTCCTTTGCTCTTCTAACTCAATCTTTAGAAAAGAATCAAACGCAAAATACTCTACCAATCGATCCAAAACAATCAGAATCAACCGATTCTGCTCAAACTACTGAATCTGCTACATCAGAAATCGAAAATTTTAACTTAGAAAACATAAACAACTAAACATGCCAAAAACAATAAAACAAGCAAAAGCGAAGTCACCCGAAGGGAGAAAAAAGAAAAAAATCAAAAAAGAAGACAAGTTCATCTTTAAGCTCTCCTCTTCTCTACCAACTATCGACGCGGTTTGGTACGCCGTTAACACCTACTCTGGCCATGAATACAAAGCCATAAATGCTCTAAAAACCAGAGTTCGTACTATGGGACTAGAAGACAAAATCTTCAAAGCTATTGTTCCAATCCAAAGCAAAATGATTATCAGACGTGGACAAAAAGTAAAAATCAAAGAAAAAACCCTACCAGGTTACGTACTTATTCAAATGATAATAGACGACAATTCGTGGACCACAGTCCGCACTACTCCAGGGATCACCAACTTCATTGGTATAGACAACAAACCATCCTCAATTTCACAAGAAGAAATAGACAAAATTATCAAAATAGTCAAAAAAGATAAACCACAATACCAAACACCCTTTTCTATAAACGAAGTAGTCAAAATTACCAATGGACCATTCACTGATTTTATTGGTACAATCGAGTCTGTCGATACCAAAAAAGGCAAAGTTAAAGTTCTGGTCTCTTTCTTTGAACGCGAAACTCCCGTTGAGCTCGACTTTTTACAAATTACCAAAGAACTTTAATCGACATGGCCCAAAAAATCTCTACCATCGTTAAACTAACCATTCCAGCCGCTTCGGCTACACCGGCTCCTCCGGTCGGTACCGCCCTCGGTCCTCATGGAATCAAAATGCAGGAATTTTGTTCTGAATTCAATGAAAAAACAAAAGACAAAAAAGGATCTCTTATTCCAGCCGTTATCACTATTTATGAAGACAGATCGTTCACGTTTATACTCAAAGAACCGCCAGTTTCTGACATGATCAAAAAAACTCTGGGGTTAGAAAAAGGATCCCAAAAAACAGGTTCTGAAAAAATTGGTAAATTAACCCAAAAACAATTAGAAAATATCGCCAAAGCCAAAATGTCGGATTTTAATACAAAAGATATTTCTGCCGCCAAAAAAATAGTAGCCGGCACCGCTCGCTCTATGGGAGTAGAAATCGAGCACAACTAAAAACAATTATTAAACAAAAAAACATGACATCAAAAGATCAAAAACCAACCAAAAAACCTACAACTAATACAGAGGCTAGTTCAAATACTAATTCAAAAAAAGTATCATCACTCACTCGTCAACCCAAAACTCGATCCAAAAAATATCTTGAGGCCAAGAAAAAAATCAAACAAGATAAATTATATCCACCAGAGGAAGCCATCAAACTCGCACAAAGCACATCTCTCTCAAAATTCGACGGCAAAATCGAAGCTCACATTGTCACACTTCACCAACCGGGAAAAATAGGAGAAATCTCCTTCCCACACATAAAAACAGCCGACAAAAAAATAATTATCGCCGACAATTCAGTCATAAAAGACATAAAAAATAACAAAATCGATTTTGATATTCTCATTGCCACTCCGGCTTTCATGCCAAAACTTTTACCACTAGCCAGAATCTTAGGACCAAAAGGCCTTATGCCTAATCCCAAAAACGGTACACTTACAGACAAACCTGAATCAACCATAAAAAAACTGGCCGCCGCCAAAACTATAATCAAAACTGAAAAAAAGGCTTCAATAATTCACATTGTAATCGGTCAAGTTTCTCAAAAATCAAAAGAAATCGTAAAAAATCTCCAGGAATTAATTAAAACAATTCAACCAAGTAAAATCAAAAAACTTGCCATCTGCGCCACCATGGGTCCGTCAATAAAGGTAAAAATAGAAAAATAAGCTAAAATAACTTAGTGAAAAAACAAATCTCTTTCTTCTTTCTCAACTATTTAAGAATCCTCGCCAAAATCCAGCTAAGCAAAACCAAGCTTCTCTGTACTATCAAATACAAATCCCCTCTGACAATCATTGGTATCACCGGCTCCGCCGGCAAAACCTCTACCCTATCAGCCACTTACGCCGTTTTAAAAAACCACTACAAAACTGTCACAAACTTCGATGCTAATTCAGAGTCAGGTATACCTCTAAATATTCTCGGCCTAAAAATAGACAACTACTCATGTACAAATTGGCTAAAAATTGCCTTTTTGGCCCCCATAAAACTTTTGACCAACTGGAAAACATACCAAGTCTATATTGTTGAAATGGGTATTGACGCTTCTTACTCCCCCAAAAATATGGAATATCTCTTAACAATCATCAAACCTCAAATAGCTGTTTTTCTAAATGTCACACCAGTCCACTTAACAAATTTCAGCAGTTTAAACCAAATCGCCCAAGAAAAAGCCAAGATATTAAAAAACGCCAAATATGCCATTCTCAATCTAAAAGATCCTCTGGTCAAAAAACACTCCCAAACCAATACCAACATTATTCCCATAAAACCAATTAAAATTAAAACCAAAAAATATCCCTTACCTCAAATCTATCAAATCTCCTTTGGCGCCGCTATTGCAATTGCCAAAATTTTAGGCATCAAAAAATCCATAGCCATAAAAAACATCCAAAAACATTTTAAGTTACCTCCAGGCCGCGCTTCCACCTTTAAAGGTATCAAAAACTCAACCATAATCGACTCCTCCTACAACTCCTCTCCCTTAGCCTGCCAAGAATCATTAAAATTCCTATCCCGATTCCATTCACCCAAAATCGCCATACTGGGCGATATGAGAGAACTGGGCAAACAAACAAAAAAGTCCCACCAAAATCTTTATAAATTCGCCCAAAAACATTCAGACAAAATCATTTCTATAGGACCGGAAACAACCAAACATTTTGGACCAAAAGCCAAAAAATTCACCTATTGGTGGCAAGCCACCGGCTTTCTCCACCATCATCCCAAATTTATTTCAAAATCCCATATTCTAGTCAAAGGCTCCCAAAACACAATCTTTTTGGAAGAACTGGTCAAATCCCTACTCAAAAATAAATCCGATTCATCCAAACTCTGCCGTCAATCTCCCTATTGGCTCAAGCTCAAAACCCAATTCAAGCAACAAAACACTTAAATACCCTCTTTACACAATCCCACTTTCAGTATATAATCATACTTAATATGGAATCGTCTACAACACTAGAAATAATTAACAAAATCGAAAATCTAGGCATAAAGTTTATTGATTACTCTACTCTGTCAAAAATCACACAAAACTATAATCAAAACTCAATCCAAAAAATCATCTCTCGCCTTCAACAAAAAAATATCTTACAAAAACTTTACAACGGCAAATATTTATACACAAAATCAAAAACCACCGACTTTGAAACAGCCAATTATCTCTATCAGCCCTCCTACATCAGTCTTCAATCAGCCCTATCTTTTTACGGCATTCTGCCCCAATTTGTCTACTCTATCACCAGTATAACCACCAAAAAAACTCGCGCACTTATCACTCAAAACAAAGAATTCACCTACGGTCATATCACGGCATCTCTTTTTCATCACTATACAAAAACAAACAATTTTCTAATTGCACTACCCGAAAAAGCTCTTTTTGATAGCTTATATATGGCATCAAAAGGGCTAATAAGTTTAGATATAAACGAACTGGATCTATCAATAATCAATAAAACAATATTCAAAAAACTTTGTAAAAATTATCCTAAACTAAAACTATGATCAGTATCCAAACTGCCTCACAACTTTCAAAAAAACTTCAAATCGATAAATACACTATTTATCGTGAATATATTCAAATCGCCTTTTTAAACCTTTTTTATCAACAAAAACACAAAAACATATTTTTTAAAGGCGGAACAGCTTTGCGATTAATGCATAATTCAAAAAGATTCTCTGAAGATCTGGATTTCAATATTACCCCCAAAAACCAATCCAAAATTAAAAACATTCTTAGTCAAACCATAAACAAGCTAAAACTCCAAATCCCAAATATCAAACTTAAACCTCTAAAATCTATTACTGGTATTAGCTACAAAATCTATGTCGATATAAATATTGCCAATCAGCCTCTAACCATAAAACTAGATTTTTCTTCCCGCGACAAAACAAAAAATTGGATTCAAAAACCAATTGAAACTGAATTTCCGGTAACATCTTTTACTCTTATTCAATCTCAATCGAAACAAGAAATCTTGGCAGAAAAAATTCATGCCTTATATTTTCGCGCCAAAGGCCGTGATATTTACGACATCTGGTATCTTCTCCATCTAAGCACTCCCTTAAACATCAAACTGGTCAACTACAAACTCAAAAAAGATAACACCAAATTCGATAAAAACACTGTCATAAAAAAAATCAACCAATTCAATCCAAAAAAATTAAAACAAGACCTAAACAATTTTCTTCCCCTATCTCAACGCCTCCTAATTCCCCAACTCCCAAGCCTAATTCTAGAAAAACTTAATTTATAAATCTACTCTGTCATTACGAGGATCCGCCAGCTGGCGGAGACGTGGCAATCCCGTCGGAATTTTTAATCATCCTCTTTACACAATCCCACTTTCAACTTTATTCCCTCTTTGGCTCACCTCTTCCAAAAGGTACATCAACCATACTCCTATTCTCAACTAGCTGACCCATAGTTCCCGGCGTAACGCCTCTCAACTCACCACTCCTCACTTTAGCTCCTTCTGTAAACTGTCCTCCAGTTGCACTGTTTAAAAAATCGTTTAAATCAAATCTATAACTTTCTGGTCCTCCCATCAAAACCTCCTTACTTATCCGCCTCTGGCGGAAAAAATATTAACGTTATACTATAAAACTATAAGATACTTAATACTTTGTCAAGAGGCAAATTCATCCCATATAAAATTCTATCTACCCCCTTCGTCTTAAATTCAATATATCTCTTTACAAACTCCCTTGTTGAAAAGTTCAAATCCATTTCCAAAGCTTTATCTGGAACAACCCAAACAAAACTATCCAACTCATCATTCAAATTCATCTCCCCGCCTGTTTTTCGACAACAATAATCCAAAAACACCATATGTTTCTTTTTATAAAACTCCAACGAAAACAGGCTTTCCAAAACAACAACCAATTCAATATCATCAATCTCCAAACTAGTTTCCTCTTTTACCTCCCTCTTTACACACTCTTCCAATCTTTCGCCCAATTCTAACTTTCCACCACAAACAACATACTTATTACCCCACTTATGGCTTCTAAACAAGAGAATTTTCCCATCATGATCATAAATTATCACACCAACCAAAATTTCAGGAACTTCCATATCCTCACTTTTTTTCATAAAACTCAAGCCTTAAAACTCACATCTTTCCTCATCTGTTTCTCAATCAATCCTCTCAAAAACACCGATCTAGGTATTCTTTTTGTCTTAGCCACCCAATCCAAATAATTCAAAATCTTCGGACTTACAAAAAAATTAAACCTAACATCATTCTTTCCCACCGCCTCAGACAAAGCTTTCTTCAGCTTCTCTTCCAAACTACTCTTGTTATAAACAAAACTAATCAATTTATCTGAACTCAAACTCCTAAATATTGTCAAAGGTTTCAAATCTTGTCCCATCACAATCACAGACTTACCATGTTCCAAGGCATAATTGACCAAATAACCTATCGACAAACTATGTAAAGAAACTTCAAAAATACAAATATCAGCCAAATTAATCGCCTTATTCACTTTCTTTTGATGACTATCAAGCTCTTTTACCCCCAGTTTATAAAACTCAACCGGAGAAACATTTTTCACCCAATCACTAGTATGTCTACCTCCAAATTTCACTATCAAACTATAAATATCACCAATTAACTTAGGATATTTATCTTTTATCCTTGGACTCGTGCCAAAATATACTTTCATACAGCAATGATACTATTTATTTTCTAATTTTTCCAATAAACGCTTCTAAGCTCTTAACTAAACCTTCAGCATCCCTCTTCTTAACCAAATCCCATAAGTCTAAACTAATCTTTCTTCTTAAAAGACAACCAGAAACTATCAATTCAGGACCAATCTCAATACCATAAGACATCAAACCTTCTTGGCAAAAAGGTGCTAAATTACATTTCCGACATAAATCGGGCAACTTGTCGTCAAACTTATGATAAAAAACATCTGTCTCCAATTCCAAACCATTCTTTAGTTCCCAAATAAGTCTGTCTCTTCCCGCCATCTTGTATCTCCTAATCTCCTTCAAATAGGCATTTCTCCTCAAAAATACTGACAAAGCCTGCCATGGACTATAATTCTTAAAATAATCTTCCCCTTTCATCCCTTCAGACCATATTAATTGATAAAGCTTAACCGCCGTTATTTTGTTCACTACAGCCCAATCAAAAAAAGTCATCAAATCATCCCACAAACCATCAAAATTAAGTAACACCCTATTGATCTTTATTTTTCTAAAACCTAATCTACTTGCTTCCTCAACCGACTTCTTAACTCGATCAAATCCATCCACCCTAGTGATCTTTCTATACATATTCTCGCTAAAAGCATGCATACTCACTGTTAAAGTGTCTAAACCCGATTCCCTAAGTTGTTTTGACTGGTTTTGCAAAAAATAACCATTGGTAGTCAAGCTAACTTCGGCACAACCTAAATTTTTCAAACCAGAAATTAGTTCAGTTATACCAGCAAACAACAATGGCTCCATAGCTCCAATCTTCACCTTTTTTATTCCAAATGCTTTCTTTAAACTACCCACCAAAAACAAAAAATCGTTTATTGATGCACTCTTATATATACTAGAAACACCACAACAAATACCATCTCCATGGCACCATTTAATGCCAGTCTCTGGAAAACTACAGCTATAATTACACACATTGTTCACCAAAAGCCTTATTTCTTCCAATGAATCAACGTTTTTTATGACTAAATTCTTATTCATAAGACTTCAAATCATACATTATAAACAAATTTCACGCAACCGTTTTCTTAACAAACTATCTATTCCCCACCCTTCAACAGATAAAGAGGCCATCTCGCAAGCCACTTTTAAAGATTTTTTCTTTGATTTGCCAAGCAACCTCAATGCCAAAAACACTCCAGCCACTACCTCTCCAGCACCTGTAGTATCAACAACTTTTTTCACCTTCAAAGCTGGCACCCTAAAATCAAACTTACCATTTTCATAATAACAAGCACCTTTCTCTTCTAATTTTAAAACAAGAGGCTTTTTAGTTTGATATTTTAAATTCTGCCATTCTATTAAATTTGCAAACAACAAATCACACTTCTCAAAAACCTCTTTCACCTCTCTTGGATTTTTATCAACAAAAGCCTCAAAAGTATCGACAGAAACACCAAGATCACCATGATCAATTTTTTTTAATTCCCCAAACCAAAATAATTGTTGTTTTGCCGGAGATGTCGCCAAATGCACCCAAGAAACCTTCTCTAATAATTTTTCTTTACCAACCAAAGAAAGACTTTTAGACAAAACACCAACACTTTCAAAATCTCTCTCTCCTCTCTCCTTTTCTCGAATAATAAACTTATCAGATATCTCATTCTTTTGCACATCAACCCCACTCATATCTACTCCAGCTTTTGCCAAAACATCCAAATCATAATCATCACCACAAACACTCACCAGCATTACAGAATTTCTAGGCAAAAAAAGTGAAGCCGCTAAGGCAACATGACAACCAGCTCCACCCCAATACCTGTTTACAACACCACCAGTATGTATCTCATTAGTCGCTAAATGACCCACTACCATTAATTTTTTAACCAACATATTGCCTAATTTACAAACAAATTCTTTTTAAAAAATTCTATATCCAATTTTACCACTCTCCCCCAATTTTTACTCAAATTATGATCATCACCTTCATAAACTCTTAACTCCACATCCTTACCCAATTCTCTTAATCTACTTTGTAAATCCTCCTGCCACTCCACTTTGCACCAAACATCAGCACTACCCTGATGAATCACAATCGGCCCATTTATCCAACTATAATAATTTTCAATTGCATATCTTCTAGCGTCATATTTCCCCTCAAATTCCCTTAATGCCAAAACCACCACCTCTCCCCCGTCGGCCAATTCACTGGCAGTATCCAAAATACTTTTTGGAAACGGGTTAGTCATCGGTGCCCAAAGCACTGTAGGATAAAAAGCTCCAGTAATCTCTAAAATAGACATGGCAATTTGCCCCCCATTACTATGAGCCCAAATTCCAATTTTCTCTTTATCTACAAAATCAAGTTTTCTCACAACTCCAACCAAATCCAACACTCCAATCACCTTCTCAAACCTAGCCTCCATCATATCCAAACTTTCAGAATCAGATCCACCGTAACCCAAAAAATCTAAACTTATAGTTACAAAACCAGCCTTAGTCAACTCATCAGCCACTCGCCAACTTCCAAAGCCACTATAATACCCTTCCTTATCAGCATACCCCCTAATCATAATTATTATTGCAACGTCATCCTGAGTACAACGAAGGATCCCCTCAGTGACAAAACAACCTTCTGGATAATTAATCATTCCAGTAATCCACTTATCTTCACTCTTATATCTAATCTGTCTTGTCTCAAATCCAAATTCCCTCGTCCTATATCCTAAGTTTTTTCTTCTCAGTTCCACCGCTTCAATTCCATCTAAAATCTCAAAATCTCCACTCCCAAATTCTTCATTCACATATCTAGTTCTTAAACTATCAAAATCATATCTTTCCAGCCCACCTAACTGCCTTGGCTGTTGGCGGGTCTCTTTCGGACTTATAATCCCAACACTATTCCAATACAAAAAACACCCCATTCCCATTGTCACCAAAATAACTACAAAAATCCCCACAAACTTCTTCATAGCACTCCAATTTTAACCCAAAAGAAAACAGATAATTCCCCCTTTATTTATTTTCTTATTTAAGTTACAATACCCTCTAACCAAAGACAGTAGGCTTTGAAACGTCCTACCGAGGTCAATATGCCAAATCAAGCTAAAATATACCAAGTTCAAGATATCACCCAAAAACTTCAAGACGCCAAGTCTACGGCTCTGCTTCAATATCAAGGTCTTACAGCAAAAGAGATCAACACTCTAAGAGCAAAAATCAAGGAAACCGGCGGTGTAATGGAAGTGGCTAAAAACACTCTAATAATCCGAGCCCTAAGAAACATTGGCATCAAACTGCCGGAAAAATTAATTAAACCCACTGCCCTTGCTTACTGCAATTCTGATGAAATTGCACCATTAAAAGAAATAGACAAAGTCAACCAAGACAAAAAACTAACCGAGTTTAAATATGCCATTTATCAAAAAAAACTACTTTCAACCAAAGATTTGGAAAAACTACTCAAATTGCCAAGTCATTCCACTCTTATTGCCCAGCTCATCAGAGACCTTAATAGCCCCTTGCAAAAACTCATTTACAGCCTTAAATTCAATCAAATAAAATTATTATTATTATTAAAAGCTCTTGCTGAAAAACAGCAAGCCAACTAATGTCATCCCGAGCGCAGTCGAGGGATCTCATAACCACCTAAACAAGTTAATAAAAAACCATAAATTCAAAAATTAGAAATTAAAAATTTAAAATTTCCAACAATATGACAGACAAAAAAACAAAATCCGCCTCTGGCGGAACCACCAAGCTTGATTCCAAGCTTCAAAAAATTATAGATGAAATAAGCAAACTCTCAATTCTGGAACTTTCAGAACTGGTAAAAGCTATTGAAGGAAAATTCGATGTTCAAGCAATAGCAGCAACTCCCACCGCTTCCACAGCTCCCGTAGCTGGAAGTGAAGCTCCGGCAGTCGAAGAAAAATCGGAATTTGAAGTAATTATTACTGATGCTGGCACTAACAAAATTGCTGTAATCAAAACTGTTCGAGAATTCAAACAGGAACTAGGCTTAAAAGAAGCCAAAGACCTTATTGACGCTCCTCCAGCCAATCTTGGCACCATGAAAAAAGACGCCGCCAACGAAGCCAAAACCAAGCTCGAAACCGCCGGCGCCCAAGTGGAACTCAAATAACTATCTGACTTTTTCTATCATTCCATCCGTAGTCAACCACATCCCCAGCTTTCTAAATAATTTCTCGTCAGAAACAGAAGGCTTATGGGTTGTATGTATATAACAAGATTTTAGTCTAGACAAAAACCTTAAAGCCTTTTTAGCCAAAGGATTATCTCTGGCAGAAACAGCTAAAGCCAACAAAGCCTCAAAACAATCCAAGCTAAATGACCTATCTCCAAGCTCTTTTTTAAATTTATTTATTTGCATAATCACAGATTTAGATATCAAATCAAAATCATCGGGAATTTTTCCAATCCTCTTAATAGCATTCAAAACAACAGCCGCTTCAGCATGTAACAATTTAGAATTTTTACCCACAATTACTTGTCCATCATCCAGCTCAATCGCCGCTCCACAAAAAATCCCTTTTTCGCCCTTATACTTACCTTCCATTGCCTCCCTTCTAGTCTTCCTCGCCTCCACAACAGTTTTTAAATAATTCTCACTAATCCCAATCCTATTCATAATCTCCTTCATACGATTCAAAACCACCACATCCAGCAAACCATTTTTATACTCCTCCAAATATCTAAACCAATACAAAATTATTCCCTTTTTGGCACCTTCACACACCACCTTATCATCTATTATTCCATCATTAATACAATTTACCCCCATATCTGTAGGCGATTTATATTGCCTGGAAAAATTTTTTTTATCAAGCACCCTATCAAATATCTCTTTAATGATCGGAAAAGCTTCTACATCCCGATTATAGTTAACAGTTTTTTTACCACAAGCTTGTTTGTGATATTTATCTATCAAATTAAAATCCCCCAAATCAGCCGTAGATGCTTCATAGGCCTCATTTACAAGATGCCTTAGCTTCAAATCCCAAACGGGAAAAGTCTCAAACTTAGCATAACCGGAATTAATTCCTCTTTTAGCATCTAAATATACTTGCCCTAAACAAGTAGACAATTTACCAGACCCCGGTCCGGCTCCCCAAACTACCACCAAAGGTTTACTTCCTTCAATATAATCATCTCTTCCATAACCTTTCTTAGACAAAATCTTACCTATCTCTTTCGGATATCCGTTTATTTCCATTCGTTTGTAAACTTTTACTCCCATCCTTTTTAATCTTTTCTCAAATTTTTCTACTTCTATTTCGCCATCAAAACGATTAATAACTACACCCAAAACCAATAATCCACTCTCTTTTAAAATACCTAAAGCCTTAATTGTAGCCTCATCATAACTTACACCCCAATTACCCAAAATTTTCCTCTCAGTAAGTTGTTTGGCCGATACACAAAAAATAATTCCCAAATCCTTTTTCAAACTTTTCAAAAGAGTTAACTTGGCATTGGCATCATATCCGGGCAAGACCCTACTGGCATGAAAATCATCCAAAAGCTTGCCACCAAATTCCAAATAAAGCCTACCAGAAAACTTAGACAACCTTTCCTCAATGGCTCTTTTTTGTACACTCAAATATTTTTTGGTATCAAACCCCAATTTCATATATTACTCTAATTATCTCATTCCCCAAAATCAACTCATACTCTGTCATTGCGAGAACTCCGACTTTACGTCGGAGGACGTGGCAATCCCGTCGGAATCAAAACCACATTTTTACATTTCCAACGGGATCACCACGCCGTGTCCGCCTCTGGAGGATCACTTCGTTCCTCGTGATGACATTAAAAACTCCCTTATATTATCCACCGTCGTCTTTACAATTCTTTCCACTGCTTCCACAGTATTAAAAGCATTATGTGGCGTAAACACCACATCATCCCTATCTCTTAACATATGAAAACTAAGAACCTCCTTTAAATCATCCTTATTCACTCCACCCTCAGTCACCACTCGATCATCAACAACTCTTTTTTCTTCTTCTGTCACATCCAATCCAGCCCCAAATAAAATCCCTTCATTCAAAGCCCACAAAATTGATTCCGCCTCCACCACCGGCCCTCTGCAAGTATTAATCAGAATACATCCTTTCTTCATCAAACTAATATTATTTCTATTAATCAAGTGAAATGTGTCAGGAGTAAAAGGTACATGCAAAGACACAAAATCAGACCTTTTCAAACACTCCTCCAAACTCACATACTTAAATCCCAGTTTCTTCTCCAATTTTAAATCTCTCTTCCTACCCACACCCAAAATCTCCATACCAAAACCCTTGGCCATTTCAATCATATTTTGTCCAATTCTACCCACTCCAACTACCCCCAAAGTCTTTCCAAAAAGATCCATCCCTGTCAGCCCTTCAGGGTTAAATTCTCCCTCTTCAACGGCCTGATGAGCCACTACAATTTTTTTTGCTACAGCCAAAAGTAAAGCAAATGCATATTCGGCCACAGTTCTGGAACCATATTCAGGCACATTTTTAAACACAATCTTTCTCCTCTTGCACTCATCAATATCAATATGATCCATTCCTGTTGACCTGGTCGCTATCATCTTTAAATCCGGCAACTTAGCCAAAACTTTCTTGTTTAAAGACGAATTTACAAACACAGACAAAACCTCATATTTCTTGGCTAATTCGATATTTTCTTCCACCACACCCTCAAAAATCCCCACCCCAAAACTATCCAAACCCGATATTTCTTTTTCAATTATTTCCCTCTCCCAACTCTTAACTCCAAAAAACCCAATCCTAAAATCTTTCTTCATACTCTAATTATATATTATCAAATTTTCTTTTTTCCTATCTTCCCATATCTCATTTCACACCTCTCGTTTTCACCATTGACATACTAACCCACCTTATGTTTTACTGATTGTAGTTATTAATTACTTTGATATAAGAGGAGCCACCCAATGAATGATCAAACCATAGCACAAGACAATCCTGTGCAACAAATCCCTATGCAAAAAACTGCCAAAAAAAGGGTCGATGGAATCTCAATAGACAATCTCCCCGACTTACTAACAGTCGGCGAAGTAGCAGAACTCTTAAGAGTTTCCAAGCTCACCATCAAAAGATGGGGCAAAAGGGGTAAACTGCCAGCCATCAGAATCAATGCCAGAGGTGACCGTCGTTACCGAAAAGAAGCTGTCCTTTGGCTACTTGGTATCCAACCCAACGAAACCTAAACTAAAATCCTGCCCTTCCTAGTCCTTTTTATCAATCCTTTTTTCATCAAATAAGGCTCATACACTTCTTCAATTGTCCCCACATCTTCTGTTAATGCCGCCGCCAAATTATCAACCCCAACCGGTCCTCCATCGTACTGTTTTTTTATCACATCCAAATACTTTCTATCTGCATCAGACAACCCCATTTCATCTATACCCAGCATTTCTAAAGCCTCTTTCGTCTCCGCCAACCTTATCCTTCCATCACTATTTACCTGAGCATAATCTCTGATTCTCTTTAGTAATCTGTTAGCAATCCTTGGTGTGCCTCTAGATCTTTTTGCTATCTCAAATGCCGCCTTGTCATCAATTTTACTTTGCAAAAGTTCTGCCGTTCTCTTAACCACATCCTCAAGCTCTTCATCCTGATAAAAATCCAATTGCTGAACATAACCAAATCGATCCCTCATTGGTCCACCCACCAATGCCA
Organism: Patescibacteria group bacterium; assembly: GCA_018902845.1. GTDB lineage: Bacteria > Patescibacteriota > Microgenomatia > UBA12405 > UBA12405 > JAHIPV01. The sequence goes on from JAHIPV010000023.1 coordinate 36,952, forward strand.
TTCTAGTTGTTGCCCCAACAATAGTAAATCTCTCCAAATTCAGTCGAACCGTTTTTGCCGACGGACCCTTGCCCAAGACTATATCCAAAACATAATCTTCCATAGCAGAATACAACGTTTCCTCAACAACTTTATTAAGCCGATGTATTTCATCAATAAACAAAATTGATCCTTTTTTGAGTCCGGTTAAAATAGCCGCCAAATCTCCCGCTCTAGCCAAAGCCGGCCCCGAAGTTACCTTGACAGAAACACCCATTTCCTTTCCCAACAACATCGCCAAAGTAGTCTTTCCCAATCCTGGAGGTCCATAAAACAAAACATGATCCAACGACTCTTTTCTACCCTTAGCCGCATCCAAAAAAACTTTTAATCTTTTTTTTAACTTAGCCTGACCAATAAATTCATCTAAACTCTCTGGTCTTAACTTAGCTCTCATAACTTACATTTTATACTACTGCCCTCTCACCCCTCCTCCACTCTCCAACACTTTCTTCACTTAAACATCTTCTCGGACCAACACCAACACACAATCCATGACCCAACGACCCCAAATCAATTACCCTTCCTCGCCTCCCTCTCTCGCGACAATCCTCGCAAACCTTTTCTCCAAAAGGACCCAAACCAGCCTCTGAAACCGGCCTCAACAAAACCCCACCCCAAAAAGAACCAACCTGTACATCATCAGCCATAAGTAAATTATAACACCACTTCTCACCTAAAACTCTCAGCGTCATCCTGAGTCACCCGCAGGGAGACGAAGGATCTCTTTCCCGTTATTCTTAATTCTTAGTTTTTGTTTTATTCATAAATCATAAATCATGCTTCATAAATCAAATTCTTAATTTATATTCCTCAAACACCACTCAATCTTTTGTTCCAACATTTCTACATCAACAGGTACTTTGGATACCACACCCCTGATTTCATTTTTATCAAAACCCAACTGTACCAATCCCAAATACAACTCATCTTTTTCCAATTCAAATCCGGCCGAAGTCAAATCAAGCTCCTTTTCGCTTCCAATTTTACTTTTTAAATCTACAATTATTCTCTGAGCAGTCTTTTTCCCAATTCCTTTAATTTTTTGAAAAAAGTCTACATTAGCATCGACAATCGCTTCTCTAATATCTTCACACAAACTATTATCAAAAATCTGCATAGCGCTTTTTGGCCCCACTCCAGAAACCGAAATTAAAATCTTAAACATTTCTACATCCCTTATATCTCCAAAACCATACAAACTCATATCATTTTCTGATACTGCCATATAAGTAAAAACTTCCACCTCCTGCCCCACTCTCCAGTTGTTTAACAATCCACTCCCCAAATTGACCAAATACCCCACTCCACCCACATCCACCTCTCCCAGTCTTATTCCCTTTCTCAACAACACTCCTCTTAAACTCGAAATCATACCTTATGATACCAGCTCTCTGTTTGTCGTCATATGCGTCAAAGCCACCGCCACCGCATCAACGGCATGATCCGGTTTAGTAATTTCATCTAATCCCAACAAATTCTTAACCATGTACTCCACCTGATCTTTGTCTGCCCTGCCATATCCAGTCAAAGCCATCTTAATTTGTAAAGGCGTATATTCTATTACTTCCAAACCATTCTTCACTCCACAAACTTTTATCACTCCCATTGCTTCGGCCACTTGAATAGCCGACTTAACATTTTTGGCAAAATACAATCCTTCGATAGCCATCGCCTTCGGTTTATATTTCTTAATTAGTTTCTCAACCTCACCATATATTCTCCCCAACCTATCACTCAAATCCATGCTAGATACCGTTTCAACACACCCACATCCAATCAATTTATAGTCCTCCACCACCCCCCATCCCACATTAGCTAAACCCGGATCAATTCCCAAAATCATATCTTATTATAAATCTATTCTAAACAACTTTTCTCATCTTGATAAACCAAAATTTCCTCACACTTACAAATTATAGGCTAACGCAAAACATTCCCACTTTTCCACACCACCACCCCATATATTTTTACTATCTAAAATAACCAAACACTATAAGTCTAATTTCACACTTAAAAACCTAAAACAAGCTATAATAAAAACATGAACTATCTTAGGTTTTTTTCATCCCTAAAATCCCAATTCCCATCCCTACTTATCAAAAAAAACTTCATCCTAGCTCCTCTAACAACACTCAAAATCGGTGGTCCAGCTGACATTTTCATCCAAACTTCCACCAATCAACAACTAATTAAAGTCCTAAAATATATTTTTAATTGTCGTAGTTTAAAATCTCCAATCACTATTTTAGGTAACGGCTCTAATGTTTTAATCTCTGACTCCGGCATCCGTGGCATCGTCATCAAAAACACTTCTTCCAACATAAAAATTCTCCCCAACATCTCAACACCTCTAAACACCAACACTCCAACGCACCATCTATCTACTCGCCACGCCGAATACCATCCCAAACAATACCTAAGCCTCAAAAACAAAGACTACGACGAATCAGGCTGTCCACAGGTCCTAGTTCAACTCGACGCCGGCACACCTCTTCCCTACGCCATTAATCACTTAATCAAAAAAGGCATTACCGGTCTCCAATGGTTTGCTTATATCCCCGGTCAAATTGGCGGAGCTATTTGGTATAACATTCACGGCGGTAACCACCATATATCAGAGTATATCCACAAGATAACTTTGTATAATCAAAGAACACAAAAACTTGAAACAATCCCTGCCACAAATTTCAAATGGAACTACGACACCTCTCCCTTTCAAAAAAAACCACATTTAATTATTCTGTCTATCACCCTTAAACTCTATAAAGGCAATACCACCAAAGCCAAAAACATTATCAAAGAATGGATTACTCAAAAAAGTAAAATCCAACCAACCAACTCTGCCGGATCTGCTTTCAAAAACTTACCAGAAAAAACAACTGTGCCAATCTGGGGTCAGCACAAACCAACCGGCTGGATCATAGACCAACAACTAAAACTAAAAGGCAAACAAATAGGCGGAGCAAAAATTTCAGAAAAACACGCTAATTTTATCGTCAACACCGGCAATGCCACTGCCAAAGATTATCTAAAACTTACCAAATTAATTCAACAGCAATTCAAAAAACACTGGAATATAAACCTCCCCCTAGAAATCAAACCCCTCGGCCAATTCTAACCATATAAAACTTCCACCTCTTTAATTAGTTTTTTTACTATAATTCCAAATTTTTTAACTTTTTTAAGCACTTCATCCGCAGTTTTTTGTTTATAAGTATGCGCCGTTAAATTTCTTGCATCCAAAAAACCAAACCATTTGATCGAACTATCAACTAAACCCAACTTGGCCGATTCTCTTATTATTGTCTTAATGCCATAAGTCTGTTTATGTTGATCAGTCAAAACCACCTGCATCAACTTCCAACTTAACTCAAAAGTAAACTCAAATCTCTGAATTATTCCATCTTTCTCCAATCTGCTTAAATCCGGCTTATCATACCTATCATAAGCCTCATCCAATCTTAAAACAGCCTCTTTTAAATCACTTAACAGTTTATTTATTTTATCTGACATAATTATTCAAACTTATAACTTTTTTTAAAGCAATTTTTTTAAATTTTTCATCAACATTATAAAAATCTACCACATCTACAGTATAAGGAATATTTGATTCTTCTAATTCTTCCTCAATTGCCATCTTTTTCATTACTGACATCTTGCCTTTTGAAATCAAGCCCACATCCACATCGCTAAACTTTCTCTTCTTTCCCACAGCTCTTGACCCAAATACAAAAGCCTTTACCTTCTTCTTATCAAAATACTTAAAAACAATCTCAGCAATCTTTTTATAAACCCCCTCATCATTCATACTCCATTCTAACATTCAAGTCCTTCAGCCTTTCTTCTTTACCAAAAAACAAAACCAACTCTTAAAACTCCAAGGTCCAAAAATCATCAAAACCTATCTAAAATATTTCAACAAATACAAAAAAGACAGCCAAACCATCGAATCACTTCTCTAAAACCAATCCTCTTTCTACCTTTCAACCTTCATCGTCAATACCTTCCAAATAAACTTTGGCAAAGCCAACTGTCTTTTCCACCTTTTTGGTTCTTTATACAATGAATACAGCCATTCTAAGCCCGTTTTTCTCATAACTTTAGGCGCTCTTTTAAGATCTCCACTATAATAATCCATACTTCTTCCAACTCCCATCACCAGCCTGACTCCAGCTTTCTCCAACTTTTTTAAATTCTTATCAATCCACTCTTCCTGTTTTTTCATACCATAGGCCACAAATAATACTTTAGCCTTACTTTCCTTAATTTTCTCCAACACTTCATCATCGCTAAACTTCGGCCTCCCCTCACAACTTCCAAATTGAAAATTGAAAATTGAAAATTGAAAATTTGTTCCTGTCTTCTCGGCTCCATCTCCCCACCCTCCCAAAAAAAATACTTTCCATTTCTTTTTCGCCGCCAAAATACAAATATCTTTCATTAAGCTACTTCCAGCCACAATTCTGTCACTATACTTTCCCATCAATATACTTACCCCAACCCAAAATCCCACCAATAGACGCCACAAAAAAATAAAAGGTTTAAAAATTAAAAATTTAAAATTAAAAATTTGAAGTTGCTTCGCCCAAACCAATCCTATTCCATCACATACATTTAAATCAGTCTTCTTTTTTAAAATCTTTTTAAAATTTTTGTCTTTAATCGACGCTATAACAAATTCAGGATTAATCGTCGCCACAAATTTTATACTTCCATCCTCATGTCCCATAAAAATACTTCTTTTCAAAATTTTTAGCACTTCATCACTACTTCCGCCAAAAATAGGAATGTCGAATATTTTCCATATCTTATCGGAAACAATACCACTTTTGTCAATCCGTTTTTTCATAGTTACCTGTTAATTTTACCAAAAAACAAAAAAACAAGTAAAAACAACCGTTTTTAAAGCTAAACAAACAAACAAACAAAACCATTTCTTAAAAATTAATTAATAATTATTTTAAAAAAACAATTATTCTTCTTTTTCAAAAAAGCATTTTTCCAAAAATCAATTATAAAACCAACCTATTTAATAAAAATACAAGTACTATTTAATAAATATATCATTACTCCCCTAATCAATTTACTATAAGTCTATCTAGATAAAAAACCAACAATTAAATTTAAAACATATTGCACAAATTTATTACCCAAATATAAATCAAAAAAAATTTACACCCAAAATTCTACTTTATAACCAACCTGTCAGAAAATATCGTTATTTAGTAAAAAAATACTTGCTAAACTTCTTCACCCTAACCATTTTTTCATCCAAAACCAAAAATTTTAACAAACCAGTTATTATAAGAAAAATTAGAAATTAAAAATTAGAAATTAGAAATTAAAGATAAAAAATATTATAAACAGTATTTTTTATCTTAGTGCCTTTCGGTAAACGTCCAAATTCTCTATCGCTATTCCAGTTCCTTTAATTACACAAAATTGTGGTTCTAGCGCCACATGGGCTGCCACTCCAATTTCTCTGGCAATTAGTTTATTAAAAGCATCCAGTTGTGCTGTTCCACCGCTCAAAACAATTCCACTATCCATAATATCAGCTACCAATTCAGGAGGAGTAACTTTTAAGGTTTCTCTGATTATATTTACAATTCCACCCAACACCTCTTTAATAGCCTCAAAAATCTCAACTGAATCTACTTCTACAACTTTTGGCAAACCATATACATTACTTCTTCCCCTAACTTCCATCTTTTTGCTTCTCTTTGGTCTCACGGCACAACCTATTCTAATTTTAATATCTTCAGCACTTTGTTCTCCAACCACTAAATCATATTTATTTCTCAAAAATTCCATAATCGCCCAATCTAGTTTATTACCTCCAATTCGAATACTTCTGTGAGTTATCACACCCCCAAGGCTAATCACTGCCGCCTCAGCTGCTCCTCCCCCAACATCCACAATCATATTGCCAAAACTCTCTGATACTGGAATACCTGCCCCAATTGCAGCCGCTAACGGTTCGTCTATCAAATAGGCTTTTTTTGCTCCAGCTGATAAAGTAGCCTCCAATACGGCCCTTTGTTCAACTTGAGTTACCCCGGCAGGCACACATATCATCACTTCTGGTCTCATAAACCAGGCTGTTCCCATTACTTTTCTCAAAAAATATCTAAGCATTGCCTCTGTTACCTCGTAGTCAGCAATCACCCCATCCTGCATTGGCCTAATCACTTCAATATACTCAGGAGATTTTCCCAACATTACCTTAGCTTCCTCCCCAACCGCAAGAATCCTTCTATCCTCTGTTCCAATAGCCACAATAGTTGGTTCATTCAAAACTAACCCTCTACCTACCTCCCAAACCATTGAATTAGTCGTTCCCAAATCAATTGCCAATCTTCTAAATAATTTCACATACCAATTCTACCAAAACCCAAATCTTAAAAGTGCTAAATATTGTCTTTTTTATCCGTCATCCTGAGTGTAGCAAAGCATCCCGTTGGAACTAAATCTTACTCTGGGATTCTTCGCTCCCGCTCAGAATGACGCCTCTCCATCCGTCATCCCGATCGATCGGGGTCTAGCGTTAGCGCAAAGTACGGCACTTCGTGCCTAGATTTTTCACGAAGCCTGTCCTAAGTATTGCGAAAGATTCAGAATAACATAACAAAACGTTTGTAAAATTTAAAATATAAATTTTAAATACTTCTAAGTTATAATTAGAATATCAGTCAATGAAAAATATCAACAAAAAGGATCTCAAGGGTTTAGCTATCATTGTCTCTGTACTCACCGTCATAATCCTTTTCACCAGTCTCATTTCCCTTTTGGCTCGCGGTTACAGGCCTAATTTTAAAAAAGGTTTTACGGTCAGATCCACTGGTTTAATTTCTGCCACCTCAACTCCACAATCAGCATCGGTCTATATTAATGACAGGCTTATTACAGCCACCGATGATACTATCAACCTCCCCCCCGATGACTATCACATCAAAATTCAAAAAGATGGTTTTCTCCCTTGGGAAAAAGATATCAAAGTCATCAAAGAAGTTGTTACTCAAACCAATGTCACTCTTTTTAAATCAAGCCCAGAACTTAAACCATTAAGTTTAAGCGGTGCTATTAATCCGGTTTTAAACCACGATAAAAACAAAATAGTCTTTTCAGTCGCTTCGGCCTCAGCCTCAAAAAATAATGGTCTTTACCTAATTGAATTAAACAACACTCCCATGCATCTGAACAAAATCGTCCCCAAACAACTCAGCTCTAATTCTTTCAACCTTGACTGGTCAAAAGCATCTTTCGAATTCTCTCCTGACTCAAAACAAATCCTAGCTCAATTTGCTAACAACTCCACTTCATATCTTTTATCCCTAGATAACCCCATAGTTCCTCAAAACCTATACGACATTACCCACCAAATTCCCATCATAAAAAAAGAATGGCAAGAACAAGAAGCCACTGAAATTGAAACTATCTTAGGGAAACTACCAAAAGAAATCAGGCCATTAATAAGCACCGCTTCGGCTCAAAACATTCAGTTTTCTTCTTCCGAAACTAAAATTCTTTATCTTGCCAGCTCAGATCAGCAAATCTCCGACAACATCATCACTCCTCCCCCATCGCAAAGCACTCAAGCTCAGCAACGCAAAATCCAAAAAGATTACTACTATGTATATGACATAAAAGACGATACCAACTTTCAGATAGCCAATAAATCCGATATTCCCTCCATATCTTGGATCCCCAACTCAAATAATCTTGTCTTTGTCCAGGAAGACAAAATCAAAAGTATTGAATATGACCGAACAAATCAAATTACTCTTTTCGCAGGAAATTTTGACCAAAGTTTAATTGCCCCATTAACCAACGGTCAGGAAATAGTCACTCTAACTTCAGCATACGACGGCGCTCCCAAAAACCTCTACAGCATCGGAATAAGATAAAAACCGCTACTCGCTACTCACAAACACTTTTTTCTATTCTTTCAATCTCTTCAATCAAGTCGTTTACTTCCTCCTCGCTCAATTCTTCACTCTCCAGGATATCTACCATCCACCCTATTCTATCTTCGGCAATCTCACGAGAAAGACAACTCAAACTCTCAATCTCTCTATAAGGAGCTTCCAGTCCCTCGTACAAATCCATCTTAGCCAACTCTGCATCCGGCAAAACTACTTCTTCTTTTACTCCCAAAATCATCGCTTCCTGCACGAAATCTAAACGCATTCCTTCCTCATAAAACCTCAAAGGAACCAAAGCAAAAATAGCTACCACAAACGACACAATCAAAGTTCTAGTGTTTCTATCAAAACCTTTCATCCCTTCAGTATGAAATGTATGCGCCTTCTAGTCAAGAGTTAGTCAAGTCTTTAACTTAAAAAACAACAAAAGTAAATACAACAAAAATAATGCTCCCCCCTCTTTTCTTGAAATATCATCTTTAGACCTAATAAAGAAAAAAGTCAACAAAAGCCCCAAAACAAAAAACACAAATATCACTCCAAAATCATCATTGCTAAAAACTAATTTTCCGCTTAATCCACTCAATACACCAAAAATCAAAGTATTAGCCGCCGCCGATCCTACATAACCCCCAAAAGCTACTTCCTTCCTCCCTTTCATAAGAGATCTGGCCATGACAAAAAATTCTGGCAAACTGGTACCAAAAGACAACAACAAAAAACTTGCCCACAGGCTAGATATACCTAAAAAATTAGAAAAATATTTTATCTGCTCTACTAGTATATTTCCTGACAAAAAAACTACACTTATTCCAAAAATTACCTTCAATAACCAATCGCTTTCCACTTTCATCTTGCTAACCTCCCGCTTTCCTTTTATTTGAATAAACAACAAGAAATACGACAACACACACACAAGAGAGTCAAATATATTTATTTCTCTATCCAAAATCAATAAACAAGGCACCAAAACAACCAGCAAAGACAAGACTAGTTTTTCTCCTGTCAACTTTCCCGTCAATATAATTCCGTTACCCAAAATTGCTAAAATAGGAATAATCAAAAGAAATATACCAACAGAAGACCCTAATCCATCTCCCACAAACACCTCTGGTTGACCCAACAACAACGAATTCACTCCTACTGCAATCTCCGGCAAAGACATAACTAAGCCCAAAATTAAAAAAGACAAAACAAAGGCCGACAAACCTAGCTTCTTAGACAAAACCAATATCACTTCAATCATCATTTCCGAAGCAAACCACAATCCCACAAAAGCTATCCCCATCAAAAACAATCTAAAAACCATATTTTTATTTACTTAAACTATTAACCTTGACCAGTTTCTAATTTTTAATTAATTATCTGATACAAATACCAGCCGGCCAATGCCGTATAAACCCCCCACACCAACCACAACATTAAACCGGAAACCCATCCTGATTTTATAAATTCAGGATATTTTGCCGGCAATTTTACATAATTTAAATACCACAAAGCCGGAATATAAAACACAAAAGCAAACACAGAAATAACACCAATCAATTTCATTAACACTCCCGGTCCGGCCAACGGCATTGTCACCAACGACACAATTATCAAAAACACTAACCAAAAATAATACCAAGATCTTTCATTCTTCATTATCCGCTTTGTCCCAAACCAGCTATATGTAAAATCAGCAAATTGCCTAGACACTCCATCTGCTAAAGCCAACCAAGTATCAACCAAAAAAGCTGCCGCTACCACCAAAAACACAACTCTGCCAATTGAACCAAAACTGCTTTCAAAAAATATTGACTGTGCCACCGTTATCGACCACCCCTCAGGATAATTTCTCTCCGGCCAAAGCAAAACAAAAGACAAAAATGAAGTCAAAATGATCGTTAATACATTTATCCCTACCGCCAAGCCTGAATCCATGTTCAAATATCTCATCCACCCCCTCCACCTTTTTCTGTTCTTCTCATTATTCTCAAGTCGAAAACCTTCTTCCACAAATAAATCATTCTTCGAAAATAATCCAGTTATCTTTTTCGAATATTTAGCCATCCCTACTCCTTTATCTTTCATCCAATATGAATACATCAAATTCAAAAAACCACCCATCCCGGCAAAAACCAGAGCAGTGATCAATTTAGAATAGTCAAAATTCCCCCAATCAACTCCCGCGCCTAAATTCAAAGGATTAAATAAAGCATCCGCAAAACTAACTACATTTACCCATTTTCCCACCAAAATTACAGATAATAATAATCCGGTAATAGTAATCACCGTCACAATCTTCATTACATTTTCTATAAATTTATATATAACTTTTGACAACAATAAAGCTATCGAAAACACAATAACCAATACATATGCCCACAAAAGCGATCCTGTCTTCACACTTATCCCACTCGGCCATTTCAACACCTCATACAAAGATGATCCTCCGGCCGCCGCATAGGCTCCAAACCACAAAAAGTTAACAAAACAAAGCAAAAACAAAGGTAAAACATACCACTTGCCTATAGACAAAAAACCACTCCAAATTCCTTTTCCTGTAACCGCCGTAAACTTAGAAATCTCTCTGTTAACAAAAAACTGTATTAAGGCAAAAGGCAAAAGTAAAAACAAAAAAGCCTTGCCATACCTAGCCACCAAATAAGGCCACCAAATCAGCTCTCCGCTTCCCTGAGCCGTAGCCGCCCATACAAAAGCCGGACCAAGTAAAACCCACAAGGACCCAATCCTCGGCAAGTCCTTAGCTAAAACCTTGTTTTTTCTTTTACTCTTGCATTCTTGCCTCACACTCCCATTATGAAACAAAAACCCTTACTTATCCAGATCTCTAAAAAATATCATACTCGCCACGTCATCCTGAGTCCAATTGATTGGACGAAGGATCTAGCGAAGCGTTGTTTTCTCCTCAAAACCATTTATCATCCAATAAAACCACCAAAACCAAACAAAAAATTCATTAGCAATTATTCGATCTCCTCGCCAATTCGGCAATTCGCTCAGCCTTAAAGGCTATATCAAATATATTACAATCTAAAACTCTATATATCTAACTATCTCCATACTCTATTTTATTCCTCATACCAAATCATTACCGTCATCCTGAATTTATTTCAGGATCTCATTGAAATCCGAACTCTACCTCTTAATTCCCTTGCCCGCGTCATTCTGATCACCCGCAGGGGGAGAAGAATCCCCTTGAAATCAAAATCGCATTATATAAATTGCTTTCTTTTTTAAAAATTAGAAATTAAAAATTAAAAATTGAAATTTTACATCCTAAAATTTCTCTGTACCCCTACCAGGAATCGAACCTGGATCTGTCGCTTAGGAGGCAACTGTTCTATCCATTAAACTATAAGGGCATACTGTCGGGGATACAGGATTCGAACCTGCAACCTCTAGCTCCCGATACTAGCGCGCTAGCCAATTGCGCCAATCCCCGCCCTGCCCACCATAGCCTTGTGCGACGGTGGGTTGCACCTATTATATCCCACTCCAAAGCAAAATCACCAAATTATTCAATATCAACTACTTTGATATTATTAAGTAATTTTCTCCGCATATTTTTAAGCTAATAACTTTATTTCTCCGCTTTTTCTCCACTCTATTTCCGCATCTTTTTTTCCCTAATCAAATCTTCTTTCGATATAATCAAGTAACATCTCTCTACATTAAAGCAAATCTATTCTCATCAGAAAACCCTCTCTTAATCTATTTCATAAATCATAAACCGTAAATCATAAATCAATTTATCTCTTCTTACTTCTTACTTACTTTTTTCTTTATTCATTAACCTACCTGCCGATAGACAGATTAATCTTGCTTTTTCTTTTTACAATAATTTTTTCACAACAACTTTCCCGTCCACTTATTTTACCTCCTATCATTAAAATTTCCTTCAATTTCATCACTTTTCTCTTAGCAACAAAGTATATCAATTATCTGTTTTTAACTTTTCAAAAACCATATACTTTTCCACAAAACTCAGCGACAACTCAAAGAACAACATGTTCACTAAGACACAATAAAAACTCTAATCTTTCAACCTTATCAGTTAAAATAAACTCTGCCAATTTATGTAATTACAACCAAAAATACTAACTTTTGGCTACCACTAAACGAAAAGCATCTTTTCTAAAAAACTCTTTGGCAAATTCTTTTACTTCTTTCAAGCTAACTTTTTTATACTTCTTCAATTCATTTTCCAAACTTACCAATTTATTCTCCAAAAGCAATTTTCGACCCACAAAATCAGACCAAAAACTAGTTTTATCCAAACTCATCTCGCTCTTACCCAAAAGACAATCCTTTGCTCGGTTTAATTCAAACTCGCTTACGGTCTTGGCAAACTCCAAATACTCTCTTTTAGTCAAAAACAAAGCTTTATCAAACTTAGCCAAGTTAACACCAATTTGTACTCCCATAAACCCTCCTTCTTTTAACATTTCACTAACCGGAAATACATAATAAGCCAATCCGTTTTTCTGCCTAACCTGCTCAAAAACTCTTGAGGATGTATTACCACAAAGCATAACTTCTACTAATTTAGCCACATAACGCCTCTTGTCTCTATTAGATATCGTAGGTATTCCCAAACAAAAATGTATTTGATCAACTTTCTTTTTCTTAATCAATTCTTTCTTTTTACTCAATATCAACTCCAATTTACCATCATCTACATCAAGACTGTTTAAGTCAGAAAAATACCTTTTGATACATTTTTTAATATCATTTTTGTTACCAATCTTCCCAGCTACCACCACTACCACATCTTTGGCATTCAAACATTTCTTGCGATAAGCCAATAATTTATCTCTATCCACTCTCAATACATCTTCTATAGAACCAGAAATACTCCAACAACCGCTCTTTGACTCACCATACAAAAATTCAATTAGATCAAAGGATAATCCCATCACCGGATTATCCTTATACATTTTTATCTCTTCTACTACCACACCTAGCTCTTTTTTTAATTCTTTTTTGGGAAAAGTTGAATTTATTAAAATATCAGACAAAAACTCTAAAGACCACAAAATATTTTTTTCTACCGTACTAATATAGTAAGAAGTACACTCAAATCCCGTCCCCGCATCATGAATCGCCCCTTTGCTATCTATCTCTCTATGAATCTCAATCGCATTTCTTTTTTTTGTTCCTTTAAAAGCCATATGCTCAAGTACATGACTAATACCAAACTCATCTTTCGTTTCATACTTAGCTCCAATTTTTACAAACACCTCAACGGTCACCGAATTCAAATGTGGCAAATCCACCAACACTCCCCTTACTCCATTTTTTAATTCAAACACATCAAACTTCTTCATAGACCAACAATTTTATCACAACAACCTCGCCCTCTCTACTTTCCTCTCGTCATCCTGAGCGATCCGCCAACTGGCGGAGACCGAAGGATCTAGTGAAACGTTTTTCTTGTTTTCATTTTTAACTCTTAATTCGTAATTCTTAATTTTTCAGTTTAAGTAAAATTTAGTGTGCTTTTTTTGAGTTATAGAGGTTTTTCCAACCGACCCATAGTTTTTTAAGATCTAAAAGATTTTTAACTCTGGAAAAAGTGAAGTACCAAAAAGCAAAAGAAACTTGTTGGGAGTATTTCATGCCTCGATGGTCGCCTAGTTTTTGTTTAAGTTGACTGTTGACTCCTTCAAGAGAATTGTTTGATTTCGGGATCTTGGAATTGCTTTGGTAAACAAAGAAAGGATCTTGATCTTTAGTTAACAACCTCCATGCTCTCCGTAAGTTTCCATGGGTGTACCACCATTTCTTTTTGGTGTTTTCACCTATGGTTTTAACAGTCAATAATTGACCATATTTGATTTCCCAATCAATCAACTTTGTTTGCCAACTCCAGACATCGGTTTCATCCTCAAGATAGATGATTTCTTTGGCAATATTCCTTAACTCTCTGGTGGCCTCAATTGGACTCTTTTTAGGCAATAATCTTTTGAGTGATCTTAAGACATGAATTAAACATCTTTGATGAGGAATAAATCCAAAATTACCGGCCACACCGGCCACTCCACCGCCATTCCAATCACCAATAGCTCCCAAAGGCAGATGTTTATCGCCAAGCGAACTTGATAGTTTCAGCAGGTCTTGATGATAAGCATCGTATGACTCACTCTTGTGATTTGACCACCAGATGTTTTCTCTATTGGTTACATCTCTATGGTTTATGAGTACTCCTTTTCTTCGTAACCATTTACCATCGGTGCCATAAACCCATGGTAATCTTGAAAACAATAATTTTGGCGGTAACAATCTCC
>JAHIPV010000003.1 GCA_018902845.1 Patescibacteria group bacterium
ACGGCCATTACAAAACAAACAACCGATAATGCGAGAAGAAAGGACTGATTTTTTTTCATCCGAAAATTGTAATCTAAACTTTTAGCCAAATCTATGAGCAAAACTATTCGAAAAAAGCACACTTTTCTTTACTTAAGCCAAAATCTTTTAGATTTTTACGTCTCAGCCACGTTGAACGTATAATTTCGTAAAACAAAATTGACGTTCTTGCGTGGCGGAAGGTGTGGGTCTAGAACCTTTCTGTCCTTGTAACACTGTCTGATTTTATCAATCTTTAGGGTTAGTCAGAAAGAGTCGATGGAAACTATTGAGAAATAGCTATCAAATAGGCACTGGTGGCAATTGCTCGCCGAGAAATTATTGCAAACATCAAATCTTCGGGGTCAATCAACTCTTCGGTAGCAAATTCCGGATCAATGTAAACAATTTTCCCATTTTCAATGCCCGATAACACAATATCATGACCGTCAAAAGCATCTCCTTGAGTATTATGCAAGGCAGTATAACTGACTGAAGCAATTAGTGGCACACTCTTTTCTAGATATTCTTTAATAGTTTCCAAACTCGGCTTGGAGATATGATAATTGACACCATTTTTAATGGCCGAGATCAAACTGTTGACCAGGGGAACAAAGTCTCGATTAAACAGAGGATTATTAGCTTCGATCTCGAGTTTCTTCGTCAAATCTTTGGCAGAAAGTTTACTATCTTGAGGGTCAATGATTGATAAGTGATATCCAAAGCAATCTACCAACAACCCTTTTAACTTAGCAAATTGGGCAATTTCAGTATTAAAAGAACTGCCATCAATTGCTTTCCAGACTGATTGATTAATTTCCCCAATGCGACTTTCCACTCCGTAATGGTCTAGGATCATTTTCAGACATGTCATCGAGCATTCCCGTGGCTCTCCTTGTTTTATTGGTTTTATGGGTAGTTTTATGATTAATTATATAATAAATAATTGAATAATTTGGAAAAAATGTCTAGTAGCACAGAGGGTCGCATAGAACTTTGACGTTCAGGCGGAAGGTGTGGGAGTCGAACCCACATGCCCTTTCGGACGCAGGTTTAGCAAACCTGTGGCTTACCATTCGCCGCAACCTTCCAAAAAATAAGCCTTAAATTTTAATATCTTCCTCCAAAGGCGGATTAAAAAAATCCCAAACAAATTAATAAACGCTTCGCTAGATCCTTCGGTCGTAAAACTCACTCAGGATGACGAAAAATAAAAAATTGCTTATTTGCTTCAAAGTATACCAAAACTTGTTTTTATTTTTCTGATACTATTAATATAGATGACGAAAAAGAATAAAAAAGAGACTTTTAGAGATAGAGAATTGACTGATCTTAACGAAGAAAAAGAGTTGTTTGCCTGGGAAGCTAGCGAGCGAGCTTTTAAGAAAAAGGATAAAGATTTTTGGATTACTTCAATAGCAATCCTTGGATTGGTTTCGGTAATATTGTTTTTTGCTAAAGAATTTTTTCTAGTTGTAGCTCTGGGAGCGGTGCTTTTTTTGTATTATGTTCTTTCTACTGTTGAGCCAAAAAATACAAAAAATAAATTAACAAATCGAGGGGTTTATTTTGGAGAATTGTTTTATCCTTGGACAGATTTACATAGATTTTGGTTTGGAAAGAGTTTGGACTGCGAGGCGTTGTTTTTTGAAACAAATTTAAGATTTCCCCGAGAATTTTGTTTGATTATTGACAAAAAGAACGAAGAAAAGATAAAGAAAATTGTAGTAAAAAGACTGCCCTTGATTGAGATTTCGCCTAGGTTTATTGATAAAGCTTCGGAATGGCTGGCAAAGAAATTGCCGTTGGAGGAGAGAAAGAATTAGGTTTTATTTTTGTCATCTAAAACCAATTCCACAAGGAATTTTTCTATGGCACCTCGTGCTTCCCTTTCAGCTTGTCTTACTTGGCTTCTTACTACAATAGAGCTATCTTGTATAAGTTCAAGTCTCCTCATGGCAATAGGCATGCTTTGCGTACCCACACATAGGTTTGTATCTGACTTTGTAAACTGTCGCACGGACTTTATGTCATCAAAATCAGTACCAACAAATTCACTTGCAACTGGATCAGTTGCGTCAATATTGTCCTGACTTTCACAAAAGGACACCTTTTTGGGGTTTAGAACAACTATGTGGATAAGTTCCTGTTTTTAAAGATAGACCAAGAAGCTGATAGATTTTTTGTGTAACCCTATTTTGTTCAGTACGGATAACTAAAGCAGTACC
>JAHIPV010000020.1 GCA_018902845.1 Patescibacteria group bacterium
GATCGGGCGACCGCAAGGGTCGCCCCTACGGATGTGGTGAGGATATTACGATTGGATTGGGGTGTTACCATTGGATCGGGCGACCGCAAGGGTCGCCCCTACGGATGTGGTGAGGATTTAATTTATCGTGTTTCCATTTGAGTGGGTTTTCTTGAATATATTGTTTGATTATTTTTAGACTGGTTTTATTGCGAATGATGTGTTCATAATAGTTGCGTTGCCAGATTTTACCAATGGTGTTAATTTTGTGTTTTTCAATGTATTTTAACCACTTATTTGTAGATCGGGATTTGAATGATCCAATAATATTGCCTAATGTAGGGGCGACCCTTGCGGTCGCCCGATGGTTGGGTTTTATAATAATGATTCCGTGTAAATGATTTGGCATAACTACAAATTCATCCAGTTTTGTATTTGTAAATTGTTTTGGAATTAGTTCCCATTCTTTTTTAACGATATTTTTTAATGATTTATATTCTGTAAAAAAACATCTGTGTTTTTGAGTACAAACAGTAATGTAGTAGTATGAAGGAAGAGAGTAATTGTAATTTTTTAAACGAATTGGTTTGCGTTTGAGAAACATGACAGTGTGTTAATTAAACAATTTGTTACTGGTGAGGGGTTTTTGGATGATAGATTCCAAAAAAGATTTTATGGCTTGCTGGCACTGGCGGTAGTTTTTGGATTGATATGATATTGTGATTTCTTTTGGTAGACCAAAACCTAACGTATTTATGAAGTCGATTTCGTATTTGACGAATTTGTTAAAAGAATTATTTTGAATTGATTTGATTATGTTTTGGCTGATTTGGTAGATGTTGTCTAGTTGTTGGTTTTCGGCTATCAGTTGATTTAAAATTTCTAAAAAATAAAAGAGAAGGTTTGATTGGATGAGAGTTTTTGGATCTTTTAAAAAAGATCTTATGGTTTGAGATTCTGAAAGCCAGCGGTAGTTATTTTTGTTGTAAATTTGGACCTTGATGGTATTTCCGAGTTGCAAAGATGAAAGACGACGGCTTTTTATACTTCTGGCTCCTTTGGCTAGGGCTACTATTTTGCCGTGCTGAGGGGTTAATAGAGTTACAAGGAGATCTGATTCTTTGAGGGTATGTTTTTTGATGACTAGGGCTAAGGTGGTGAAATAGCGGGACACAGGTTTATTATAGTGGGAGTTTGATGGTTTTGTCGGCGATCCAATCAAATTCGTCTTGTTTTTGGCCATTGATTATAAGCTGATAAGGAATTGCCTTGGTACCCGGTTGTTTTTGTAAAAATAATTGGTAGTCTGACGAAGGAGTGATTGAAGATGTGTATTGAATGTTTACAATGTTGCTTGACTCGGCATAAAGTGGGTATCTGTCGCCATAAAAACCTTCAAAAACTTGTTTATTTAATTCTTCATAGACAACAGGTTCTACTTCTGACCCCGTCATTTTTATTAGTTGGCTTTCCTTGGAAGTATAAAGTCTAAACCAATTTCTGTATTTTGGTGCATTGAGACACAAATCCCCTTTTTCCAGATTACAATTGGAGGCCTTGGTGGGGTTGCTGTAGGTGATATTGATTTTGTGTTCTATTTTTCCGTCTTTACTGTTTATTTCGTGT
This sequence comes from Patescibacteria group bacterium, assembly GCA_018902845.1. Lineage (GTDB taxonomy): Bacteria > Patescibacteriota > Microgenomatia > UBA12405 > UBA12405 > JAHIPV01. Next base: position 1,606 of record JAHIPV010000020.1, read on the forward strand.
TTTATTTTTTGTTCGATAAATAGATTAGTTTTGGCTGAAGCCATGTTGGAATCGTTAAGATGAATGTAATCGGTATTTTCGTTTACGTCACTAATTTTTCCTGCAATATTGGCTGACTGAGCCGCCTTTTGGATGTTTTCGTCAAGGAAATAAAATAGAATATGTTTTTGGTGGATATCGTTTAGCATGGCCTGAGCCAGAGGGGCTATTTTTTCTTTGGGAGAACCCATGGCGTTGGCCAGAAGCGAGTGCATCAATGGACCCAAAAAACCTTTTCTGTCAGTTTCCAGGTAATTTCTTGGTTTTCCGGCAATGTATTCGAGTTGATAAATGATTTGGGGACAACCGTCACAGCGGTCGTCTGGATCCGGGGTGAAATTTCCCCAGCCTGGTACTCCGACTCTGCCAAGCACTTTAACAAAATCAACCAGAACTTGTGTATCGATGGCAATTACGGCATCGAATTTTTCTTTACTAATTTCTGAATAGTGTTTTAAAAATAATTCTACGTCTGTGGGGAAGTCCGGCGAAATGTTCATATCTCTTAAGTTCCAATACGGAACATTGATATGATAGTCCTTAATTGGTCTGGGAGCCGGAATAGTACTTTGGAATTTGGCATCTAGGCTATAAATATCGCTTGAGACTTTGGGTGTAATTTTTCCATTGTCTACTTCCAGGATGCCGTAAGCTGTCCAAAAACCACCGCTTGGTCTAAGCTCAGCGTCGTTTTGAAAGAGAAGAAAATAATTTCTTGGTGAATCTTTGCCAAGAAGCCATGAAATTTTTTCTAGAATTGGTCTGCCGTCTTTTACCAGTTGGTGAATTTCGTCGATATTTTGTTGATTTTTTGAAATTAGTGACTTGAGTTTTATGCCTTTAAATTCATCGGGGTATCTACTTGGATCGATTTTATCTAGCGATTGTTTTATCGAATCAAGATTTTTTTCGATTTGATCAAGGTTGGGAATTATGCCTTCTATGGAATCAACCAAAAAGGTAATTCTATCTTCGGTAGTTTTGGCCGAGTCGGTACTTTCCCCCTTAAATCCTAAAAAATCTTGATATGGTTCGATTGATTCTGCCAGGATTTTTCCTGTTTCTATTCCTTTTCCGGCTATTTTTAATAATTCATTGCCATCTTTGTAATATTTGTTGACTATAGGCAGAGCCCCAAAGGTTTTTAATTTTTTGTAACTTGAATTTATATTTTCTAGGTCAGTTTTTAGATTATCCAGTTCGTTTTTAATTTTTCCAAGATCTTTGCTGGAAATTAGTTGTTTAAAAAATTCTTGTTTTGATTTAACCGATTGAATTTGAGCATAGAGCTTTTTTCCCGGTAAATAAGCAAAAAAAAGCAAGAAAATAAGAATGGTAAAAAATATACCAAAAAAGACTGATAGGCTGGTTAGAAAAATTTTGTTACTCTTGAGGGATTTAAGTTTTTGCAGGAACTGAGAGAATTTTTTTTTGTTATTTTTTGTAGGGCTGATTGAATCGCTTGAGTTTAGATTAGGAATATCCATAGTAAAGAGTTTATATTAGTAAGGTTTTATTTTCCAGTTACCATCGGGAAAGCATAACAAATGGGGTTTTTAGTATTATAAAGACTTCTTGTCTAAAAGATCTGTTCTTTATGTATTTGGCATCCATTTTGGCCCTTTGCTTAAATGAAAGTTGATTACGACCGGATGTTTGCCAGAGGCCGGTTAGTCCCGGTTTGGTTGATCTTATGATTTTTATAAATTTTTTAGTCTCTGGATATTTTGAAGTATATTCCTGCAGTTCTTTTTCTCTGTAAGCTCGGGGTCCAACTAGAGACATTTCATCTTTGAGTATATTGATAAGTTGGGGAAATTCGTCAAGACTTAAGGTTCTTAAAAATTTACCGACCGGAGTAACTCTGGGATCCTCATGGAGAGGTAATTTCCAGTCTAGCTTTTTATATTTTTCCCAAAGTTTTGGATATTGTTTTAACCTGTTGTCGTTATCACCGGTGTACATGGTTCGAAATTTGTACATCAGGAATTCTTTTGATTTTTTGCCTACTCTTTTTTGAAGAAAAAAAATAGGACCAGGGGAATAAAATTTTATTAAAATTATGATGGGAATGAGAAGTGGTAGAAATAGGATGAGCAAAAAGATTGATCCAAAAATATCGAGAAATCTTTTAAAGATTCTAAATAAAAAAACTCGTTGTTGGTAGAAAATTTTTCTTGAACGGATTTTGTTTTTCATTTTTTATTCAAGAAGTAGTTGATTGTTTTTTTGGTAGAGACGATTTTTCCAACCAAATCGCGGACATTGAGAGCTTTTTTTAGATCACAAATAAGCAATGCGTCTTTGGTGTCTATGACGGCTATGTCTTTTATTCCTACCAGTCCGATTAATTTGTTTTTGTCACTTTTTAAAAGACAACCTTGTGAATCAATGGTAAGGAAAGTGGTATCTTTGTCTAGTTTGGCGTTGTCTTCTTTGTCTTTTATTGATTGATTAAAAATTGTTTCCCATTCGCCAATGTCACTCCAGGCAAAATCAGCTGGTATCAATTTCAGTTTTTTTGAATTTTGTGAGATACCAACATCAATTGATAGTTTGGGACATTGTTTGTAGGCTTTGTCGACGTCAACTTTGATTAGATTAAAAGAATATTGTGGTTGGTATTTTTCTATTTCTTCAAAAAGTGTTTTTGGGGTAAAGGTGTAAATGCCGGAGTTCCAGTATGTATTTTTCTTTTTTATTAATTTTTGGGCTTTGACAGGGTCCGGTTTTTCAATAAATGAGTTAACGGGCTTAACTTTTTCTGAGAAGAATTTTTTTGTAATAACGTAACCGTAAGATGGATCCGGTCGGGTTGGTTTTATACCGATGATTACTATCGAGTTTGAGTCAATTGCAATTTGGGCACATTCTTTGATGTTTTTAACGAATTTGTCGATTTTGTCAATAAAATGATCTGAAGGAAAAAAGGTTATGACTGCATTTGGGTCAAGTTGTTTTATCCTAAAAGAGGTAAAAAGCATGGCCATAAGAGTGTTCTTTTTTTGCGGTTCTGCCAATATATTTTTTACAGGGATACTTTTTGGCAGTTCTTTTTTGATAAGGGATAAATATTTTTTGTTGGTAGTGATAAAAATATTTTTATTGGGGACTATTTTTTGTGATCTTTGAAGCGTTTGTCGAAGTAACGAGGTTTTGCCAAAAAGTTTTAAAAATTGTTTGGGATGAGAAGCCCGCGAAAGTGGCCAGAGACGAGGGCCGGTACCTCCGCATAAAATAGTTATATAGTGGTGTGGGTTTTTTTGTGTTTTTGCCATAGAGTGATAACTTCTTTTTTAAAGTTTAGCATGAAACGGTGTTGGGAGAAATTTTTGGCATTTTTAGTACAGTTTTTGGGATTTAGTCTGGTTGGTTGGAATTTGTGAATGGCAGAAACAAGAGATGAAGTGTTTTGATGATTAAATAAAATGCCGGTTTTATTAGGGACAATGGTTTCTTTGAATCCGCCCTTGTTAAAGGCGATAACCGGAGTGCCGCAGGCTTGGGCTTCGAGAGGGGTAAGGCCAAAATCTTCAAGTTGAGGGCAAATGAGGGCAGTGGCGTTTTGGTAGAGATAGATGAGTTTTTTGTCAGATACAAGTCCAAGAAATCGGGTATCTTTGTTGGCTTGTTTTTTGTAATAATTTTGATGACGGCCGGTACCAACGATTTTTAGGGAAACATTTAGTTGTTGGCAAGCTTTTATGACTATGTCAATTTTTTTGTGCTTGACAAGACGGGAGACAATTAAGAAATAAGGTTTATTTGTCATCCCGACCGAAGTGGAGGGATCTCTTGACCTCTGATTAATTGAATAGTTGAGAGGTTGGGAGATTCCTCGACTTCGCTCGGAATGACAGAGATTGCGGTTGAGGTGGTGTTTTGTGGGCTTGAATAAAGAAAGATTGATCCCAGGATATATAACAGTTGAGTTGCGATTGAAATGTTTAGTGATACGTTTTTGGACTGCCTTAGATGTGGTTAAGTAATAATCGGGGCGTTGAGAATAGATATGGTCTATTTTTTTGTAAAAATTATTTAGGGGTAAATTTTTTTGATAAAGGTAGCGGTTGGGTGTAAGGCAGTAGTTTATGTGAAGAGTTTGGGGTTGGGTTATTAAGCATTTTCCCTGCATGCCGGAAAGAGAGATGACAATGTCAAAATTAGAAAAATCAAACTGTTCTAGGGCAATTGGCTGAAGTAGAAGTGAAAGAGGCGAATTTTTTGAAAAAATTTTGAATTTGTTTAAGCAGGATGGGATGATTTTGGTGTCTTTTGGTAGCCAACTGGTTTTGTCGGAATCGTAAACTGAGGTAAAAAGGGGTGAATTGGGAAAAATTTTTATAATATCTAACAAAAGTCTTTCGGCTCCGCCCCATTGATTGAGCCAGTCGTAAAAAAGAGCAATTTTTAAATTTTCAATTTTTCCCCCTTCGGGTGACTTCGCTTTGCTTCGCAATTTTCAATTTTCAAACCATTAATGATATATTTTAATATGTCTGGATCAAAAGAGGGTAAAGAGAGTGTGGTTTGCAGTGTGGGGCGGGTGGCGGTTGTGAGTGTTTTGCTAAATTATTTTTTTGAGGTTAAATGGTCGTTGGCGATTTTGGCTGGTGTGGCGATTGAGTGTTTGAGGAATGGAAGATGTAATTTGAATTCGGCTGGGGCTTAATTTTTGCAAGCGGACAGCCACAGAGGGCTGTCCCTACGAAGTTTTTGGGTGTATTAAGGTTTGGGTGTATTGTTGTAAACTGGGAAGGAAATAGGACATACTAAGTGATATGGGTGGAGAAAAAAGAAAAATTCCGGTTGTTGTGAACAGAGAGGGAGATAAGCGGTTAAAGTTTGGTGACAGATTGTTAAAAAGTAAGACGAAGGAAATTAGAGGAATGTTGAGTAAATTTGCAGAACTTTCTGAAATTGAGGAAGGGGAAATTTTTTTAAATGATTTTTCTTATGCTGAGTTTGAGCTTGTTCCTGATTTCTTGCAGTTGAATGCTTCTGGATTTTTGGAAGAGTTAGATTTGGTGGAATGTTGGGGTGCCTTTGGTTTGGAGAATGTAATTAGTGAGGAATTGAGCGGCGGTTTTTTTTGGAGAGGGGTTTTTGTGGACGAAAGAGAAAGTGGTGTAAATAGTAGATCTCTTGAACTTTCTAAGTATGATTCCAATGGAGAAATTACTCAGAAGCTTTATGGAAGGATTGCAGATATGCCTAATAGAACATATTTTGGTATTGGTGTTAAACGTGATGATGATTGGTATGAAAGGAGATTTCGTTTGAATGATGCAAATTAGGTAGGAATGGTTGAAGATTGATGGTGGTGGGATGATTTATCCTAAGATTTTGGTATAAAAATTTAGGGTTTGGTGGGCGCATTGGTCCCAGGAGTATTTGGTTATTTGTTTGTGTCCCCTGTTGATAAGTTGCTGGCGAAGCCGGGGAGATGATTGGAGTTTTTTTATTTGAGTGATTAATTGATTGGTTTTGTTGGGATTGAAATATAAAACAGAATTTTGATAGATTTCGGGTAAGCAGGAGGAGTTGCTGGAAATTACAGGACAAGATAAAGCCATGGCCTCTAGGCCGGTAAGGCTGAAACCTTCCATAAAAGATGGATGGATTAAACATAGAGCATTTTGATATATTTTTTTGAATTTGGAATCACTTATGTGGCCCAAAAATTGGACTTGTTTTGATATGTTTAGTTTTTGAGTCAGTTTTTGGGCACGTTTAGTAAAAATGTTTTTGGTAGAAATTATTTTGAGTTTTAAATTTGGAAGTTTGGTGAGGGCTTGAAAGATTATTTTGATGTTTTTGTGAGGATAAAGGTTACCGGTGTAGATAGCATAATTTTGATTCCGACGGGATCCCTCGACTACGCTCGGGATGACAGCAGTGAAGTTTGGGTCGATGGCTTCGTGGGTGGTGATAATTTTTGATGAGGAAATTTTGAAATTTTTGATTAGATACCGACGCCAGAAATTGCTGGGGACAATGATGAAATTGCTTTTTATATTCATGTTTGTGATTAACAGGTAGGCTAGATATTTGGGCCAATAAAGAAATGGATTTCTGGTGGTGGTGTTTTTGCCTTTGGAAAAGTGTTTGATTAAGTCGTGGATAGTAACAACTGATTTGCCAAAATAAAATATTGGTTTATTAAAGTGGGTAAAGTGGACCAGATCCGGTTTTAGTTTATAGAGTAAAACTGGAAGTTTGAGTTGTTCTGCAAATGAATAGTGGGGAATACTTGTTGTTATTAGATTGAAATTGTTTTTTAGATCTTTTTTAATTTCTTTTTGTTGATTTTGGTGGATTATTAGAGTGAAACGGTATTTTTTGCAATCAGGCAGTTTGGTCAGATGAATTAGTAGGTTTTTGGTATAACGGCCAATGCCGGTGTGTTTGGTGCCGTAAAGTCTGGCGTCGATGACTATATGTTGCATAAATAATAATTAAATTTTAAACAAAATTTATTGTCATTGCGAGGATCCGCCAGTTGGCGGAGACGTGGCAATCCCGTCGGAATTATAAATATTTGGCTTTGAGGGTGCGGAGGGTTTGTAGAATGCTAATGCCGAAGTTTACCATAAAGCGGGTGATGGTATTGTAATTATTGAAATAATTTTTTTGATAAAAAAGACGCATGGCTTGAGTGGAGGCTTTGGCGGAGCGGAGGCGGGTTTGGCGAGAGGCTTTAGTCAGTTTTTTGGTTTGGTTTTTTATTCCCGAGGAGATGCCTTGATAGTGAATGATTTGGCAATGAGGGTAGTAATAAAGAGAAAAATTGTGTTTTTTTAATTTATAGCAAAAATCCAGATCTTCACCATACATAAAATATTTTTCGTTCCACCAATTGATTCTATCCCCTATTTCTCGTTTAACTATTAAAAAAGCGCCAACACAAGCTTCGATGGGGTGAGTTTTGTTTTTGTTAAGATGGCCTAGGAAATAACCGGAGAAGATTTTGGATTTGGGAAATAGTTTTGAAAGACCTGTAAAATAACAGAAAGATGGCCATGGTGTGGGAAAACCGCGATGGCATTCGGGTTGGAGCTGGTTGGTTTTGGCTAGAATTATTTTACAAGTGGCGGCATCGACTTTTGGATTTTTTTTAAGAAAGTTAATGATTTTTTGTATAGTGTTTGGTTTTACTTTGGTGTCGGGATTAAGAAATAAGACGTATTTGGATTTGGGGTTGGTTTTTTTTAGACCGAGATTATTGCCGGCTGAGAAACCAAAGTTTCGCTTGTTGCGAATAATTTTAGTGCGGATAATTTGTTTGTTTTTGCGGGCGACCGCAAGGGTCGCCCCTACGACAGAAAAAGAATTGTCAGTGGAGGCGTTGTCGACGATGATGATTTCGATGGGATCGGTGAGAATGGATTTATGGATGCTTTTTAGGCATTGAAAAAGATAATCTTTGGAGTTGTAGTTAAGGATTATTATGGATAAAATTGGAGTTTTAGGTTTTCCCCCTTTGGGCGACTTCACTTTGTTACGCATGTTTTTGGTTTGGTGATTTGTTTATAAATTTGGTTTAACTGGTTGGCGCTTTTTGCCCAGGAGTATTCTTTTTTTGTAAGGTCGTGGGCAAAGGATCCAATTTTTTGTCTCCTTTTTTTGTTTTTAAGAAGTTTTATAGATTCTTGAGTTAATTTGTCGTATTGGCAAACGATAGCATGGATATTGTTTTGGGCAGAGATTCCTTCCATGCCGTGCTTGGTGGTAATTATTGGTAGTTTGCTGGCCATGGCCTCAAAAAATTTTGTGCGTGATCCCCCACCGCTTTTTATGGGAGCCAATAATATCCATGATTGTTGATAATAAAATTGAGGATCGTGTTTTTTGCCGTTTTCGTCGGCTTCTTTAATTATGATGTTTTTGTTTTTGTAATTGGCAAAGGCTTGGGGAGCATGGCGACCAATAATAAAAAGTTTTGTTTGAGGCAATTGTTTTTTGATTTTGGGCCAAATTTCGTCTAGCAGTAATTGAGCCGCTTCTTTGTTTTGCATCCATTTCATATTGGAAACACCAAAAAGTATAGAGGGATATTTGGTTTTTCTGATCCTCTTTTTGTAATCAAAGTAGGATTCACTAACGCCGTTGTTTACCAGTTTTATGTCGTTTCGGCCAGAGAGTTTGGCCATGAGTTGCTGGTCCTCTTTTGATACGGCTGCAATAGTATGGGTATTTTTCCAGTAATATGTTTCCCAAAATTTAAGTTTTAGAACATCGATCCAGAGGAGAGGTTTAAGAAGTGAATTTATCCCTGAAAGTGATTCAACAAAATGCTGATAAACCGCGTATTCAATTGTTTGGTCGACCAGGATTGTTGGTATTTTGGTTTTAGGGATATTTGGCATCAAGTAAAAACATTCACTGTGGATTAGATCGTATTTGTTATCGTTTAATTCTTGTTTGATTTTCTTTTGTAAATTTTTATTAAGGTAATTACTGACCAAAAATGGGTAGAGACTAAATCCGGTACGGATGATTTTTTTTAGATCCCATGTTTTGCCTCTTTTGACTATGATAACTTTTTGGCAATATTTTTTGAGTTCGTTTAGGCCGGTTTTGTCGCGAGTGAAGCAAACCAAGGTAATTAAATTATTTTTTGATAAGTGTTTGATTAGGTAGAAGGAACGAGTTTGGCCACCGGCTTGAGAGTGACAAGGAAGATAAGGAGTGATCATTAAAATACGGGGTTTCATGGACTATATATTTCTAAAATAATAAATTTGTCGGTTTGGTAGATAGTGGGATAAAGTTTCATCATTTGATTAGTGTAGTCGTCAAAATTGACCGAGACAAGATAAACAGGGTTATGTGGATGCTGGGTTGTTATATTTTTAACATCATATATTTCAGTAGGCCAGCCGGAGCGATTAGTTTGATAAAGAAAGGCCGTATCGCCGGTATAGGGAGCGATTACTAGGGCGTCTTGAGGTAGGGTTTGGTTGGCTTTTTGGCCAGCTTCTAGAATTACTTGATTGTTAATTTTGTAATATTCTTTGGTTTGATAATGTGAAGTAAAAATGGATATTGTAAACAGGAGTAGAGCGGAAGATATAGCGACAAGTTTGTTTTTAAAAGTGTAGTTTGCGATATAAAAAAGACCAAGTCCGACGATTAATGAGATTAAGGGAGATATGAGGAATTGATAATAATCATGCTGAATGTTGCCACCGGCGATTATGATGAAATAAAGACAAATTCCAAAAAGTGCAGCAAAACTGATTTTTTGAATATGTCTTTTTTTGTAAATAAGGCCCAAAAAAAACGGTATGATGCCAAAAGTTCCCAGAATGAGTTTGGCAAGTCTTTCTGTAAATAACCAGCGGAACCAGTATGGTTTAAAAGGAATAAGAGATTCTACGAAGCCGGACTCTGGATTGGGTTTCCAGTTGTTTTCGCTCAAAAATTTTCTTTGTTTGATAAAAAGCCATTTGTTGTAAGGGATGCCTTGGGGAAAATTTTGAATCCATTTTTGCCACAATAGAAATGGAATTAAAGATATAAGAGTAAATACAAGAAAGTGAAAAATAGTTTTCTTGTTTAATTTGCTTTTATATTTTTTTAGTCCGAGAACCAATAAAATTGGGAAAGCTACAATAATGGTGAATGGTTTTATTAAAATGGCAATGCTTAATGCCAGGCCTGAAATGATTAGATTTTTTTCAAAAAGATAGAGCGAGAAAAGCATAAAAAAAATAGCCGTTGGTTCTGGTAATATGGTTCGAGAGTAGTAAATGTTAAACGGTAAAAAAAGAAAAACTAACAGCGAAAGAAAAGCCGGCCAGAATTGGCTTGAATATTTTTTGACAAAAAGAAACAGAATATAAGAGGTCAGGATTGAGAAAAGAATTGAGACAAGACGGGAACTGATTTCGATGGTGAATTGTGGGGAGATTGATTTTAAGATTTGATGGAGATTAGCGCAAATAATATTATAGATTGGCAATTCAACCATGCGGTAACCGTTGGGATTATCGAGATTTGATTGGATATTTGAGATATCGTGATAAGTGGGGATAAAAAAAGTGCCGGTTTTATAAGTAAGATTTTTTGTGACTGAAGCGGTATCCGCTTGTCTATGTGAATGCCAATCGGCAACTGGGGAATTTATTTTATAAAGACGGACTAAAAAACCCAGAGTAATTGAGAATATTAATAAAAGTTTTTGATATGTTTTCATTTTTTGGGGTTATAAATTTGTTTTATTCGTCATTCCGAGTGAACGAAGTGAATCGAGGAATCTCTGAAATTGTTTCAGAATTCCGACTTTGTCGGAGACCTCGCATTCGCGAGACCTGCCTGTCGGTAGGCATGGGATCCTTCGACTTCTCCGCCAGTTGGCGGATTCGCTCAGGATGACAGGTGTTATGTTTGTTTTATTCGTCATCCTGAACGTGAGTGAAGGATCTAGCGTTAGCGTTTATAATACGGCACTTTGTGCCTAGATTCTTCTCCCCCTGCGGGTGATCAGGATGACGACTGTAAAATTTTAAAATTTTGTAATAGATTCCTATCATAATCCAAAAAAGATAAGCGGTTTTGGAGGCTTCAAAAACATCAATAAAAATAGCGTTGGCCAAAGTGGTCAAAAGACAGGCTAAAAATATGTAAATAAGATAATTTTGGTTTTTCTTTAGAGAGTGAATGAAGAACCAAAAGAGAATGATAAAGAATGACAAAAAACCAAAAATACCCGATTCGCCCAGGAGTCTTAGATAATCATTGTCGGTGGCCAGTGTGATTGAACCGAGGCCGGTGCCAAGTAATGGGTTTTTGTAAAAAGCATTAAGGGCGCGGGGCCACTCAACGTTAAATCTGATTTCTCCGGAGCGGGAGACTCCGGCATCAATATCAACTTCCGGATATTCTGGTGGTGTTGGATGTCTAAAAATTGTGGGAATGGGGGTGGTTTTTGACTTTGGTGTTGGGATTGGGGAAATTTTGAGTTTTAGTGTTGGTTGTGGTGACGGGGATGGAAGGATTACCGTTACTGTTGGCTTTGGCTTGAGTGTTTGAATAGTGGCAACAAGGCGGTCATTTAGTTGGTCGGATTTAAATAAATTTAAAATAACCAAAAGAGAAACAGGAATAATCCAGATCTTTTTTTTGATAAACAGAAGCATAAATATAGCTCCTCCCCAAAAAGCAAAAATTGAAATGCGGGAGACGGTAAAAACAAGCAATTGAAATAAAATTAACCAGATTATTAGAATTGGGATTTTTAATAAGCTTTTTTTTGATTTGAGAGTTATTCCAAGGATTAAAACAAGAATCACACTAAGAAAGGCGGCTAAATCGTAGTGGCCGGCAAAAGCAGCACTGATTCTTGACCACTTGGTTAAATTTAAGATATAGCCTTTGGAAAATTCCTCATTCATGGTTGAAATGATGGGCCAGTTGAAATATTTTTGGCCATAACCATAAAGAGCCACAAATATGGAAGCTATTATCAAGAAAAAGAAGGGATATTTCAGATCTTTTTTAGACTGAACAGCGTCTATGGCTACAAAAGCAACAAGCATATATTCGATACGGCGAAGAAAGTGAAGAATCAGCAAATTAACAGGAGTGGTTTTTAGAATTAATATGGCATGAAGAGTAGAAAGAAAAATACCAGCAAAGTAAATTAAAAATAGTTTAAAAAGTGGGTTTTTAAAAACGGGTAATCTTTTTTTAATTTGTAAGATTGCCCAGATTAGTATAGAAACAGAGATAATAATGTCGTCGAGGCGAATGGCAACATATGTATTTTTGACTGTAGATAGTGGAAATTTAGGATAAAGAGGGATAAAGAGGATAAGGATGGCTAAGACTGGCCTTAAGATATTGAACTTTTTTGTTATATTTTTGAACATAAGTTGCGATAGTTAGGTTTTATTATACTGCGTAAAAGAATTCCCGTTTTAATAAATAGTTTGGCAGTTTTGTATTGAAGTATGGATTTGTGTTTTTTAAAAAATGCTAGGATACCCTTGTATTCGTTGATTAGTTTATTCTGGTGGTGAGTGGCCGAGGCGCCACCCAGGTGAATTATTTGAGGGCCGATTAAATACCAGATTTGAGTTTTGGGGTCAGATTTTTTTATACGATAGCACCATTCCAGTTCTTCGGCATACATGAAATAATTTTTATCAAAACCTTTTGTTTGGTTTATGGTTGATTTTCTAATAAGCATAAAAGCAGCGGTAACCCAGTCCTGTTGATGGTCTTTTTTATAAAAATTATCGTGAGTATAAAATTGAGGAGTGTGAGGGTGAATTGGGGGGATGAGTTTATTTATTAATGGCAAATCATCAAGTCCGATGGACCAGGCTAGAGTGTTTAAAAGATTGGGAAAGAAACCTCCGGAAGCTTGAATGGATTTATCCTTGTTTAGTAATTGGGCCGTACAGATGGAAGCTTCCGGATGAGCTGAGAGCCAGTTTAAAGATTGGCTGATGGCCGAATGAAGAATTAGAGTATCGGAGTTGAGAAAAAGAACATAGTTACCCTTGGCTAGTTTGATTCCTTGATTATTGGCACGGGCAAAACCTATATTTCGATTGTTTTTAATGATTGTAAAGTTAGGAACGTCATTCTGAGCAGAGCGAAGAATCTCAAGGGGATCCTTCTCCCCCTGCGGGTGATCAGGATGACGTTGTGTAAAAAATTTTTTGATAGCGGAAACTGAATCGTCTTTTGAGGCGTTGTCAATAACTATTATTTCGGTAGGGGTTTTGTGATCATCCTCCACAGGCGGACTACGCGTTCGCTTGTTTTTTAGATTAAATTCCAGGCCTTTGTCTTTTAAAATTGATCTAAGGCAATCAATGGTAATTTTACTGGTATTGTAGGAAATAACGATGATGGATAAAACGGGATTCATATTCAATGTTTTGTTCGTCATTCTGAACGAAGTGAAGAATCTCAATGGGATCCTTCTCCCCCTGCGGGTGATCAGGATGACGTGGGTGTTTGTTTTTTTGAAAATATAGATTTGTAAGTGTGGAAAGCGAAAAATAAAAAGGTTTCGAGAGATAAAAAGACGATTAGTCTATTGATAGGATTAGTAGGAAAATGGCGGAGAGTAATCTTGGTTTTGAATTCCTGTTTTCCCACCATTAATCTGTTTTTAGCTCTTTTTTCCGGTATGGTAAATACGTCTTTTTCCCATTCAAAACCATTTATATATAAAGATTCTTTAAAAGGGATAATGATTTCTTCTAAGTAATAAGTTTGGATTGTGTCTTTTATAATTTCTTTGGCTTTTTCGGGGCGGTGGTTGATTTTTATGCTTAAGGGATGTTTTTTTTGGTAAGTGTTTACATAAAAATCTATAATTTGTTGCCTTTCTTGATCATTGTAAAAAGCTTTGACATTGGGAATTTGAACTGTATCACCCGGTTCGACAGATTTTAGTGAGTTAGGAAGATCTAGAATTTCAGGAGTGGGAATAAAAAGATAATAGAGAGCAAGAGAATTAAAGATAATAAAAAGCAATATTTTTAGTTTTGACATTACTTTACTGAAATAGCATGGGTCGGCCGAGCCGGTAACTTGGGTTTTTATTTTTTCTTTGTCCTATTTTTTTGGCTGGGACTCCGGCCCAGATTTCAAAATCAGGAATGTTTTTTGTTACCACTGCTCCGGCGGCTACAATTGCCCCTTTACCGATGGTGACATTGGGAAGAATAGTGGTTCGAGGGCCGATAAAAACATAGTCTTTTATAGTAACCGGTCCGTATTGATTTTCAAACTTCTTTGAATGAATGTTGTGCTGATTAGTGTAGATTAAAACCTGGCTGGCTATGTCAACATGGTTGCCGATAGTAAGCTGGCCACGACCGTCCAAAAAAGCGTTATTTCCTACGATAGTCCCCTGCCCTATTTTTATTTTTGATGGTTTAAAAAAATTAGCACCAAGATGAATAGTGGAATTCCAAGGTAGTTCTATACCGGAGATGATGTAGAAGAATTTGCGGATGGTGTGGGAAGGAATGTGTCCGATTATTTTTAAAATCAACAGCCAGAATTCGGAAAGAATGGTAAGAATGCGATTGGTGGCTTTTGGGATAAGGTTTTGAAAAGTGACTGGTTTGCCAATATAAGATTGCATGGGTTAATTATAGTTGTTTTTGAGTTTTTATGCCACTGATGATATAATTGTTTATATGGGTACAACTAAGTGTGTTGAGTGCTTAGTGATTGGGTTGGGAAAATTGAGAGTTTTGGATGTGGAAAATAGGACCTATTTTAGAGGAGCTAGGCCAGATGGGAAATATTTACGTGTTAGTTTGAAGACTAAATTGCCTGTCAGGGGGGTTTTAATTGCTCGTGGTGGTGTTCCCATGGAAGGCACTACTGATATTTTAGTTTTTCCAGATTAAGAGCGGTGTGTGGTTTTGGTTTAAAATCTTTTTTTGACCCAGTCGATAAGTTTGCCGATGTAAGATTGTATGAATTAATTAAAGTTGTTTTTATGGATTTTGGCTATTTTTTGATTTCGATTGAATTAAATACCTGAATTATTCGTTTGGCGGCGATTGACCAAGTAAAATTTTTTGAGTTTTTTTGTCCCAGTTTGGAATATTTTTGGTGAATTTTGGGATTAATGATTTGGCGTATGGCGTTGACCAGCTCATCTTGTTTTCTTGGATTAAAAAAAATAGCAGAATTACCAAGAACTTCTTTTAGTATAGAAATATTACTAGCCAAAACCGGAGTACCCAGTTTTTGGGCTTCGATGGCAATAATACCAAAGCCTTCGTAAGTACTGGGAATAACTAGGGCTTTGGCGTTTTTTAGCAAAACCCATTTTTGTTTTTCTGTGATGTAATCTGTAAAAATTATTTGTTCCACCAAAGGCGGACTGCGCGTTTGCTTGTTTGCGAGGTTTAATTTTTTGACGGTGGAAAAAATATTGTTAAAAAGCCAGCCTTTTTTACCGGCAATAACGAGTTGAAGAGAAGGAGAATTTTTCTTTGAGAATGATTTGATTAAAAATGGAATGTTTTTGGAAGGTTTAAGAGTGCCAAAATGAAGAAGATAGGGTTTTTGAATTTTAAATTTTGATAGGATTAGCCTGCTTTGTTTGGCGGTGGTAGATATGGGAGTGGAAACGCCCGGATAAGCAACGGTAATTTTTTCTGTTTGGATGTTATATTTTTTTATAATTTGTCTTTTGGTGAATTTGGAGATGGCAATTATGTGGCTGGCTTTTTTGATTGAATGGTTGGTCCAATTAGTTAGTTGATATAGGTCTTTTTTAGTAAATTGGCCAGGATATCTTAAAAAGCCTAGATCCATTATGGAACAGATAGTGGGGCAGGAGGAAAAATAAGGTGAATAGTGGCTGAGTGAGAAAAAAAGGTCCAAAGGTGTGTTTTGGGTATACAGTTTAATAGGCAGAGCAAGTCGAGTCCAAAGTTTTTTGGGTCCAAATACACAATATTGCCAGTTTTTGGATGGTTTTGGTAGATCATAAAGAGGCGGATTTTTTAGGTAGATGATGTAATTGTTGGTTTTGTCCAGCTTGTGAATATGAGTAAGAATATTGTAAGCATATTGACCGATACCGACGCGATCCTTTATGTTTGCTTCGTTGCCATCGATTCCTATTAGCATAATTTAATTAAATCATAAATTCTAATATCTAAATTCTAAATAATTTCAAAATTCAAATGTTCAAAACTCTAAACAATTTTAAACAATTTTAAATAACTTTGTATTTTAGACAGGTTACAAACCTATTTCCAGACAAATATTGTTTTTTGCGGGCGACCGCAAGGGTCGCCCCTACAGTAGCATTTTTTTGTAAATTTGCAATGTTTGGTGGGCGGTTTTGGTCCAGGAGAATTTGGAGGCTTGAATTAGACCTTTTTTGATGAGGGATTGGTGAAGCTTGGGAGAAATAGCTATTTTTTGAATAGCATTTTTAATGCTTTGGGTGGATTTTGGATTGATTAAAATTGTGGCGTTACCGGCTACTTCCGGCATGGAAGAAGTGTTGCTGGTGATAACCGGAGTACCGATAGACATGGCTTTTAGAATTGGCAATCCAAAACCTTCGTAAAGAGATGGATAAATAAGGGCGATAGCAGCGGCGTGAAGTGGAACCATGTCTTTTTCGGGAATATAGCCAAGAATTTTTATGGAGGATTGTTGACAGATCCCTCGACTACGCTTCCAGCCAGAGGCGGACGCGGCGGGATGACATATGTCATTTCCCCAGCCGTATTTACCGGCGATGGCCAGTTGAAGGTTTGAGGTTGGATGTAAAAGTTTGAAGTTAGTAAATGCTTTGATTAATCGTGAGAGGTTTTTGCGGGGTTCACGGGTGCCTTGGGCGAGAATAAAATCGTCTAATCCATATTTTTTCTTGATTTGATTAATTTGAATTTGCGGGCGACCGCAAGGGTCGCCCCTACACTTTTGTTTGAGTTGGTAAAATTTGGAATATTTTTTGGCTACGGCTTCGTAAATTACCGATGTAGTGTTGGAATTAATTTTTGGGAAAAGTTTAAGCAAATCTTTTTGAGTGTTTTTTGAAACACAAATAAAATGAGAACAGTGTTTTGTGGCTAGTTTCATTTTTTGAGTATGGGTGGAGATTATTTTTTGATCAAGCCATTGAGGATATATAAAAGGGGTAAGGTCGTGTATGGTGGTAATTAATTTAGCTTGTCTAGCTGGTGGTTGAGTCCAGTCAGAGGTATGAAAAACGTCGCATTTACCGATGAATGATTCTACGGGGAGAATATGGAGTTTGTTGAAAAGAATTTCTAGGAGTGTTATGGGTAGACGAAAATGAAAAATTTTTACATTAGAATGTTTTTTTAGCTTTTTGATTTCTGGTGGTAGTGGTTGACGGAGAGATGAAAAAAAAAGTTTATAAGTATTGGTTTTGTCTATTTTGACAAGATTTTTGACTAATTCTCGTGTGTAATTAGAAACTCCGGTGCCATAAGGGATAGATGAAATATCAATACCAATGATCATGTTTTAGATAACTGTTTGAAAACTCCAGTTGTCTTTGTTTAATAAGACGGCCATTACCATGTTTTTACTTCCTGTTTTTAACATTTTTTTCCCAAGTTTCCATGAACGTTGATATAAATTGCTGTTGACAGTGTCTATGGGGATTATTAGGGGTTGGGGTGGTAATTTTTTGAGAACTTGTGGATGTTCTAATAAATACTCGTTCATTTGATCCAAGAGGCGTTCGTTTGATTGATTTGATAATTTGTTAGTTTTTGTTTTCATTTTTTTTAATGGTTTTCAAATAAATTCTAACATGTTTATTGTAATTTTTCCTTAAATATTTTCTTGTCCAAGATAGTGCTGTTTTTAAATCTTTAATTGGTGGGATATTTTCTAGGTTTTGTTTTCTTTTTAATAAATTATTGTAAATATGTCCGTGGAGATATATTTTTCCTTTGTGAAAAGTGTCAAAAACTAAAACATGTTTCCATTTATTCTGTATTAGACGAAGAAGTATGATTTTGAAATATAAAACCTCTTTTTTGTTTTTTGGATTGAGTTTGATTTTAATTATTTCTTTTGTTTTACCAGACCATCCCCTAAATGTTTCATAGCTGTGATCAAATTTTTTTGGTGGAAGTTTTGGAACTTTGGGATATTTATTTTTCTTAACCATTTCAATAAATCTAAAATCTATCCACCACAGGCGGACTGAAGAATTTCTAAATAAATTCTAGACTTGTTTATATTTTAGTATATTTTTTCTTTTTTTAAGCATTTTGGGGAGATTTAGAATAATTTGTCCATAAGTAGTGATTAGGCTGGTTGGAAGAATATAAACAGATTTTAGCTTGTAAATTTTTATAGTTTGTTTTATTAAGCCAGAAAGATTGCGGAGGCGCTCTATAATAATTGGAAATAAATTATTTAGGATTTCTTTTTTGGAGTAATTTTTTATGATGATATAAAACCAGTTTTTGGCATCCATACGATTTCTAAAATTACCCATTTTAGAGCTGGTGGCGCCACCGATGTGGTAAGAAATTGCTTGGGGGATAAACAGAGTTTTATATTTTAAGTTATGCAAACGAAGAGCCAGGTCAACATCTTCTTCGTAAGCAAAAAAATCTGGATCAAACATGCCGATTTTTAAGAGTGTAGCTTTGTGATAGCAAACGATAGAAGCGGAGCTTCCCCAAACGAAATATGATGCGTCATTCTGAGACGAAGTCGAAGAATCTTTTTGTTGACTTTGATTCCGACGAGATTCTTCGTTGGCACTCAGAATGACGGGTTTTCCGTTGTCGATGTTGAGGGCTTTGCCTGAAATAAAAAATTTGAGTCCCCTGCTTTCTATCTTGGTACCGTTTTTATTTAGAACAGTGCCAAAAAAAGTAACAATTTTTGGATTTTTGTTGGTTCTTATAGCCAGAGAAATATGCTTGAACCAGTTTTTATCAATAGTCAAATCGTTATTGCAGATAATTACATGATTGTATTTGGCTTTTAAAATTCCTTGGTTGACGGCTTTGGCAAAACCAAAGTTTGAAGAATTCTGGATGATTTGATAAGAAATGTCATTCCGAGTGGAACGAAGTGGAATCGAGGAATCTCTTGACTTGTTCAAGTTTCTCGCTTTGCGAGAATTCTGAGATAAACTCAGAGATCCCTCGACTTCGCTCGGGATGACAGAGGGAGTATTTGTGATGATGGTTTCGAATGTTTGAATACTGTTATCAGTGGAGGCGTTGTCAACCAAAATAATTTCAAAATTTTTGATTTTGGCCAGTTTCAGAGATGACAAAAGAGAGTTAAGGCAATTAGGTAAAAATTTAGCGCCATTTAAGTTAGGAATGATGATGGAGACGGAAAAATCTTGATTTTTCAAATTTCTAATTTCAAATTTCTAATTTTTAAACTAATTTTCTCCCTTTGGGTGACTTTGTTTACATGATTGCGCGCCCAAAAAAACATTACAGCGGTAATTTGATAGTTCTGATTTTGGTAATTTTTAGATTTTATTTGGTAGATTAATTTTGTCTCCGACTTTTAGATTTAGTTTTTGGGCTTCACCGGCGTTTAATTCAATGACATAAAGGGAGAGAGTGGGGCAACTGTATCGTTTTAGTTGAAAAGCCGAAGTGTTTGGCTGGATTGGTGCTGTATGAATGGCAGTAATGTTTTTGTTTTCATCCAAAAAAATTATGTCAAGAGGAATTAGAGTGTTTTTCATCCAAAAAACATGATAATCAGGTTTTTTAAAAACAAAAAGCATGCCACAATTAGAACAAAGGCTTTTTCTGTCTGATAAGCCCTTGGCTCGCTGAGGAACGGTTTGAACAATTTCCAGTTTGTAGTTTTGATTTTTGATATTAACTTTTATTTTGTCGAGTTTTTGGGCTTTTAATATAGAAATGAGATAAAAAATAGAACACAGGATGGTGATTACTAAAGCTATTATTAAGAATTTTTTGATTGCCATTTTAGATGATTAGTTTATCTTGTTTAATTAAGAATATATTGTTTTTTTGTTTGGTTAAATCTAACAGTTTTTGGGTGAAACCGGATTTTGATAGTAATATGTATTTTTCTTTTTTATAGTTTTTATTTAAATCAAGATTTTTGATTTTTTCTCTTAATTGCTTAAGTGTGTTGATGCCAACTTTTTTGTTTGACCATTTGGATTCTATAAAAGCAATTTCGTTTTTAAGAGAGTTAGTGCCAATATTGTCAATCTCTGTTTCATTGTGCCAAAATCTACCAATTTTTTCAAAATTACCTATTTTTTTTGAGTATTGATTTATTATTTCCGGAGCGATTCTTTGGTAGTTCTCTTGGGTAATAGCCGGAAAATAGATTTTTAGTTTTGATTTAATTAAGTTGATGTTTCCCAGTTCTATCTCTTGGCGATAAGGAAGAACAAAATTAAACCAAAAATTTACGAATTGATCTTTAATCCTATATATTCCCTTTCTTGGTTTTTGAGGTTGTTTTTCTGTAATTGGTATTTCTTTTTCTATAAGACCAAGATTTTCGAGTACAAAGAGATATTTATGTATAATTGTTTTTTTTAGGCCTGTTTGTTCGATAATATCGGAAATTTTATTTCTCTTAAAAGCAAGAGACTTTAGGATACTATAATAATTTTTTGGTTCTCTCAATTCTTCTTTTAGTAGAAAATCAATTTCTTCATATAGAGGTGAGTTTTTGTTTAGTATTTCTTTTTCGATTGCTTTTTGTAGTTGAGTGTATTTTGAAAGTTTGTTTAGGTATTCAGGGTTCCCTCCTGTTATAGAAAAAAATGATAGAAAATTTGGGAATTTTAGTTTGGGGAAAAATTTTTTGGATTGGTAAAAATTTAATGGTTTGAGATGTATTTGGCCGGTTCTTCTTCCAAAAAGCGGGGCTTTTTCTGATAATGTTTCATTTATCATCATGCCGAAGCTGGAGCCGCAGAGTATTAGTTTGATATTTTTATTTCTTTTTAATTTTTCATCCCAGTATTGTTGAAAAATGGAACTTAATCCTGGTTGAGAGGAAACAAAATAAGGGTATTCATCGAAGGCTATGATGGTTTTTTTCTTTGTATTTCTGATAAGAAAATTAAAAAAATCATCCCAAGATTTAAATGGTTGATTTTCTAAAAGTGGTTGTTTGAATTTTGTAGCGCAGGTTTCTGATAATTGTTGTAGATTGTCTTTGTTGCCAACTTGACGGCCAAGAAAATAAATATAGTTTTTATTTTTGCAAAAATGTTTAATTAACTCTGTTTTTCCTACTCTTCGTTTTCCGTAAATTATAATCAATGAGGCGTTGTTGTTGGAGAATTCTGATTTTAGAAAAGATGTTTCTTGTGTTCTGTTTATAAATTTCATAGTCTACTTATAAATAGTCTACTTACAAGTAGACTATTTGTCAAGATGTTTTACCAGATTATTTATTATTTTATCCCATGTATGGTTTTGTTTTATATAGTTATAGCCGTTTTGGGAAAGTTTACGGTAGAGCTTGGGATTATTTAATAGTTTTTGGATTTGTTTGATCAAATCATTTAGTGAGTTTTTTTTGAATATCAGTCCCCCATTGGATTTATTTATTAATTCTTTGACCGGTGGAATATTAGCGCCGATTACCGGTTTTTGGCGGGCCATGGCTTCTATAAAAGTAAGGCCAAAACTTTCATGAATGGAGGGATTGACCAAAATGGTGCAATTGTCTAAGTAGTACTTTAGGGTTTTGGGGTTATAGCGCTTGGGTGTAATAGTAATTTTTTGGCGGATATTTTTGGGGATATTGTTCAAAAGTTTTTGGATTTTGGGATAGTATAAAGTTTTTTGACCTGCTATTGTCAGGGTTAGACTTGGATATTTAATTGACAGTTTTTCAAAGGCTTGGATTAGTAGTTCAATGCGTTTGTGGGCGGAAAAATTACCAAGAAATAAAATAACTGGATTGTTCGGGCGACCGTAAAGGTCGCCCCTACAGTAGACTGGTTTTAAAAATGATTTGTCGATGCCGGCGCCGAGGGGTAAAAATTTTGATTTGAGGATATGATATTTTTTGGAAAGATAGTTGGCTTCGTGTTGGGTTAGGGTCCAGATTAAATTGGAATTTTGGAGGGTTTTTATAAGAGGTTTGCGAGAAAAGGCAAGGTCGAATTGATGAAAACAGGGAAGAGTCAACAGTTTAGATTTGGTGAGCTTCTGAACAAGTTTTGAATATAAAACTATGGTGGTTGGAAGAGGGCCGGCTATAACCCAGTCGGGTTTGAATTTATGAATTTTGATTAGAGCTTTTATAAATGGAATGAATTTGAAAATAGGGCCGAGTTGAAGGATGCCAAGAAGATTTAAAAAAAAAGATCCTTCACTGTGTTCAGGATGACGTGGAGACAGTTTTTGAGAAATTAATGAGAGTAGTTTGAGGGGGCGACGAAGGTGTTTGTAGACGGGAAGGCGGATTGTTGGACGACTGCTCCGATGCTCACTGTGTTCGAGCGGAGTGCCTTTGGCAGATGATTGGATGACTGGTGATTTAGATGTGACAAAATCATCGGTTGAATAACAGTTGGTAGTCAGGACCATGATTTGATGGCCTTTTTTGCCAAGGTACTCCCCTGTTTTGGCTATGATTTTTGATCCGCCGTCAACAGCGGGAGGGAAAATGTGGGTTAGGAGTAAGATTCGCATTAATCGATGCTATAAAGTATATATTTTATATTACTATGTGGAATCGATTGAAGTGAATTTCCTGTCTTGACACGTCTTCGTATACTTTAGATAATATAAAGTATATGAAGACGTATGATTTAGCATTATTAACTAAAGAGTTGGCAGAATCGGGAATATTGTTTTTTGATTTAAAAACTTTAAGAGATATTTTGAATATTAAAAATGAAGATTCTTTTTTTGATGTAATAAAAAGATTGAGACGATCCGGAGTTATAAAAAAGATTGAACGAAACAAATATTTATTAAAAGGCAAGCTGGAGTTTAATGATTTTGCTTTGGCGAATTTTATTTATAGTCCTTCTTATGTTTCTTTTGAATCAGCTTTGAATTTTCATGGTATTTTGTCTCAATTCCCTTTGGAAATAAGTTCTGCTACCACTAAAAATACAAAGAAAAAATCAGTTGAAGGAAGGCACTTTTTTTATTGCCAGATTAAGAAGAGTTTGTTTTGGGGTTATGTTAAAAAAGATTCTTATTTGATGGCTGTGCCGGAAAAAGCATTGATAGATCAATTTTATTTATATACAAAAGGTTTGAAATCGTTTGGGGTTGATGAATATGATTTATCTTTAATTAACAAGAGAGTTTTAAAGAAATATTTAATACGAATACCTGAAATTAAAAATAAATTGTTAAAAATTTGCGGGTTTTTATGATTGATAAAACTCAATTAAACAGTTTAGTAAAAAAATTTAAAATAAATGAAACTACTGTACTGAGGGAATATTTACAGGTTTGGTTTTTACAAAGATTATATTCTGAATCAAAAAGTAAAAATATTTATTTTAAAGGAGGCACTGCCATTCATTTGATTTATAAGGCGCCTCGTTTTTCTGAAGATTTGGATTTTACGGTTAATATGGATGAAAAAGAGTTTTTGAAGTTTATTGAAAAGTTTTTTTCTGCTTTATCCGGGCTTGAACCTGTCAGTTTTAAACAAAGAAAAGTCTTGGCCGGTTTTAGATTTTTACTAACTTGCAAGTCAAGTGTGGTGAGTTATCCTGTTTTTATAAACCTTGATTTTTCTTTTAGGGAAATGGCATTGAAACCGGAAAAGTCGATTATAGAAACTGATTTTCCAATTATTTTTAATTCATATATTTATCATTTGTCTGCCGAGGAGATGTTGGCGGAAAAAGTAAGAGCTATTTTGAGCAGAAAGAAAGGAAGAGATATTTATGATTTGTGGTATTTATTGAATTTGGATACGAAATTTAACCGTGAATGGATTTTAAAGAAATTAGAATATTACAAAATGAAAAGTGTAGACATGGAAGAAATTGTGGGGCGAATAAATGGATTTGGGGCAAAACAATTTGTTTTGGATATGAGGCCTTTTGTTCCAATAAATGAAAAAGACAAGTTAGAATCTCTTTATGCTTATATTTGTGACTATATAAAGAGGAAACTAAAGGATAAGTAGATATGTTGAAGAGGATTTTGAAATCAAGGTTAATTAAGATTTTGTTTTCGGGGGTATTGCTTTATTTGGTATTTAGAAAAATAGACCTGGGAAGTTTGTTAATGGAAATGAGAAGGGTACCGTGGTGGTTTTTATTGGCAATGGTTTTGTATGGTTTTTTGTGCGCTTTAATTGGGGCTTTAAGGTGGAGTTTGCTTTTATTAAAAAAGCCAAGATTTAAGGATATTTTATTTTTTACCAAAATTATTTATATTGGGTCTTTTTATAGTTTGTTTTTGTCTTCCAGTGTAGGCGGCGACCTAGTTAAATGGTTGCCACTTTTAAAGAAGTATCCAAAATTGTCAAAAGTCAAAATTGCCAGTTCGGTTTTGGTGGATAGGATTATTGGCATGTCTGCTTTGGTTTTTGGAGCATTTGGGGCGGTTTTGTTGGGGAAATTTTTGAAGTTTGATTTTCCGGATTATTTGTTTTGGCTGTTTTTGGTTTTGTTTGTTGGAGTGTTGGGTTTTTATGTTTTGATTTGGTTTTTTGATCTTGATAATTTTTTTAGCAGATTTTCAGTTTTAAGAAAGTTGTCCGAGGTGGTTGATTTTTTGAAAAATGAGAATAAAAAAAGAATTATTTATGGTTTTTTGATTTCTTTGTTTGGGGTGATGATTTGGAATTTGCCAATGTGGTTTTATAGTTTGGTTTTTGATGCAGGGATTGGGTTGTTGCCGATTTATATATTTATGCCAATTATCAGTTTGATTTTGATTTTACCGGTGTCAGTGGCCGGGTTTGGAGCCAGAGAAGCTTTGTTTTTGTATTTTTTTGGTAAGCTGGGAATTGAGAGTGAAAAGATTTTGTTGGTATCGACTTTTACGGGAGTGTTTGGTGTTTTGGTGGCATTGGTTGGCGGGGTTTGGGGGATGGTGTAGGACAAATTTAAGGTTGTACTTGAAATTTGTCCAAAATTGTTTTAGAATAAATCATGTTTAAAAGAACTTTGTCATCTTTGATAGTTAAAGCCAGTAAGCAGTATTCTGTAATTTCTATTACCGGGCCCAGACAGTCGGGTAAAACTACTTTAAGTAAAGGTTTGTTTTCTGATTTCGCTTATTTTAATTTAGAAAATCCCTTAACAAGAGAGTTTGCGAAAAATGATCCGAAAGCTTTTTTGGCTCAAGACAAAAAAATGGTTATAGACGAGATTCAGCGTGTGCCAGAACTTTTTTCCTACCTTCAAGTGATAGTTGATAATGAAAAAAAAAGAAAATTTGTTATTACCGGTTCGCAAAATTTTTTAATTTCAGAAAAAATTTCTCAAACCTTGGCTGGCAGAATAGCTATTTTTAGACTTTTGCCTTTGTCTTTAAAAGAATTGCAAAATAACAAGATTGCTCCGGTTGATATTTATAAACTTTTGGTTAAGGGTGGTTATCCGAGATTATATGATGAGAAATTGGATTTTTCGGAATGGTATGCAAATTACATTGAAACTTATCTTCAAAGAGATGTGAGAGAAATCAAAGAGATTAAGAATTTATCTGATTTTCAAACCTTTTTGGGTTTGTGCGCAGGTAGGACCGGACAAATATTAAATCTTTCTTCTTTGGCTAATGATGCAGGAGTTTCTGTGCCTACAATTAAAGAATGGTTATCGGTTTTAGAGGCTAGTTATGTAATTTATAGATTGCAACCTTTTTACGAAAATTTTAATAAAAGGCTTATCAAGTCTCCAAAAATTTATTTTTACGATACGGGTTTGGCTTGTGCTTTGCTTGGTATTAAGACTGAAAAAGAATTGGCAAAACATCCATTAATGGGTAATATTTTTGAAACTTTTGTTGTTAGTGAATTGCAAAAACAAAATTTACACAGGCAGATGAGATTAAATTTTTATTATTTGAGAGATAAACAAGGAAATGAAGTAGATCTTTTATACAAAACAGGGCAAAAACTGCATCTTTTGGAGATTAAGTCTGCCCAGAGTTTTAGGCTGGATTTTGTTAATGCCTTTGATTATTTTGCTAAAATTTCCGGTAAGGAAACAGAAAATCAAATAATTTATGGAGGGGATCTTAAGCAAAAAAGGAGTAATTTTGTCTTATTGCCATGGAGGGAGATGTGTTTGTAGGAGACGGATGGGGTTGGTTTTTAAAAACAGTTGCTATAATAAATTATGGTTGATTTAAAAAGTGGGTTTTATAAAACTTTTGCCAATTTACCATTGGGAGTAAGAGATGGGATAGTATTGGTAATAGACGGTCAGCCGACAACTTGGAATGTGATCAAATTGGAGGTTGATACAGACAGTAAAACATCAAAGAAGGCCTTAAAATTGTTAGATGAGTTGAGATTAATTAAGAAATAGATAATTAGACAACTAGACAACTAGATAACTAGATAACTAGATAACTAGATAACTAGATAACCGGATAACCGGATAACCGGATAACCGGACAACTAGATAACCGGATAACCGGATAAAAACATGATGAAAAAAGGTAAAAAAATAAATATAAACGAAAAAGAAATTGTAATGGCTCAAGTCAGAACTTATGATAGTGATTTTGAATTAAGTATTGGAAGTTTTGGAACTTTTTCAAAAAAAGAATTGCTGGAAAATATCGAAAAAGAAAGTGAAGTTGGCAAGCAAATTGTTGAAATTCAGATGAATTATTTGAGGGATTTGGTCAGTGGAGATATTTACAAAATTTTGGAAGATTAATGGTTTTGATAACCCGACCCAATCATGATTTGGCTACAAGGTATCTTTATCATTTTAGTAAGAAAGTAGTTGATTACTGTCAAAAAAAATCTATTTCCTTGGTAGATTTAAAAGGCAAAAAGGCCAATAGGAAATTATTTTTGAGTTATGTCAAGAAAGGAAAATTAAAGTTTGTTTTTGTAAATGGACATGGAAATGATGATATTGTGTGTGGTTACGATAATGAAGTAATAGTTGACAAATACGAAAAGGATTTTAAAAAAACTATTTTTTATTGCAGGAGTTGTCGATCGGCAAAGATATTGGGGAAGAAATTGGTCAAAGGTGGAATCAGCGCATTTGTCGGTTATACAAAAGATTATTATGTATTGATGTCCAGAAAGAAGAATACCAATCCCCTGTCTGATAAGACTGCCAGATTATTTTTAGACCCTTCAAATTTGGTGGCCATGTCGATATTAAAAGGAGATAATGTTGGCGAAGCAGACAAAAAGTCAAAAAAATTATTGAAGAAAAATATTAAAGAAGTGATTGGTAGCAAGATGAGATTTAAAGATGATGTGGTGGCCTATTTGCTTCATGATTTAAAAGCCCAAGTAGTCATTGGTGACAAAAGCGCGAAGTTGTAGGTGGGAGAGTAGTGTGAAATGGGATAAGAAATTGGTAGAATGGACTTGACAACTCCATTCTACATTGTAAAATGGAGTTGTGTACACTAGAATTTTAAAGCCGGTAAAAGATAAATGTTTCTTTTTGTTTGGTCCACGCGGTACAGGCAAGACCACTTGGGTCAAGACAACGTATTCGGATGCTATATATTTGGATTTGTTGCGATCAGAATTATTTACCAGGTTAATATCTGATCCCGGCAGATTAGAACAGTACATTTTGCCTAATTATCAAGGATATGTGGTGATCGACGAAGTTCAACGGGTGCCAGAGTTGCTTAATGAAGTTCATCGTTTAATTGAAGATAGAAAAATTAAATTTGTTTTGACCGGTAGTAGCGCTCGAAAAATTCGTCGCGGTGGTTATAATTTGTTGGCGGGAAGGGCATTGTCATATCAAATGTATCCATTGACGGCAATAGAAATGGGCGATGATTTTAATTTAGGTAGAAGTGTGATTCGAGGGATGTTGCCAATGGCGCAAGTTGATGGTTATGGTGAGTACTTGAAAAGTTACATTCAAACTTATTTAGAACAAGAAATAATGCAAGAAGGATTGACTCGAAATTTGTCGGCTTTTGCCAGATTTTTAGAAGTGGCCAGTTTTTCTCAAGGACAGTTGTTAAATATGGCCTCCATATCTCGAGATGTGGGAGTAGGACGCAAAGTGATAAGTGGTTATTTTACTATTTTGCAAGATTTGCTGATTGGATATTTGATCAAACCGTTTACCAAGAGGTCAAAAAGAAGGTTGGTGTCGCATGCAAAGTTTTATTTTTTTGATTGTGGAGTATATCGGGCGATTAGGCCAACCGGACCGCTTGATTCCGGTGATGAGGTGAGTGGAATAGCAACGGAGTCTTTGGTGTTGAGCCAGTTGATGGCAAATAATGATTTGTTAAAACTAGGGTACGAAGTAAACTATTATCGAACTGCAACCGGGGTGGAGGTAGATTTTGTGTTGTATGGCAAGAGAGGTCTGGTGGCAATTGAAGTCAAAAAAAGTGGCAAATTTAAAGAGGGAATGATTAGTGGACTAAAGAGATTTAAGCTTGATTATCCTGAAGCTAAGTTGTATTTATTGTATGGAGGTAGCCAGGAATTATATGTCAATGGGGTGACGGTGATGTCTTTGGAGAAGGCACTGAAAGAGATGGATAAGTGGTTGTAGAGGTAAGGATTAGGGACAATAAAGATTTAGGGAGTTTGTTTGAAAACAAAATAATTGTCGACCGAAAATTGGCATTGATCTATAAAGATTGATTTAAAAAGATCGAGATTGTTTTGTTCGTAAAATAACAGAGTAGCTTGTTTGTATAGTTTTTCGTCAACACTTCTAAATGGAATTGGAAAGTGATTGTGGGCGAGCAAGATGGCATTGCCGATAATACGACCGGTTCTTTTGTTGCCATCTTCAAAGGGTTGAATATAACTAATTAAGATCATACTTAGCAAAGATTTGGTAAAAATATTATCAGTAGAGTTGATTAACCGGCACATTTTTTGCATGCTTTCTCTAATTTGGTATTGATTGTCTAGAGGTTTGTATTTGGTGCCGGTAATGCCTACCAGGGTTTTGCGTAAGTTTTTGGAAACATTGAGTTTGTAGGTAATTATTCTGTGAATTTCTTGAATGGTGGGCAGGTCTGTTTTTTTAAAATATTTTTTTTGGTTGAAAATCAGATCTATGGCATCTTTGTGGTTTAGAAGCATGATGGTTTCGCTTTTTTGTTTACCTTTAGCTTCGATGCCTTTTTTTAACAGGAGTTCAGTGTCTAACAGGCTGTATGTGTTGCCTTCGATGAGGCTAGATTTCCAACTTAATTCAATGGTTATTCTTTCGATTTCTTTTTGAATTATGGTTGGTGATAACTTTTTGAAATTTTGCAGATATTTTTTTTGAAGTTTAAGTAATTGTTTTGTTTCGTCTTTGTTGAAGATATCAGAATTTTTTAGAGTTGAAAAAATTGAAAAATTAAAGTTTGGCAGTATGTTTCGTGAATCAATCGGTATAGAAAAATATTTGTCAATATCTATAGGTCTGAATAATAATCCCTTGTTTGTAAGTTTGTAGGTTGTTTTTGGACCATGACCAATACGAAGCAAATAGTTTTTGGAAAGTAGAAGAGACAGATCTCTTGATAGAGTTATGGTTGTAATTTCTTTATCTAAGAGATTTGAGAGTTGTTTTGGGGATAATGGTTTATCCTGGGAAAAGACGGATAATATTTTGGTTTGTCTGTGATTAAGTTGATTCATAATGCAATCATATCATCTTAATTAAATAATCATATCATTTTAATTAAATAATCATATCATTTTGATATGATTATTGAGGGTAAATGATGTGATTTGGGAAATTTTTTTTGGAGAAGATAGGGGGATAGTATAATTATAAGAATGAAGGTTAAAACCGGTAATTTGTTTTTTGGTTGTTGTGTATTTTTTTTGTGTTTGGTTTATTTTTTGCTTGCTTTTAAAAATCCTTTTAAAACAAATTCATTGGTATCTAATTTAGAGCCTTATCCCGATACTTTGTATTATTCTGTGCCTGCTTGGAATTTGGTGAATGGCAGAGGTTTTAAAATGTCAGCATATGGTCATGAGATTAAGAAAATTACACCACCGATTTATAGTTTGTATTTAATCCCCTTTTTTGCTTTATTTGGAGATATCAGATCGTATTATTTTGCTAATTTATTATTGTCTTTTGTTTCGATATTGGTTTTTGCAGGAATTATAAGAAAAGTTTTTGGTAATAGTTTGTTTAGTTTGGCGATTGTTTTGTTTTTGGGATTTTTGTTTGTGACTAATTATTATTTTTATAATTTACCTTCTTTGTTGATGGCAGAGAATTTGACCTTGTGTGTACTGTTGATATTGGCTTTCCTTTTGTTTGTTGATATTAGTCTTAAGTCTGTATTGATTTCAAGTTTTTTGGGGGTGTTTTTTGGCTTAATTAAATTTTCTAATTTATCTTTATCTTTGGTGTTTTTGTTTTTGTATACAGTAAAAGTTTTTGTTGGAAACAAAAATAAAAAATTTAAATTTTGGTATGTGGGGTTTTTACTTTTATTTTCATTATTTTTTATATTTTATTTAATCAGTTCGGGAATTTTTAGTGGGCACGTGAATTTAAACAAAGAAACCGGTTTTTCTTTTGGATATTTTATAAAAAATTTGAGTTTTTATTTATCTGCTTTAATGGGGAAGGACACCAGATATTTGTGGTATACAAAAAAATTAATGGCAAGAAGTGTGGTTGTATTGGCTTTTTGCGGTGTGGTAGCAGGGTTATTGATGAAAAAATTTAGAGTTTTGGTTTTAAAATTGCTGTTTTTTTTATTTGTTCCTGTTATTTGTGTTTGTTTTTTTTATTATGCTGATGCCAGATATATTTTTATGGTTTTGCCCTTGGTATTAATTTTAATCGGTTTTTTGTTTTTTGTATTAATGAAGAAATTTGGAGCAAGGCTAAGTTATTTACTGATGTTTTTACTGATGGTTTTTTATGTTTTTGAAAAGGATGAAGGAGAGAGAAGAATTGTGTTTTTTAAGAAGCAGGTTGGATTGAATTTTAGACACAAAGAGGATCCGTGGAATTATTTGGCAATTGAGAATTTTAATAATTATTTTAAAAATAAAAATAAGGATGTTTATTTAGGAAGTTTTTTGCCGCCTTTTTATGTTGATATTTTTTCCAATCATAATTATGAGTATTTGCCAATATTTGAAAAACAGGAATTTTCCAGCGGACAAAAGAAAGTTTTAGACAAGTTTTATTCCGGTGAATTGGTTGAATATTACAAGAGTTTGGTTAAAAATGAAAAAAAAGTATTTGTATCTAATTATTATGTGAACAATAGCGTGGGGTGGAGAAAAGTTTTTGATGATTTATTGGCAAACTTTGATACAGAATTAGTAAGGGATGGTTGTTTGGGAAGTTGTAATATTTATAAATTGAGTTTGAAAAGGTAAAATTTTAAATATGAAAATTTTTGTTGTAGTGCCGAGTTGGAATGAGGGAAAAAGAGTAGTCAAGACAGTCAGAAAAGTTTTAAAAAATACAAAAAATAGCGTGATAGTTGTTGATGATGGTTCCAGTGATAATTCTTTTGTTTTGCTAAAAAAGATTTTGTCTGCCCTTTTTTGTTTTGCGTAGTTGATTAAGAATTTGATTAGTTTTGTACCAAGACCTTTTCTTCGTGCGTTCTTGAGGATAGCAATACGTTCCAGTTTCATCTTGTTATTTGGGTATCTTATTCTGGCGCAACCGACAGCTTTGTTTTTGTAATAAAGGATGACATGTTCGGAGGTGTCGTCTAATCCGTCCTTCTCTTTTTTGAGGGGACAATGCCTTGATCTTTAACAAATACTTCTCTTCTGATTTTTAGTATTTGGTTGATTTCACTTTGGTTTTTAGTAATGTGTATGTTGATCATGTTGGTTTTTTTGAGGTTGTTTTGATTTAACGTTGTTTATGCTATCAAAGTTTGTATGTTTTGAGAAGCATAAACAAGAATTTGGGTGTATTTGTCAGAGGAGCAAATATTGTGGTAGTATAATTTCATTATGAAAGTGATTATTTTGTGTGGTGGAATGGGAACGAGGTTGAGGGAAGAGACTGAGTTTAGGCCGAAGCCGATGGTGTTTATTGGTAATAAGCCGATGCTCTGGCATATTATGAAAATATATGCACATTATGGTTTTAACGAGTTTATATTAGCATTGGGATATAGGGCTGATTATATAAAGCGGTTTTTTTTGGACCAAAAGGCATATACCTCTGATTTTATTTTAGATACTAAAACATGTAAAAGAAGATTTTTTTTGCAGAGCAGGAATAATGTTGATGATTTTAAGATAACCTTTGTGGATACGGGTTTGGAGACGTTGGTAGGTGAGAGAGTCTTGAGGTGTCGGAGGTATGTTCCGGATGCCGATAGAAATTTTATGGTAACTTATGGTGATGGAGTTGCAGACGTAAACATTAAAAAGTTGCTTGATTTTCATAAGAAACAAAAGACTTTGGGTACGATTTTGGGTATTCATTCAAGGTCAAAATTTGGAGTATTAAAGGTTGATAAAAATAATTTAATTAAGATGTTTTCTGAAAAACCGGTAACAAATAATTGGGTTAATGGGGGTTTTATGGTTTTCAAGAAGGAGGCCTTCAATTATTTTAAACTAGGA
Organism: Patescibacteria group bacterium; assembly: GCA_018902845.1. GTDB lineage: Bacteria > Patescibacteriota > Microgenomatia > UBA12405 > UBA12405 > JAHIPV01. The sequence goes on from JAHIPV010000020.1 coordinate 33,853, forward strand.
ATTTCGGAACATCCGGTGCTAAAATCTTTGGCAAAAGAAGACCAGTTGTCTGTTTATAAACATGAAAGTTTTTGGTTTGCTATGGATACTAATAAAGAGATGGTAACATTAAATAATTTGTGGTTGTTAGACAAACCTCCATGGAAAATATGGAAATAAATAAAAAATTTAATGGTAAAAATGTTTTAGTAACTGGTGGAACGGGTTTTGTGGGATCACATTTAATAGAAGAACTGGTTAAACAAGGAGCTAATGTTGTAACTACTTTTGAGTACACTGATCCTTATTCATATTTTATGAAGAAGGAATTGGATAAAAAAGTAACTATGGCTAATGTTGATGTTGGTCATTTTGATAAAGTTTTTGATTTGGTAACTAAGTTTGAGGTTGAATATATTTTTCATTTAGCAGCACAAGCAATTGTTACTACAGCTTATAGTAATCCAAGGAGAACTCTAGAATCAAATATAATGGGAACTACAAACATATTAGAAAGTGCTAGGCTTTATTCAAAAATAAAAGCGGTGGTGGTAGCTTCTTCAGATAAAGCTTATGGAAAGTTGGGAATTAAAAAAAATACTTATATTGAAACTGATCCTCTTAAGGGAGATCATCCTTATGATGTTTCAAAATCGGCCACTGACTTAATTGCTAATATGTATTTTAAGACTTATCAAGTGCCAGTTGCAACAACTCGTTTTGGCAATATTTATGGTGAAGGAGACAATAATCCTTCACGGATAATACCTGGGATTATGACTTCATTAATTAATAATGAAAAATTAGAATTGAGAAGCGATGGAAAAGCAGTAAGGGATTATTTATACGTTAAAGATGTTGTGAATGGTTATCTAATGTTGGCAGAGAAAATAAACAAAACTAAAGGTGAATCTTTTAATTTTGGGTCTAGTGATACTCTTTCAGTAATTGAGCTAATTGAAGAAATTCAAAAAGCACTAAAAGTGAAAGTTCCTTATAAGGTTTTAAATATTGCTAAGAATGAAATACCATATCAATCATTGAATTATGAAAAGATTAAAAAAATTGGTTGGAAAAATAAAGAAAATGTAAAAACTACCACAGAGAGAATTTATAAATGGTACGAGCAAATAATTGAAAAAGATTAAAAGTTAAATAATTTATGAAAAAAAATATACGCGAAATATTTAAACTTGTTGTTTCAACTGTTAAACCTTTATTTATTTTGGAAATGGCGAATAATCATATGGGTGATGTTGGGCATGGTTTAAAAATAATTAGAGAATTTCATAAAATAACCAAGAAATTTGATTTTCATTTTGCTTTCAAGTTTCAGTATCGAAACATAGACACCTTTATCCATCCTGAGTATAAAAACAGAATGGATATAAAGTATGTTAAACGGTTTTCGGAAACTCGGCTTAGCCCAAGTGAATTTTTGAGTCTAAAAAAAGAAGCTGAAAGTTTGGGGTATATCAGTATTTGTACACCGTTTGATGAGGAGTCTGTCGATTTGATAGAAAAGCATAATTATTCGGTTATAAAAGTTGGTAGCTGTTCTTTTGCTGACTGGCCATTATTGGAAAGAATTATTAAAGTGGATAAACCGGTGGTGCTATCCACTGGTGGGGCGAGTTTACAAGATATAGACAATGTGGTTTCATTTTTTCATCATAGGAAAAAGAAATTTGCAATTATGCATTGCGTGGGGGAATATCCGACGGTGGCAGAAAATCTTCAATTAAACCAGATTACCTTTTTTAAGAATAGATACGCTGATGTGGTGGTGGGTTTTTCGACACACGAAGATCCGGATGATTTTGTTCCAGTCCAGTTAGCGGTTGCAAAAGGTGCCCAGATTTTTGAAAGACATGTGGCCATAAAGACCAAGAAATATGATATTAATGCTTATTCCTCTCTTCCCAGTCAAGTGGAAAGTTGGCTTGTCGCCGCTCAAAGAGCAATAAAAATCGGAGGAGTGGTAGAAGAGAGAGTTGATCATAGTAAAAAAGAGATGGTGGATATCAGACAATTTAAGAGGGGTGTTTTTGCTAAAAGATCTTTTAAGAAAGGGGAACTTATTAAGACAGAGGATGTATTTTTTGCCTTTCCCAATCAACTAGGCCAATTAGTTGCAAATCAGATATCTAAATACAAGTATTATTATGCTAAAAAAGCAATAAAGAAAAACGGAGTTATAAAAGATGTGCGGTTGGACGACACCAGAGAGGAAGTGTATGCCATAGTTAAAAGGATTGATAAACTTTTTAAGAAAAGTGGTGTTGTATTTCCCAACAGAGTTGATTTGGAAATATCTCATCATTACGGGCTTGATAAATTTGATAAGTATGGGATTTGTATGGTGACTTGTGTTAATAGAGGTTATTGTAAAAAATTAATAATCATGTTTCCCGGTCAGTTACATCCCGAACAATATCATCGCAAAAAAGAAGAAACATTTCATGTTTTGTATGGTAAGTTTATTGTTTGGTTAAACGATAAGAAACATATTTTTTTACCAGGTGACGTGGTTGTTATAGAGCCTACTGTCAGACATCGTTTTACTACGGTAAATGGGGGCATTCTCGAGGAAATTTCCTCGACCCATTTTGTTAATGATTCTTTTTATATCGATGAAAAGATTTCTTTGAATAAGAATAGGAAGACCCATGTTCGTTATTGGAGAAACGTGGTTTAATTTTGTGATGAGAGTGCTTATAACCGGGGGAACCGGCTTTATTGCCAGAAATTTATTTGAGCAGTTGAAAGATAAGTATAATGTAATTTGTTTGGGGAGAAAGAAGCTTAACCTTTTGAATTTTGGTAGAGTTTTAGCTTATATAAAGAGTAACAGATTTGATGTGGTAATACATACGGCTACATATGATGTGGCGCCAAAACATTCGGTAAAAGACCCATCTAAGGTTTTGGAATATAATTTAAAAATGTTTTTTAATTTGACCAGATGTAAAGATTATTTTGGTAAGATGATTTATTTTGGTTCAGGGGCGGAGTATTGTCGGGAAAACTGGAAGCCGAGGATGAGGGAGAGTTATTATGACAAATATGTGCCAATGGATCAATATGGGTTTTCCAAATATTTGATGACAAAGCATACACAATTAAGCGATAATATTTATAATCTTCGGTTGTTTGGAATGTTTGGTAAATATGATGATTGGAGAACAAGACTTATTCCAAATGTGTGTTATCGTGCCGTGATGAATTTACCAATTGTTATAGATCAAAATAAATTTTATGATTTTTTGGATGTTAATGATTTGGTAAAAATTGTAAGTTGGTTTATTGACAATAATCCTCAAGAGAAGGTTTACAATGTTTGTACAGGCAAGGCGATTGCTTACAAATCATTAGTTGAAAAAATAATTAAGATATCGGGTAAAAATTTGAGTTTTCGAATAAAGAATAAAGCCTTGGGGAGGGAATATAGTGGAGATAACGACTTGCTCATGAAGGAATTGAAGGGTTTTGAGTTTATTCCGATTGATGAATCAATAAAATCATTATATGATTGGTATAATCAAAATAAGATGAAAATTTTTATATGAACATAGATGAATCAATAAAATTTATTGAGAAGCAAATAGGAGATCCAAAACTGGGTTTGCCAGAGGAGGTGTTTTTTTTTGCCAGTAGGATTGTGCCGATGGTTAATGTTGATTTATTAATAAAGGATGAAAAGAAACGGATTTTGTTGGCGTGGAGGGATGATCAATATGCGGGAGCAGGGTGGCATGTCCCTGGGGGAATAGTTCGTTACAAGGAAAATTGGGAACAAAGAGTGAGAAAGGTGGCAGAAATGGAGATTGGAATGATGGTTGAATTTGATCTTAGGCCAATTGCTTTCAATCAAATTTTCCTTGATCATAAAACACGAGGGCATTTTATTTCAATATTATTTAGATGTTTTTTGTCAGGTAAGTTTATTCCAAAAAACGAAGGGTTAAAGCAAGATGACGTGGGTTATTTGAGGTGGCATGATACTTGCCCAAAAAACTTAGTTGAAGTGCAAAAGATATATAGGAAATTTATAAAAAGATGAGAAGAAAGAGGCGTCGCTTTATTCAACAGTGTAAAAATATGGAGAGTATGCGATGAAGATTAATGTTTGCAGGGTATGTGGCCAAAAGTTTTTTGATAAATCTTTGTTGGTATATAAAAATATGCCGGCGGTAGCACAAAACTTTCCAGACGAAAAATCTTTGAAAAGTGATATGGGAATTGAAATGAAGGTGTATCAGTGTAGCGGTTGTGGCTTGGTTCAGTTAAGTAATGAGCCGGTGTCTTATTATAAGGAGGTGATACGAGCGGTAGCGTTTTCTCCGGAAATGAGAAATTTTCGGGTTAAACAATTTGGGGATTTTGTAAAAAAATATTCTTTGAAGAATAAAAGAGTGATTGAGATAGGTTGCGGTAAGGGCGAATATTTGTCGATTATGAAACAGTGTGGAGTGTCGGTATACGGGTTGGAACAATCAACGGAATCGGTTAGTCGGTGTGTGAAAGATGGATTGAAAGTTTTTCAAGGATTTGTTAAAGACAGTAGATATAAAATAAAAAATGCTCCCTATGATGCCTTTTTTATTTTGAGTTTTTTAGAACACTTACCTGATCCAAATTCAGTTCTCGGTGGTATATGTGATAATTTGTCGGATAATGCGGTTGGAATTATTGAAGTACCTAACTTTGATATGATTTTAAAACAGAATCTTTTTTCCGAGTTTACCAGAGATCATTTGTTTTATTTTACAAAAGATACTTTGGTAAGATTGTTGGGTTTAAATGGTTTTGATGTTATTGGTTGTCGGGTGGTGTGGCATGAGTATATAATTTCGGCGATTGTTAAAAAGAGGGCAAGAATATCGGTTGAACATTTTTATAAAAAACAAGAAAAACTTAAGCTGGAGATTAGTCGGTATATAAGTAGATTTAAGGATAATAAAGTTGCCATATGGGGGGCCGGACATCAGTCGTTGGCTGTTATGGCTATGTTGGACTTGGCTGGTAAGATTAAATATGTGGTCGATTCGGCGCCCTTTAAACAGGGTAAATATACTCCGGCGACACATATTCCAATAGTTTCACCTGAAACACTTAACTTGGATCCAGTGGCGGGTCTGATTGTGATGGCGGCCAGTTATTCGGATGAGGTGGTAAGTATTTTGCGAAAGAGGTTTGATAAAAATTTTTCTATTTCTGTGGTGAGAGACTATGGTTTGGAAATAATCAGATAATTGCAATTTATGAAATTTTTTTATGGGGGGATGTATAATAGGAACAGTTAGAGTTTAAAAGATAAATAATATGCCTATTAGATTAGAGCGGGGGCTTACACAAGCGGAAGTAAAAGGTAGGGCTAGGTTGGCTGAGAAAAAGCCGGCGGTAGCCGAGAAGTATGAGTTGTTTGACGCTAGGGTTGAAGAAGGGAAAAGTAATGCAATAATTCAATTTCAAGTTGACTATAGGTGTAATTTTCGTTGTGAGCATTGCTGTATAACAGGATTACGAAGATCGAGACAAGAAGAGAGTTTTGATGTGGGTAAGGTTAGAGATCTGGCAGATCAAGCCGACGAAATGGGGTTGGCGGAATTTGTAATTACCGGGGGAGAGCCTCTAATTATCCCCTGGTACGATGAATTGGTAGAGGCGATTGGTCCGGATCGGTTCTATATAGCCTCTGATACCAATGGGTGGTACCTGGATGAAAAAATGGCAAAGCATTTGGTTGATATAGGAGTAGATAAGACCCAGATTAGTCTTGATAGTTTATCAGCGGATGAGCATGATGCTTTTAGAAGACATAAAGGAGCTCATGAAAGAGCCGTTAGGGGAATAAGAGCATCTTTAGATGCGGGTTTAAGTACTTTGGTGCAGACCGTAGTGACCCGCGATAGGATAAGATCATCGGAGTTTGAAGGTTTTTTAAAATTTATCAATGAGATGGGGGCGCCGGTGTTTGTAACTTATGCTAAGCCTGTTGGTGCTTGGGAAAGGAATTACGGTGCTATGGTAAGTAGGGCTGATATGGATTATATGCGGGAGTTGGAGGAAAAATATAGAGTTTTTACACATTTGACACCTGCCTATGGTTGGGATTTGGGTTGTATTGCGGTAAAGAGAATGATTTCGGTTACGCAATATGGTGATGTGATGCCGTGTCCATACACACATATTTCGTTGGGGAATGTTTTTGACGAGTCATTGGAAGAGATTGTTGAAAGAGGTATGAAAATTAGACATTTTGGGGAGCATAGGGATACATGTTTAATGGCGGAAGATGTAATGGCAAGGCCGGGAGGTTTTGTTAAAGAGTATATTGAGCCTAGGGTGTATGATAAGGTGTTACCGGTACCCTGGAATCAGGTATTTATGGATGAAGATTTTATTAAGTGAAATTAAACCAAAAATAAAAGCTTTTGTTTTTGATTTTGATGGTACGATAAAAAGTTCTAAAGAACCGGATTGTTTGCCGTTGGAACTAATAGAAAGAATTGTGTCTGCCGGTAAAAAAGTGGCAATTGTGACTGCTTCTGGAGTATCGGCATTGAATGGTTTAGGGCAACAAATAACAAGGTTATTGTTGGAGGGTAATTATTCGACGAGGGTATATTTGGGAATTGCCAATGGAATGGGTCTGTATGGATTGGATAAACAGGGAAAATGCGAGTTATATAGTTATCCAATAGAGATTATTGATGTTAAAAAGATTTTGAAGGCTTGGGAAAAGGCGGTAAGTTTAGTTGGGATTAAAGACGAAGATTTAGTGGAGAAGGGACTGACAACATTCAAGAGGTTTTTAGAAAAAGATTGGGGAAGGTACATCCCGAAGGATTATTTGTCATTGGTTAAAAGCCGGAAGGGAAAATGTTTTGCGGAGAGGTTGAAGGTGACATTGGTTATGCCCAGAAGTGAGGTCTTTTCTCAAGTGGAATTTGTGAGAATGGTACAGGAAGAAATAGATAAATTGACGGGTAAGGAGAAATTTGTGATAGAGACGGGTGATGATGTTTTTGCCCATGTGACTTGTTGGCCGAGGATGGAACCGAAGTTGTTTGCTTTAAATAGGATTAAGCTGGAGTTAGAGTTGAAAGATAGGGAGTTGGTTGTTTTTGGTGATATGCCATTTGGTAATGATAGAGGAATGTTGATAGACAGTAATTTACCTTATACCTTTACTAATAGATATTTTAAAAAGAAGGATGTTAAAAAACCACCCTATTTTTTATCGGGACTAGCGGAGAGGCCGGTGTTGAGCGTTTACCGAGCTGTTAATTATTTGATAAACTAAAACTATAATTATAAATTGGGATATATTAATATGAAACTGAGTGATTATGTATTTAAATTTTTAGAAGATTATACAGATATGGTTTTTTTACTTTCCGGTGGTGGAATAATGCATTTGGTTGATTCTTTGGGTAATTCAAAATTACATGCAATTTGCTGTCATCATGAACAAGCATGTGCAATTGCAGCAGAGGGTTATGCTCGAATTAAAAATAAGGTTGGAGTGTCTTTAGTAACTACTGGTCCGGGTGGAACAAACGCAATTACCGGAGTGGCTGGAGCATGGCTAGACAGTATTCCGATGTTAGTTATTAGTGGTCAAGTTAAGACTGGTGATATAACTCCCAAAGTAAGGGGTATCCCAATAGTTAGGGCTACTGGTTTTCAAGAATTAAATGTGGTTGATTTAGTTAAACCAATTACTAAATATGTTGTAACAATAAATAAACCAAATGAAATTAAGTATCAGTTGGAGAAGGCTTTATATTTGGCTACAAATGAACGTCCAGGGCCGGTTTGGGTAGAAATACCATTGGATATTCAGACTGTTGAAATTGATATTAGAAAATTAAAAGGATTTAAAAAACCATTAATTAAAAAAAATTACCAGAGCGAAAAAATTAATTTAATTGCAAAAAAACTTAATGAGGCAAAAAGACCATTGTTAATGGTCGGAAATGGAACAAGATTAGTTGGTGGGGAAAAAATATTACAAAAAATACTGGATAAATTAAAAATTAATGCAGTTACACCGATTTTTACGGCTGATGACTTAGTAACAAGTGATTATTTATATTATTTAGGTAGGCAAGGAATGCCTGGTAATGAAACCGCAAATTGGGCAATGGATAATTGTGATTTATTGTTGATTATTGGTGAAAGAATGCAACTAACACAGGTATCTTATGATTATAAAAAATTTTCACCAGATGCTTTTAAAATTATGGTGGATATTGATGAAAATGAGATAAATAAAAAAACACTAAAGATTGATTTGCCTGTATGTATGGATGCTAAATTGTTTTTGGAAGAATTATTTAAAAAAGATATTAAATTAAATAGGTGGAATGTTGAAGTTAAGCCAATAAATGTCAAAAAATATGAAAGCAGTGGAAATTTTGTAAATGTTTATAGTTTTTTTGAAGGACTTAATAAAAATATATTTGGACTTAATATAGCAACTACCAATGGAATGGCCAGTGTGGCGACTCACCAGGCTATAAAAATAAAAAATGGACAACGTATTATTACTAATGCTGGATTAGGTCATATGGGATCAGGATTACCTTTAGCCATTGGGGTTTGTTTAGCCTCAGGTAAATCCCCTACTATTTGTATGGAGGGCGATGGTTCACTTATGCTTAATATTCAAGAATTGCAGACGATAATTTATCATAAGTTACCGATAAAAATATTTATTTTTAACAATGGCGGTTATTATTCCATTAGAAATACGCATCAAAATTATTTTCAGAGGGTTTTTGCGGCTGATGTAAAAAGTGGGCTTAGCTTACCTGATTTTGAAAAATTAACAAAAGGATGGGGTTTAAAGTATATTAAAATTGCCAATAATAAAGAGATTTATAAAATCAAGAAGGTTATTGATTATCCGGGTCCGATTGTTTGTGAGCTTATAATTGATCCTCAACAAAAGATGTTACCAAAGTGGTCTGCCGGTAATTTAAAAGAAAATTAATTTATATGGAAAAGAAAAAGATAACTATTGGAGTCCCATGTTTTAATGAAGAGAAAAATGTAATTAATATGTACAATAAATTGAAATGTGTAGTAGAAAAAATAAAGAAATATAAATTTGAATTTTTATTTGTAGATAATGGCAGTAGTGATAAAACCAGGGAAAAAATAATGTTTTTGACTAAAAAGGATAAAAATGTAAAAGGAGTATTTTTGTCTCGTGATTTTGGACCCGAAGGTTCTGGTGCAGCTATTTTATATAATACTAATTCAGATGGATTAATTATTGTCGCTTGTGATTTTCAAGATCCACCGGAATTAATTTCTAAATTTATAAAAAAATGGGAAGATGGCTATGAAGTTATTTTGGGTCAATATAATAAAATAGAAGATTCTCCTTTTATGACTTTAATGAGAAAGATGTTTTATAAGTTGTTTAAGAATATATCAAATATAGATGTTCCAATAAATGTAACTGGATTTGGATTGTTAGATAAAAAGGTTATTGATGCGATGAAATCATTACCAGAAAAATTTAGATTTGGTAGAGGCTTAATTTCTTGGGTTGGTTTTAAAAGAATTTTTGTATCCTACGAAAGACAAAAAAGGGAAAATGGGAAAAGTTCGTATGATTTTTTTGCTTATGTAAAACATTCCGAGCGAGGTGTTTTTGGATTTTCTTATCTTCCGTTAGACTTAATAGTTTATGTTGGTTTTATAATAACCATTCTTTCTTTCTTGTTTGTTATTGGTTATTTGTTTACAGTCTTTGTCTTTGGAAATCCAATAAATGCATCAATACCAATTTTATTGGCAATAGTATTTTTTGGTGGAGTTAATTTAATGGCATTAAGTATTATTGGAAAATATATTCAGGTAATAGTAGAAGAGACAAAAAATAGACCCATGTATATTGTTGATAAAAAAATAAATTTTAAAAACTAATTTATGAAAAAAAAATTTATACCAGGTGAAACATATGTTTCAGTTTCAGGGAAAGTGTTTGATAAAGAGGAAATTAACAACGCCATAGAGGCGGCAAAGGATGGATGGTGGACGGAAGGGCGGTTTGCATTGAAATTTGAGGAAAAATTTAAAAAGTATTTAGGAGTTAAACATGTCTCGTTGGTTAATTCTGGTTCATCGGCAAATTTAGTGGCCTTAGCGGCGCTGACATCGGACTTATTTGGTGAAAAGAGACTTAAGGCCGGTGATGAGTTTGTGACGACGTCGGTGGCTTTTCCGACGACGGTTAATCCGGGTATTCAGTATAGATTAAAGCCGGTGTTTGTTGATGTTGGGGTTGGAGATTTAAATATTGATATGGCAAAGATTGAAAAGGCGATTACAAAAAAGACCCGGTTAATTATGCTGGCTCATACTTTGGGTTTTCCCTTTGATTTGACCGAAGTGATGCGTTTAGTAAAAAAGTATGATTTGTGGTTGATTGAGGACTGCTGTGATGCTTTGGGGACGAAATATGGTAATAAGTACGTGGGTCAGTATGGCCATATAGCAACATTTAGTTTTTATCCGGCTCATCATATAACGATGGGAGAAGGGGGGGCGGTGATTACCAACAATCGGTTGATTCATAAGGCAATTAGGCGGTTTAGGGACTGGGGGAGGGACTGTTGGTGTGGGACAGGTCAGGATAATAGTTGTGGTAGGAGATTTAAATGGAAACTGGGTGAGTTGCCGTATGGTTATGATCATAAATATATTTATTCTGAGTTGGGGTACAATCTTAAACTGACAGATTTTCAAGCGGCAATTGGAGTGGCTCAGTTAAAAAAACTGCCGGGTTTTATAAAAAAGCGACGAGCTAATTACAAGAAATTATATGAGTTTTTTAAAAAATATGAAGAATATTTTGTGTTGATGCGGGAGGATGAAAAGACAGAGGTGTCGTATTTTGGTTTTCCGATAGTGGTAAAGAGTGGAGCGCCTTTTACCAGAAATGAAATGTCTGAATATTTGGAGAAGAATAAGGTGGGGACTCGGAATGTGTTTACCGGGAATTTATTAAGACATCCCGCGTATGTAGACTTGCGGAAGAGTTTTAGATTAGTGGAGGGGATGGAAAACGCTGATGCTATTATGAACAATGCATTTTGGATTGGAGTGTGGCCGGGGATTGATGGAGTGAGGATGAAGTATATGAAGATGGTGATAACGAAATTTCTTAAAACGCAGGGGATTTTTTAGAGAAAGAATTTTGTGGACAGAAGGTTGTTTTATTGGTTTTGCAGTTCACAGGGAATTGTGAGTATTTGTTGATTCCAATTAGGTTTGCCAATGGGGCAGTAATCTGGCATTAAGTCAGTGACCGGACTGAATATGATTGGTTTATTTTTAATAACATAATCTGATAATTTCTCGGTATAATTGGGATAAACCGATTTGTTAATACCTAACCAGTTGACATACATGGGGTGGAAATTTATTGTGTTTGGTTTAAGGGTGCCGTAAATTGCATCCGGGCCGTTGGTAATGATGTTTTTTTCGGGATAAGTGTTGATGATGTCAAAAGCGTTGTTGTAAAATAAAACCTCATCCATGCTCATCTTCATGTGCTTTAATGTTGGTAGTTGGGTGGTGTAATAGACGGTTTGAAGTTTTGTAACAGCGTTAGACATTCTGATAGATATTTCCAAATAAATGATAGGTAATAGGAGAATAATTAATGTGATAGCGGAAATGATTTTATTGGGTTTAGTTTTATTAAAAATAAACATGTGTTGAAAATCATGGACAAATTTTGGCAATAGGCCCATCATGGGAGTGGCGGCCCAAAAAAGGTGTCTGAAACATGGGACCGGATAATATTGCATCCAAGAGGAAATTGAGACAAGAGATAGTATTATTTGAACGTTGTCGGAATTATTGCTTTGATGACGTATTTTTTTTATTATAGATCTTAATAGATAAAGCACAGAGAAGATTGGTAGTAATTTCCAAAGTGAAAGAATGCCGACTGAATTGGTAAAAAGGTTTTGAAAAATAACCTTGATTTGAAAGTTTTGACCAACGGTTCGACCGAAGACAACAGCTGACACGATGGATTGTAGCCACCAGTCGTGGAAAGCCCCATTGATGGTAATCCATGACAATATAGGGATAGATATGGTTAACAGACCAAGGATGATAAAGATTGTTTCTCTAAAAACGGTATGTAGTTTTGTTTTGTTTTTTGGAAGAGTTAGTAAAAATGATAAATATGAAAATATTAGGAGAAATATACCGACTGGCTGTCTTGTCCAAAAAGTCGCACCGATAGTTATGCCTGAAAAAAATAGATATTTATGGCGATGTTTTTGTAAGCTAAGGATTAAAAAATAGAGGGTCAAGACCAAGAAAAAAAGAGAGTAAACCGAGGACCAAGGTAGAAATAGGTATATGTAAAATGGGGCCATGGCTAACCAAATTAAACAAGAGAGTAAAGATAACCATTTTTTTTCGTAAATAGTCCAAATTTTAAATAGAAAAAATGAAGTAAGGGCGTAGAAAAAAGATGTTTGGAGTTTAATAACTATTAAGTATTTACCAAAAATCAGCAAAGATAATGATTGTAGGATGGTAAGTAGGGCACCATATTGGGTATATGAATTTTTAAAGAGTATTTTGCCTTCAAGTAAGTCTATGGCTGGTTTAAAGACGATACCGTCGTGGTGTGGATCAACTCCAATTCTAGAAAAGATGGCGGAGATCAAGAAGGTGAAAATGGCGACAGATAGGGGTAGCGCTTGAGTAGTAAAAAATTTTTTGATGTTGAGTTTTTTCATGGTGGTGTTGATATATTTAATTGAAAATTAAAACGGGTCTTTTAATTCTATTTCAAATTCGATGAAATCGATATAAAGTTTTCTGGGGTCATCGATAGTAATTACTTGTGGCGCGTTGGTTTTGAATGAAAGTGTGTTTATGCCGGGATTGATAGTGATGGTTTTGTTATATTTGGCACCTTGATTATTAATGTCTACTTTATCGGTATATTTGTTAATTTTTATAAAAAGGTCAGAAACTTTTGGATATCCGCTATTGGCGATAAAACGAAGACTCATTTGCGTTTTTTTTTCAAAAGGATTGTAAATGTTTAATTTGCTTTGTCGGGAACACCAACGGTGAGGTTGATTGGTGGCTTCAAGTTCATAACAACCTTCTTTCCACTCATATATGGGATGGCTCAGTATTTGTTTTTTCAGGTTTGTTATTTCTGTTGGTTGATATTGACTTAAGAACTTTTTTTTGAAGTTTTGTATGTTAAAAAACACGAGACGTTGGTTGGAACTAACGGTTGGTTTTGAAGTGATTAGCGATGAGATGTCTTTTTCCAGTTGTTGACCGTTATCAACATAACCGAAGCGGTCGATGTATATACCGTCAAAGTCAAGGAGACATAAGGTTTCCAATAATTTTTGTGTTGAATAAGCAGAAATCTTTTCCATCACTCGTCCGCTATATCTTCCTTTAATAGTGGCATAACTCCATTTTATTTTTTGAGATTGAACAAAACCCTTGAAGAGATCATAGTCCCCTAATTTGTGGATAGGCAGGGTTTCAGGAAAGTCTTTGTATGGTAACTGTAGAATGTTGGCTTGTTGAGGAAGTGATTTTTCAATTTCTTTGATAAAGAGTTGGTCATTTATAAATTCTTCGTACAAAGCCGTAAAGGAGTTTTTGTTTCTGACGAGAGGGGGTACTTGGTCTTGAACGGTAACAATGGTTAAAATGATTATTGTTAAATATATGAAAAGTTTTAATATCTTATTTTTTATTTTTTGGAGTTGGTATTTAATAAAATATAATAGAGAAAAAATACAAATAAATAATATAAAAGGGCTGATTCGGTTATAACACCTAATTTGTGGACTAACGAAATACGCAAAAGTTGTCCCAAACCCTCCGGTAGTGGCGAATAGCAATATAAAAATGTTAACGACGGATAGTTTGTATAGAAGTTTATGTTTTTTTGAGTTGGTGAGAAAAAAAGCGCTAAACATAGAAATCATAAAACCAAATATTCCAAATATTCCCAGGTATTCGGTTTTTTCGCCGCGTGGTTCCAAACCTTGGTTATTGTATTTAGTTTGGAGATTTATCAAAAATGGTAATCTGTGATTGTTAAGAGGTATAAGGAGCTGAGTGATTCTGAGTCCATAATATTCGGATTCGGCTGGATGTCTGAGTCCAACGATTTCGTTTTTGCCGTTTTTAATTGAATAAAGCAGGCTTGGTGTAATGCTTAAAAATACAGTGATAATTATGATAATAGGAGCAATGAGATACGTGTTAAGATTTTTTGGTTTGGGAGAATTGAAGATAGATATCAGATAGGAAAAGAAAATAAGAATAACGGAAAAAAAAGCATAGTATATGCCACTTGATCCAATTATGAGAGACAGAAATATAAGTGTTTTTATGCAAATTTTTTTCTGTTTAAGTATTTTAAAAATAATAAAAAATGTTAATGGGATGCAAAAATAAGCTGCTAGGAATAGATGATCTTCTCCTCTGATTAAGTGATACGACGAAAATGTAAATATTATTTGTCCTGTCAGAGATAGAAATATTGATTTGGTTTTTTTATAAAACACATAGAAACTGGTGATGGATATTAGTAAGTAGGAGATAAGATAGAAGATGTTAGTTAGCAAAAAATGGTCTTTTACAATGATTGACAATAGATAGATTTGTAGTAGAAATGACCAGTCAGAGGTGGGAAAATCATTCATGATATATTTAAATGGGTATCCCAGTTTGTCGGTAATGAGAGAATTTTTATTTTCTATAATATTTTTGATTGATACTATATTCCACAAGTTGTCTCCGGAATAGGAGATGGGGATGTTGAAATGAGAAAGCCACGGGTGATAGATGATAAAAAAGATGATGAGGGTGGTGATAATTGGCAAGAGAAAGAGTAGGTTTTTTTTATGAATCATTGTTTGTTTTTAGTATAACGAGATTATTCATGCCCAGTTCAAAGTATCTTTTTTGAACAATTTCAAGACCGTAGACAGAAAATATTTTTTCTATTTCTTGAAGATTGTAGTAATGTTTATGTTCCTTGATTTCTCTTTTAGAGATTATTTTTAATTTGTATGATAAAAACTCAAGTATTGGTTTGGCTATTTTGGTTGGAGTGGTTATTATCAGGTAGGAGTTTTTTTTGAGTATTTTTGACAGGAAGGAAAAATCGTGGTTGGGGTAATCTAAGTGTTCCAATACGGCAAACATGGTTATTAGATCATATTTCTGATTAAGTATTTTTTTGAAATTTGAAGTTGTTTTTTGTTTTTTGTTAGTAGTGTTGTTTTTATTTAGTGGATCATATCCGATATATTTTTTGAAACGGATATTTTTGTCTTTAAGATATTTATAGAATTTGGCTTTTGGTCCGCATCCATAGTCTAAAATTAACCATTCGTTTTGGTTTTTATTAAGTAAAAATTTTTTTATGACATTAAATCTTATCTTTCTTAATATCGGTTCTAAAAATGGTTCTTTTCCATTGGAATATTCAAACATTGTATTTTATGATTTGGTAAATTGTTTTTAGACCGTCTATCCAGTTGATGTGTTTTCCTTCTTCATAGGTTCTTCCATAATATGAGATGCCAACTTCGTAAAAACGAATTCCTTTAATTTTGGTTAAGCGGGCAGTGATTTCAGGTTCAAAGCCAAATCTATTTGATTGAAGCTGGAGAGCAATTTTGCGTATTATTGGGCCTGAAAATACCTTGTAACAGGTTTCCATATCGGTCAAGTTAATGTTGGTTAACATGTTAGAAAAGGTGGTTAAGGTTTTGTTTACCAATGAATGCCAATAGTAAACAACACGATGAGGTTTCCCTCCCATAAACCTGGATCCATAGACTACGTCAGCTTTGCCATCTAAAATAGGTTTTAATAACATAGGATATTCACTTGGATCATATTCAAGATCAGCATCTTGAATCAGAACAATGTCTCCGGATGATTTTTTGAAACCTGTTTTTAGAGCACTGCCTTTGCCGGTATTTTTTTGATGGAAAACTATTTTTAATTCCTTTCTTTTTCTAATTTTTTTTAGTATTTCTCTGGTTCCATCGGTGCTTCCATCATCGATGATTATAATTTCCTTTTTTAGGCCTAGCGAGTTGGCTTTTTGAGCTTTTTTTAGGATCTCCAAAATTGTTTTAGATTCGTTATAACAAGGAATTACAATGGATAGTGTTTTCGCCATATTAATGTGAAGGTATTTTTTTGTATTTTTTAAGTTTTGTAAATAATACCAGAAGTAATAAAAAATATGGCAGTGTTGCCGTTGTTTTGAATTTTATGGCGTCGATGACGTTTTTATACAAAATGGGATTCTTCCGCCAAATCAGCTCGTTAATGGATTGATAGTAATATGCTTGGTTTTGTTGAATGACGGCTGGGGTAGGAAATTTTGGACTTGGAGCAAAAAGTTGATTAAGTGATTCTTGCGGGAATATTAAAGTGGCGTAGTTGGAGATTCCCGTTATGGCAAAAAATAAAAAGAATCCGATTGTTAATATTTTTTTTGAGAAGATTTTTTGGATGATTGTGTTAATTTTTTTTTGGTTGATAATGAGCAATAGGAGCAGACATGAAGGTAAAAGAGGTAAGGTAAGTCTCGGTCCCCAGGCAATCCATCCAAAAGGGGCAAACCATTGAGCTAAACCGATGTTTTGAATTATTAATACCAAGACTACTAATAAGTTCAAATAGTTTTGTTTCCATTGGTGGATAATTGTAGATATTGAAAAAATAATTAGGGCACTTAGTGATGGCCAGAAAAACAAGAGGCCACCACTGGATGAAAAAAATAGGCCTAAGAAGAAACTTGTTGAGTTTCTATTGTTTTTAACCATAAATAGCGGATTCATCAGTATGGGGTTTGTTATTGTTCCATATCTGTACAGGTTAAAGAGACTATTAATAATTATTGAAAAGACAATCCCTAAAATTGTGGGGGTAATGCTTCTAAAAAATTTTTTGATTGATAGTTTTTTTGTCAGTTGAGCCGTAGTGTTAAGTAAAATGATGATGGGCCAGGCTACTTCTTTTGATATTCCAGCCATGATTGAAAAAAATATTATTTTAGGCCAGTTGGTCTTTGTTTTTAGATTGGTGATTAAGGCTATTAATATTAATGTGGATGTTGTTAGTTCATTAAACGATGAGTAGGCATAATAAAGATTAAAGCCGGTTAAAAAGATTAATAAACCTAAAATAGCGATGTTGATGGATGTTTTTTTTAGTAATATCCTGAATAACAAAACACACGACAGACTAAAAGAAAACAGATTGATAAAAGAGAGCAGTTTTGCGTTGTTAGTAGGATTTTTGCTGACGGGAGATACTATTAGTGATATCAAATGTTGAAGAAGGGGAAAGTGTGTTAGGTTAGGACAATGAGTAAATTCATTGTTTTTTAAGCATTTTATAATTTGATAACTACTGTCTACCAGAACTTTTGTATCGCCTTCGATATATGGTTGATAGTTTATGAAAAATGTAAGAGAAAAGACCAGAATTAATATTCCGTAAAAAAACAAATTATTGTTGATTGACACTAGGTTTTTGACAGACAAGATAGATATTGTCACCCAAGTTTTGTGTATTGGCATTTATTAGTTTCAAATTGCTAATCAGATCATTTTTTTTATAGAATGTTTTTTTGATGCCGTGGTAGCCTACAGTATAAATATTAATTAGATTGTAATCAAACCTATCGTGAGTTTTGCAATATTTGATTTTAAAGTTGTTATCAGTGACGAGTTTTTTGAGTTCTTGAAGAATAAATTCTCTGTTATGTCTGCCGTAAACTCCATTTTCTGGATGGTAAAGGTCGAAGATATTTTCGCCCTTGAGTATGGTAGCGATGTTTGTGAGTCTGGCGGCATTGGGTGTGGTAATAATAAGTTGACCGCCTTTTTTTAATATTCTGTAAAATTCGGAAAAGACGGATAGTGGATTGATAATTAAGTGTTCCAAAACTTCACAAAACAAAACGGTATCAAAGGTGGCCGTTTTGAATGGATATGGGATATGTTCAATGTTAAGGCCAATTGAATTGAATTTATATGATTCATTGTATTTATGATTGGTGATCGATTGGGTGATATCCTTTGTTTTTTTTAAATATATGTTATGGTCGAAAAAGTTGGTGCTTGTGATCTTGTAGTTGAAAATTTTTTTAATCAAGATCGTAAGTAAGTATGGATTGGAACCGATTTCTAAAAGAGTACCATTGTCTTTATAAGGAATAAGGCTAAGGGTGTGTAAAAAGCGAGCGATGGCATCCTGAACATAGTTTTTTATGAAGTTCGAGGGTTGATTTTCTAGTGAGAAGTTTTTTAGGTAGCCTATGATTTCTTCGGCGTGACTATAGATAGTGGTTAGTTTTTTGTCAAAGGTAGCATGTCGGAAAACGTGTGTAATTTGTTTGAAATCTATTGTTTTGGTCATATAATTAAGAAATGCGATAACCTACAATTTCGATTGAATTTTGATCAATCTATCCTTGACCCTATTGGTGATAGTTTCGATGGAAAAATTTTGGTGGATGAACGTTGAAGCAATTTTACCCTTTTTTCGAGCTGAAGAATAATTTGTGTAGACTTGCCTCATTTGTTTTTTAAGGTGATCTGTATCAGGGTCGGCCCATTTGAATCCTTTGTAATAGGGGCATTTTGCCGTTGCCGGTATTAGACGGGCAACTTTGATGGGATATGCGATTTTGTTGTCGATAAAGTCGGTTTGAGAGCTCCAGTTGGTGGCTATTGTGGGAATTCCACAGGCCATGGCCTCCATAATCGGGAGACCCCATCCTTCTCCCCGTGTTGGCATTACGAATGATTGGCAACTGCGATAAAGACATGCCATTTGGTAGGTGGGAAGCATTTGGTTATAGAGGATGACAATGTTTTTGCCCCCATTTTTAAGATTTAATTTTTTTATTTCTTCTCTGACATTAATACTGCCATCGTTATTATTTACTTTGCAGATTAATTTAACTTTTTTGTTGTTTCCGAACAGATCGTCAAACGTTTTTAGGAGTATGTCGGGGGCTTTGCGTTTTCCCCATTCGAAGCATGTCATGAATTTAAAATGATCTGGAAATAATTCGATGGGTTTAATCTTTGGATTAAAATGATGGATGTCGATCCCCAGTGGCATTACGTGTATGGGTTTTTTTACACCGCTGTCTTGAAAGGTCTTTTTATTGAAAGTGGAAGGAACCCAAATTTCGTCCATGAGATTCGATTGTCGTACCCACTCTTTTGGTATACCTGTAGTCTCCATCATGGTGTAGCCGATTTTATATTTGCCCGTATTTTTTCTAAATACGTCCCCCTGACCGTAAACAACTTCGATATTGCTTTTGACGAATCCTTTGTTTTGATAATAGGAAATATATCGGTCAGAAGATGGTTTTTCTTGAAGCGGAAATGGTGTGTTGTGACCATATAGATATTTATAACCAACATTAACATTGTTCTTGGTTAATTCTTTTATTATATGCAGAGAAGTTAGTGCGTACCCGGAATACCAATTAATTAAGGAGTGCCAGTTTACGGAAATATCGAAATCGCGAAGTTGTTTTTGCCATTTTGACAGAAACACTTTTCTTGACCTTTGGTATACTTTATTGAAGTTTAATTGGTTAATTTTTGAAGTAATATTTTCGTAATGAATTAAGGTTACGGTGCCGGAACAAAAAGTGTTAAAACCGGCCTTTTTAGCCCTTAAACAATAGTCTGTATCTTCGTAGTAGGCAAAGTATTTTTCATCTAAATTACCGATTTTATTGATGACGTTTCTTTTAATGTAAACCATAGCGAAGACAATACTTTGTTCAATGTGGGGTTGATTATATTGGTTGACATCTTTTTCTGTTAAACTACCGATTTGGTAACCGGTGAAATTATCATCAAACATAGTTGCGCCTACATGAAGAAGCCTGTTTTTATCGTTAACCAATCGGCATCCCAATAATCCCGCTTGGGGTAGACTATATATTTCTTTTTTAAGTTTTGTTATCCAATTTTTCGTTATTACTTTTATGTCGTTATTTAAGAGAATGATGTCGTTATTTTTTTTTGCTTTTTTTATACCGATGTTATTTCCTTTTGAGAAGCCAAAATTTTTGTTTTGTAGGGAGAGTTTAATATTTTTTTTGCCTTTAATAAATCCTTTGAGAACTTGAATGGTCTTCGGTTGGCTTCCGTTATCAATAATTATGATTTCGTCGTAAGTTTGGTCTGAGTTTTGTATTGAATCTATACATTGTGTGGTGTACTCGGGACCGTTGTAGGAAAGGATAATAATACTAACCTTTTTTTGTTTTTTACTGCGGTTTTTATTTGTAGGTTTATTTGGTCGCGATGACGCCATATTCTCTTGCTCCGTTTATTAATTTATCAAAAGGGGTGTTGATCTTTTTTTTAAAAGGAGACAAATATTTGATTTTGATGTTTTTGAAACCAATATAAGTCATAATTGTCTCTAATAGTTCGGCTGGTACTTTAGTTTTGTGGGTATAGTCGTAGTAAAAGCTATAACTGCTTACCTGTAGATTGTTAGGGTTTGGAGTTTCAATAATGATTATGCCATTTGGTGCTAGTTTGTTGTATGAGAGCTGAAGCAGATCGTATATTTCAGGAAAAAGCATGTGTTCAATAAGGTGAAATATAGAAATTCCGCAGAAAAGTTTTTGGGTTTGCTTAAGATAGGCTATGGCATCGCGTTTGTAAACTTTATATCCTGACTGTTTGGCTATATAAACGCATTCTTGGTTGATATCTATTCCGATGACCCTTTTGAGGCCGTATTGTGTCAGGATGGAAAGGAATTCTCCATTTCCAAAGCCAATATCTAGAAATGGGTATTTTTTGGAAAGAGAAGTGCAGGGTTTCAGATATTTTGTGTATTGTTGCTGTCTGGTGGTTATTAGTTTTGACGAACCGCGAAAAATATTTTCAAGGTAGTTGTATAGTTTATCTGATTCTTGATCAAAAAAAAGAGGTTGATATTCTAATTGTCTTTTTTTGTTGAGATTATTATGTAGAGTGATAATCTCGCTACTTATTTTTGCTTGGTTTTTAGTGATGTCACTTAGTGTATCCTTGATGTTTTGGATAATTTTTACTGTGAGATCGTTGAAGTGCGTCTGAATAGTGGTATACACTTTTATTATTCTAAGAGTGATCAGTTTTAAGAACCTAAATTTAGTTTTGGGAGGTAATAACATTCGTGGGTTTTTATAACTGTTGAGGACAAAAATGTTGTTTTCTAAAGCACTAATCTTATTGTGGAGATTAGTGCTGAAAGTCGAGATGTTTTTCTTTGAAAACAAGCTTTTGAGATTCCGTTCTAGGTCAAAAATGTCTTTATTTGGTTCATTGTAAAAAATCATATTTATATGTGAATGGTTTGTAATAATTTATTTTTAAATATGTCAAAGTTGTATTTTTCAAGTAGGTTGTTTTGTATGTTAATTATTGACCGGATTCGGTCTGGTTTATTGATTAAATCTTTGAGTATTTTATTTATATCTTCAATATTATCATACGTATATATGTTATTATTTTGGGTAATTTGGGAAAAGGCGCTGTTTCGATTAATAATTAAGGGAATGCCGTGGTAAATTGCCTCAAAATTGACTATACCCAAGCTTTCTTCAATTGAAGGGTTAATAAATATGTCAATTTTTTCGAATTTTCTTTGTTTTTCTGATTTTTTAAAATTATAGTTTATTTTAACTATATTTTGTTTAATATATTTTTTAAATTCTTTTTCTATTAAGCTAGAGGAGTTTGTTTTGGCACCGGAAAAGTAAAGAGTTAATTTGTAATTTTGTTTTTGCCAATATAGTAGGTATTTATCTAAATAGTTTTTAAAGATAATCAGATTTTTTCTAAGGGTGATTTGTCCGATAAAACCGATATTTATTTGTTTGTTGTGAATCCTTTTTAATTTTTTAGAGATAATTTTGTTAAGGTTTGTTTGTTGTTTTTTTATTTGCTTGATGGTGTATGGGCAAAAAGTGGTTTGGATAAGTTTTGATTTATTAATTTTGTAGTTTTTGATAAGTTGTAATTTTTCCATGGGAGAGAGGTAAAGAATTTTGTGGGAATAATTAAGAGATTTTTGAAAAAAAGGACAATTGTTGTAGTAATTAACATTATGGTAAGCAGGAATTAGGATTAGTTTTTGGTTGAATTTCTTGGCAAAAATATAGCTGTCATAAAACATTTTAGTTGGCATGCCTGTACCGATAATAATATTTGAGTTTTTGATTATATTTATAATTTTGGGAGTATATTCTAAAATTGGGCCGAAATAAAAAGGAGAAAAGAAGCCAACTTTGAGTATAATTTTATTTAGAAATTTATTGGCTATTCGTTGCCAGAAGAAATTTAACTTTAGTCTGTGGATGTTGTTTTTTTTATCTGTTTTATTGTTTGGTAAAAAGTCTTTGAAGGTTTTATAGCTATCCAGAGTTGATCCTTTGCCTGTAATAATATGGACAGTATATTTTTCATCTAAAATTTTTTTAGTTTCTTCTATTAAATATTCGAGACCGCCTTTGGCTGGTGGAAAGCAATGAACAAAAATACAAATACTTTTATTTTTCATTAGTATATTTTTTTATAATGGTTTCTGGGTTACCGTGGGAAATTAGTTTGGATTTGTCTAGATAAATTGCTTTGGTGCAGAAGGATTGGATTGATTCCATGGAGTGGGAAACATAAATAATAGTGATGCCGGATTTTTTGAATTGTTCCATTTTGGCGAAGCATTTGGCTTGAAAAGCAGTATCGCCTACTGCTAGGATTTCATCAATTAATAGTATTTGGGGGTTTACGTGAATGGCTACTGAGAAAGCCAGGCGCATGTACATGCCGGAGGAATAGTGTTTGATGGGTTGGTTTATAAATTGGTGAAGTTCGGAAAAGTTTAAAATATCTTGGTAATAATTATCGATTTGTTTTTTGGAGAGGCCTAAAATAGAGCCGTTTAGGTATATGTTTTCTTTGCCGGTCAGTTCGGGATGAAAACCGGCGCCGAGTTCGATTAAGGGTGAGACTTTACCGTTTACAATAACTTTGCCTTTGGTAGGTGACATGACGCCGGCTATGAGTTTTAAAATAGTTGATTTGCCGGCTCCGTTGGGGCCGATGATTCCCAGAGTCTCTCCTTTATTGACTGAAAAGGAGATGTTTTTTAGAGCGGTGAAATTTTGTTTAGTTTTTTGACGGCCAAAGAGAGCCGGGAGGAATTCTTTGAAGGTTTTTTGGGAGTATAAAGAGAATTCTTTAGTGACATTGGTGAATTTGATGATGGGGTGGTTGTTTTTTGACATGATTTTGTTGATTTTTGGTACTTATTTAATTTTACTTTAACTTGACAATCACTTTGTATAAATGTAAACTATTGTTAATCATCAGGGAGAATACGACCCTTAGACTACGTGTCTATGAGTGACGCCTCCCGATTTTTTTTGGCCTAATTTTAGGGCTTTCTAAATATTCTAATTTTTCTTTCTCTCGGTATAAAAAGAGTTTGTACAGTTGGAGATTCTTTAATAAGCTTGATTCGGAGTGTTTATTGGGAATAATAATTTTTAATAATTTTTTGTTTTTTATTAAATATTGGTGTAAGCAGAAAAAGTCTCCGTCTCCTGAAACAATGACGGCCTTTTGGTAATTTTTAAATTCAATGGCGGCAGAATGCAAAACTAGTTCGGCATCAACATTTCCCTTTGGTTTGTTGTGATTGTCTTTGACTGTGGGTTTAAATACTAGTTGATAACCAAATGAGCACAGACTTTTATAAAGACCTTCATATTGTTTCAGATATCCGATAAACAAAAAGGCCTTAGTAACTCTAAATTTGTCTGAGAGAAATCGATGAAATTTTTTAAAATCTAGTTTCCAGCCTTTGTAAATTAACTGTCTGTTTCTATAGATATTTTTAGAAGTACCTAGATTTAGGTTTTGGCTGTCAATGAAAGCATAGATTGGCTTATTTTTTATTTTTTGGATTATTTTTTTAGACATACGGGTGTTATAGCTGGATTACTGGATAACCGGATGATGGGGTTGTTTTTTTAATTGACATGGAGTTGTTGATTTAGTATAATTTGATTATCACGATGAGAGGGTACGCCTAAGGTCTTGTCCGAAGGTTGCTCCCTCTTTTTTTTGTTGATAATTTCTTTTTTAGGTCGTTTATATAAACGAAGTATTTTCTAAATTTTCTTAATAAGGCCGAGTATTTTTTTGGATTTGGAATGATAATGTGGGAGAGTTTGTTTTTCTTTTTGAGATATTCTATTAAGCAGTGAAAGTCTCCGTCGCCTGAAACAATGATTGCTTTGTTGTAATTGGGATATTGGATCATGGTGTGTAAAACCAGATCAGCGTCTACGTTGCCCTTGGTGTATCTTTTATCGTCTTTTTTGTATTCCAGTGTTGGTTTAAAAACAACTATATAGTCGGATTCTTGCAGATATGTGTAAAGTATTTGGTTTCCGGGAATGTAACCAATGAATAAAAAGGCTTTTTCAACTTTGTATTTATCTTTGAGGTAAATACGGAATCTTTTGAAATCTAGTTTCCAGCCTTGAGATCTGATGGAGAGGTTTAGGTTTTGGCTGTCAATGAAAGCGTAAATGGGCTTGGTTATTTTTTTATTTTTTTTAGACATATGGGTATTATAGCTGGATTACTAGATTACTGGACAACTAGACTGTTTGGGCATTTTAGATGTTGTCGGCGAAGGTTTTTTCTTGAGTTTTGAAATATTTAAGACCGATTAAAAGAGTAAGAATAGAAACTAAAAGGGCGATGAACAGACTGGTAATGTTTGGCATTCCCCTGCCTAGAATTGATTGGCGGTAAGCGTTGGTAAGAACGCTTAAGGGATTGAGCTGGAATATGAAGCGAAGATGGGCCGGAACTATGTCTATCGGGTAAATAATGGGAGTTAGGTACATCCAGAGCATAAGAATAAGACCAAGCATGTATTGGACATCACGATAAATTAGATTGGCGGCAGAGAAAAAAAGAGAAACACCCAGAGTGAAAATTTGTTGAATCAGAAATATGGGTATGAACCACAAGACATTTAGATTGATTGGGATTTTGTAGATAAAGAAAAAAGCGATTAAGATGGTAGAAGCGAAAAAGAAATCAATGATTTTGGCAATGATGGTAGCTAGGGGTAAAATAGTTCTGGGAAAATATATTTTTGTGATTAAGTTAGAACTGTTGACAAGTGAATTGGTGGCCGAAGAAAGAGAATTTGAAAAAAGAGTCCATGGCAAGAGAGCGGTGTAAAGGAAAATTGAATATGGGATTTTGGAATTGGCGTGAGTGGGAATACGCATGATGACAGAAAAGGCGAAGCTCATAACCAGCATTTGTAAGAAAGGGTTTAAGATTACCCAGAAGTAGCCTAGAATTGATTGTTTGTAACGGGCTTTGATTTCGCGACCGACCATTTGAAAAAGCAGTTCTTTGCGAGCTAGGATGGCTTTGGTTTCGGTGATGAGGAGCATGAAGGTAGTATAAAGGAATAAATCCTAAATTCTAATATCTAAATTCTAAACAATATTTAAATTCAAATGTTCAAAACTTAAAATAAATTTAATGTTGTTATTGGGAGGAATGAAGTGATGCGTCTGCGGGCGACCGCAAGGGTCGCCCCTACGAAGGGTGTGATGATGGGTGTTTTTCTGGGGGGATTCTTCGTGGAAACCTCAGAATGACGGTGGGATGGGGTTGGGAGGAAGAGTTTTAGACAGGTTAGAAACCTGTCTCTACACGGAGGCTGGTGGATTAAAAAGAAAAAGCAACTGTTGCAAATTTTGCAACAGTTTAAATAGTTGGGTTTGGTAGAATGAGGAATGGATGAAGAGAGTAAAAAAGAATTAGCTGTAATAATTTCTGACTATATTGAGTCGTTGTCTTTGTTGAAGCAGTATGATGATAGGAAAATAAGGGTTTCTGGTTTGTCTGAGAAAGTAAAGTATGTTTTGGAATATAAAAAAGTGGTTGGTCTGGTGATGGAGCTGAGACAAGACTTGATTAAAAAGAATTTGGCTACAGAATTATTTGGAGTTGAAAATAGTAAAAAACTGGATGGGTTGATTGGGGCTATTAATCAAACTTTTGATGGAAAAAATTTGTATTCAAGTATTGAAGAAAAAGCGGCTAATTTGTTGTATATGGTTATTAAAGATCATCCTTTTGTCGATGGAAATAAAAGGACGGCGGCGACTTTGTTTGTATATTTTTTGAATAGAAATGGATATTTGTTTAAGAAGAATGGCGAAAGAAAGATTGATGATAGGGCTTTGGTGGCTTTGACTTTGTTGATTGCGGTCAGTGATCCAAGGGAGAAGGAAATGATGGTTAAGTTGACGATGAGTTTGATAAAGAATTAGACAATTAGATAACTAGACAACTAGATTACTGGATTACTGGATGACTGGATAAAATGTTGTCATTGCGAGGAGTCCAACGACGTGGCAATCCCGCAGGAAGAGTAAAAAGGTGTTGATTAAAATCCCGACGGGATCCTCCAGAGGCGGACACGTTGCCATGTTGTCACGTAATAAATTAAGAAATTTAAACGTGATTTCCTCGCAATGACAGGTTTTGGAGTTTGGTAGAATTGGAGATATGGGACAGAGGAAGATAAAAGCAGAAAGACGAAAAAAGAAAAACAAGGAGATCCTTCGCTACACTCAGGATGACGGTGGGAGGCAGAATGACGGTGGGAGGATTCAGAACGACGGTGGGAGGCAGAATGACGGGGGGAGGGATTCGGGACGGGCTCGGTTTTGGTTTGGCAAGGTTGGAATAAGGGGAATATTGAGGGAGAATTGGAAGTTTTTGGTGATATTAACGATGGGGATTGTTTTGCTTTATTTGAATGCAATGAGAGGAGATTTTGTGTCTGATGATTATGCCACTATTCCAAACAATCCTTTAATCAAGGATATGTCAGCCGGTTTTAAGGGTTTGAACGTTGTTTATATAAGCAATGTGATTATCGCCAGACTTTTTGGAGTTACTCCCCTCCCTTTTCATTTGTATAGCCTCTTTTTGTTTATTTTGACTTGTGTGGTGGCTTTTCTTTTTTTGCGAGTTTTGTTTGGTGAAAAAGTAGCCAAATTAACGACAATTATTTTTGCCGTTCATCCGATTCATGTTGAGGCGGTTTCTTGGATTTCGGGAAAACCCTATACTTTGGCTTCTATGTTTATGTTGGCGGCTTTGCTGGTTGGAGTGTTTTTGGTGGAGACAAGGAAAAGAAAATATTTGATTTGGATGATAATTTTTGCTCTTTTGGCTTATCAGTCCGATGCGGCTAGGTCTTTATCTTTTATATTTTTGTTTTTGCTGTATTTGTGGTTTAGAGGTGGACTTGGAGGGATGAAAAAGCAGTTTTATAGATATTTGCCTTTTGTATTGGTTGTTATAACAACGGGAATTGTAATTTTGTGGCCTGGTATTAAGACAAGAATTGAGTCTGTTAATTCGGGATATAATCGAGTTGGAAGTATTTTTTATAATCCGTTTTTTCAATATCCGACTTCGGTAACAAAGTATTTACAATTAATGCTGATTCCGGCTGATTTGACACTTTATCACACTATGTATACTGTTCCGGTTTGGCTGAATTGGTTGGTTTTGGTGACATTTTTGTCTTTGTTGATATATTCTTTTTTTAGAGATAGAAAGATTTTTTTTGGATTGAGTTTTATGTTTTTGGCTTCGGTGGCTTCAATGGCGCCGGTTAAGGTTGGCTGGCTGGTGGCAGAAAGGTATATGTTTTTGGGGAGTTTGGGATTTTGCCTGGTACTGGTTTTGTTTTGGGACAGGATTCCTAAAAAACTGAAATTAGTAAAATTGACAGTTTTTGTATGTTTAATTATTGGTTTTACGGTTAGAACTTTTGTGAGAAATATTGATTGGCAAACTAATCATAAACTTTGGGTAAATACTGTTCAGACATCTCCAAACAGCCATAATGCTTGGAATAATATTGGAGATGATTACGATAAATTAAAAGACTATGAAAACGCCATAAAGGGATTTACTCAATCAACTGTGATGAAGGCCAATTATGCCGATGCCTATCATAACAGGGCCAATATTTATTTGAAAACCGGACGTTTGGATTTGGCCAGAGACAGTTATTTGACTGCTTTAAAATATTCCCCCGGTTTGTTTCAGACTTATGTGAGCTTGACTCAGGTTGAATTGATGCAGAAAAAACCTGAAAAGGCAATGGAATATGCCAAAAAAACGGTTGAGATGCAACCAAACAATTTTCAAGCCCATTATGTTTTGGGGGTAGTTTTGGCTCAGTCGGGAAATAGAGAGGAGGCTTTAAAAGAGATAAAGATTTCTTTACAACTGAACCCTAATTTTGGGCCGGCTAAAGATGCGTTGGTTAAACTAAATTCAGATGAATCAAAATAAGGTTTTAATTTTAAATCTTTTTTGTAGAGATAAGAATATCAATCGGGATATGGCCGGTGGTTTGGGTTATAGCGCTGGTGATGGGGTAATTTTGCCTCCTTTGGATTTATTGATAATTGCTTCTACTTTGAGGCAATTGGGCAAGAAAGTTTTTTTTGTTGATGCAATTGCGGAAGGGATTAATGATTTTGAGGTTATTAAAGATTTGATTGTTAAAGAAAGAATTGGGATTTTGATTGGTAATTTGGCTTTGCCGACACTTAAAGAAGATGTGGAATTTTATAAAAAGGCAAGGGAAGAATTTGGTGATATTAAAATAGTTGTTAAAACAGGAATAAATTATAAGGAAATTTTGGTGGATGTGTTTGAGAAATCCGGAGTGGATGTAATTGTTTTTGCTGAGTGTGATCTGGATATCATGGATTATATTGAGGGAAAAAAGAAACAGGGTTCAGTGCAGAAGATTAAAGGAGAGTTAAGATTTTTTCCGGTTAAAGAAAGGTTTAACAAAATGGATTTATTGCCGGTGGCGGCCAGGGATTTGGCTAAAAATGAATTGTATAAATATGTCTTATTGCCTGAAGGTAAAATGACTACCATGCAAACAAGCAGAGGTTGTCCTTTTGCCTGTTGTTATTATTGCCCCTACCCCCTGGTTCAGGGGAAAAAGTGGAGAGCAATGTCTGTTTTAAGAGTGATTAAAGAGGTTAAGGCAATAGTTTTTTTGGGGATTAAGAATGTTTTTTTTAGAGATGCCACTTTTACTTTGGATATGGCAAGAACGGAGAAAATTTGTGAGTTGTTGATTAAAAAAAAGATCAAAATTAATTGGTGGTGTGAAACAAGGATAAATGTTTTGAGTGAAGTTTTGTTGAAAAAAATGAAGAGGGCTGGTTGTCTTGGAATAAACATTGGGGTGGAAACAATGGATAGAGATTTAATAAGAATTGAGGGCAAGCCGGGGGTGACTTTGGATGATGTGATTAAAATCAGGAATTTGGCCAAGAGAATTGGAGTTAAACTGCATTTTTTGATGGTAGTGGGATTACCGGATGACAATGCTTTGTCTTTGTATAATACTTTTAAGTATTTGACGGAATTAAATCCGGAAACGATGGGTTTTACTGTAATAACTCCCTATCCCGGCACTGAAATGTTTAAAGAGGCGTTTAAAAAAGGGTTGATTAAAAATTTTAATTGGAATAATTTTGATGGCTCCGGGATAAACATGAGAACAAAGTATTTATCCAGAATAGAGATTGGATTAGCAAAACATCTTTTGTCGGCCAGTTCTTATTTCTTAAAAAGAAATTTGATTTTGAAGAGTTTTGGAATATTTTTGATTGATAAGATTTTTAGAATTTGGATTTTATTGAGAAAAAAATGAAGATTTTTGTAACCGGGGCTACTGGAAAAATAGGTAAAAAAATTACCAGACTTTTAGTTGAAAATAGATATAGCGTGGTTGCTTTGTATAGAGATAAAAAAAGGATATTTTTGAAGGATAAAATTGAATGGGTTAAAGGAGATTTGTTGGATTTGCCGAAAAAAGCAAGCGAATGGTTGAAAGAATGTGATTTGATTGTGCATATGGCCGGGAAATTGGGTATGTTTGATAGAGATTGTTTGCGGGTTAATGTTGAGGGCACTAAAAAATTGTTACTGTCAATAGATGGGGGAAAAAGGATTAGATTTATTTATTTTAGTTCCATTGATGCCTTTGGAACTACCGGTAAAAAACAGGTTAATGAAAAGGATACTGCTCTGCCCTATTGTGTTTATGGAAAGTCAAAACTTCTAGCAGAAAAAGCGATAGTTAATTATAGAAAAAAGCATAAATCTTTTTCTTATGTAATTTTGCGTTTGGGTAATGTGGCTGGATTTGGTGGTGAAGATTTGTTGTCTTGTTTGTATTCAATTAAAAAAAAGAATTTTTTGTTAAAGAAAATATTAATTGGTCTTTTTGGTGAAAATGAGCTAAATATTGTTTGTATCAACGATATTAAAAGAGTGTTTTTGCAAGTTATTAAAAAAAAGAAGTATAAAAACAGGGTACGGTTTTTGACAGGAAAGAATGTTAGTTTGTTAATGCTGGTGAGTGGCAGTAGTGGTAGTTTTTTGTTTAAATGTTTTAAAATTGTTTTGCTTTGTTTAATGAAAGTTAGCAGGAGGGGTGGTTTTTATTACTATTTGGGAGCGGGTGGAGTTTTGAGACCATACAGAAGATACTCCAATAAAATATATGAGGAATTAAAGGTGAAATTAAAAAATGAATGTATCAATAATAATAGCAACTTATAACAGAGCTGATATTTTAAAAAAGGCTGTTGTTTTGTTAAAAAAACAAAAAACAGATGTAGATTTTGAGGTATTGATAGTTGACGATGGTTCGGATGAAAAAAATAAAAAGAAGTTGAAGTTATTAGAGAAAGATTCCAGATTCAGATTTTTTTATAGAAAAAAAAGGGGTCCGGCCGGAGCCAGAAATTTTGGGATTTTAAAATCAAAAAATGATGTTTTGATATTTATGAATGATGATACTTTTGTGTCAACGGATTTTGTAAAAAGGCATTTTGAATTTCACAAAACGAATAAAAATGAGGAAGTTTTTTTAACCGGTCCAATGATAAATTATCCTAAATTTAGAATTAGTCCGGCCATGGAGTGGCTTTTGAGCAGGAGCAATTTGCATTTTGATTATAGTAATACGGATAACGCTAATTTAGATTGGGGATTTTTTTGGACATGCAATGTGTCTTTGAAGAAAAAATTTTTGTTAAAAAATAATTTGTTTTTTGATGAGAATTTTCCAAAAGCGGCTTGGGAAGATTTTGAATTTGCTTATAGAGCCAGTTTAAAAGGAATGAAACTTTTTTATGACGAAAAGTTAACTGTTTATCATTATCATAAATTTAATTTTGATGATGTTTTGAATAGATTTTTTAATCATGGAAGAGGATTGTATTTTTTGGAACAAAAGGTACCGGCAAAATATTTGCCCCCTATGGGTAAAGATAAATCCAGAAAATTGCTTAGATTTTTTTTGTTTATAAGCATGAGTTGCTTTTGGTTAAAAATTTCTGAAAAAAGATTAAAAAAGAGTAAAAAAATTTCTAATATATTGATGCAGTTATTAGTTTTGGCTGAAAAATTGAAGGGCTATGACTTTGAAAAAAGAAAAATACGATAAGGATTATTATAATCGGGGCATAATAGGAAAAGGATTGGAAGATATCTTGATTAGATTGGCGAATCTTGGAGTATTGAGAGGAGTTAAGGATGGGGCTAGGATTTTGGACTTGGGATGCGGGCAGGGGTTGTGGTTAGAATATTTAAGGAAAAAAGGTTTTGATGGTTGGGGATTAGATACCTCTAGGGCGGCGATTGGGGAAGCGGTTAAACGGTTGGGGAAAAAGAAATTGATAGTTGGTGAGTTAGAGAGGGTTGGATTTAAAAAGAATTTTTTTGATGCAGTAACTTGTTTCCATGTTTTGGAACATGTAAAGAAAGCTGATAGTTTAGTAAAGGAAGTTTTTGGAATACTTAAAAAAGACGGGTTGTTTGTTTTGAGACTACCGGATTTTTCTTCTTGGGAGGTGAAGTTGGCTGGTGAGAGATGGTTTCATGGCGATGCTTTGTACCATGTAAAAAATTATGATAAAAAATCGGTTGTAAAGTTATTGAAAAAAGCGGGTTTTGAGCAAATTGAAGTTAAGCCGGCTTTGTTTGAGTATAGACAGACTTTGTTGTATTCACTGATTAATTTTTGTGGGGTTGAAAAGATTAGTAGATTTTGGCGGTTTTTGCTTTTGCCTTTGCAGTTATTTTTTGCGCCTTTGTCGTTTTTTTTGGCAGTGGTTTTTGCCAATAGCGGGACAATGGAAGTTAGAGCTTTGAGAGGATAAGATAAATAAGTGAGTAAAAAGATTAAAGTATTAATAGCTAATTCTGTAGGAAAAGATGAAAATGGAAATAATTTTATTTTGTTTCCCAGTCGGTGGACAGCCAATGTGGGCAAGACAAAGTCTTTTAATTTTTATCCCTATGAATTGGCTTATTTGTCAAGTATTTTAAAAAAAGAAAATTGCTGGGATGTATTAATGGTGGATGGGAATTTTGAGGCTTTGGATTGGAAAAAATATTTTGAAAAATATAAATTTGTGAAACCGGATTTTTTGGTGATGGAAACTTCCAGTGTGGTGTATGAAATGGATTTGAAATTTGGACTGGCTTTTAAGAAGAAATATGGAACAAAATTGATTTTTTGTGGCCAGCACCCCAGCGCTTTTGCCAAAGAGGTAATGAAGGATGGGGTGGATTATGTTTGTTTGGGTGAATATGAATTGACGGTTTTGGATATTTTGAAAGGAAAAAAGAGATCGAAAATCAGGGGTTTGTATCCGAATGAAAGGAGGGAGCTTTTGGAGGTTGATTGTTTGCCTTTTCCTGAAGATGATGATATTTCTCGAATAAATTATGCTGACATTGGCGGTTGTGATTATAAGGAAATAGAATTTTTTGCCAGCAGAGGGTGCATGATGAATTGTAATTTTTGTGTAGCTTCTCAGTTGTATTATAAAAAACCGAATTGGAGAGGAAGGAAAATTGAGAATATTGTGGAAGAAATTAAGTATTTGAAAAATAAATATCCAGAGATGGAGGGGATATTTTTTGATGAGGAATACCACAATACCAAAAAAAGTTTTATTTTGGATTTGTGTAAAGGCATAATTGATAATGGTTTGGCGGATTTAAAGTATGACGCCATGTGTGGTTATTGGACTTTGGACAAAGAGATGCTTGAAGCTATGAAAAGAGCCGGTTATTACAAAATTAGGATTGGGATTGAGTCGGTGGATATGAAAACGGCTAAAGGTATAAAGAAAAATATTAATATAAAAAGGCTTTTGAAAGTGTTAAATTTGGCCAAAAAAGTGGGGATGAGAATGTATGGCACTTTTACTTTTGGGGCTTTGGGATCGACTGCCAAAAGCGACAGGAAGACGATTAATTTTTTGTCTGAGCTTTTGGATAAGAATTTGCTTTATGATTTTCAAACATCAATATGTACTCCTCAACCGGGGACAGGATTTTTTGATTGGCTGGATAAGAATAATTATTTGTTTACCAAAGATTGGTTGAAATATGATGGGAAGACGGCGGTTTATGAATACCCTGATTATTCAAAAAAAGAGATTGAAGATAATTTAAAATTGGCTCATGTAATTTATGCAAAGAAAGAATTGAAAGACAAGGGATATTTAAAATTGATTGGTGATGAAATCAAAAAGTCCGGTTTATTGGGTTTTTGCCGTAAAAGTTTTGAATTGGGGAAAAGCTACTTTTTTTCAGTTAGGCGGTAAAGATTTGTTGATAAATACGCTTGGTTCTTTTTTTCCAGTCCCAGGTATGGATTATAAGATCGTAGGCGTCTTTAGATGTTTTTTTGTAGAGAGTTGGATTATCCAGTAATTTTATTATGTTTTGGGCGAATTTATCCAGGTCGTATTTTGGGGTTTTTAATATGCCTTTGGGGTAATAGGTTTTTAGCGATTCCAGGTCAAAAGAAACTGCCGGTAATTTGTATGCCATACCTTGAGCGGCTGACATTCCCCCGCTATCAAAAGTGGCCGGATGGAGAATCATTTTGCTTTGTTTGAAAATATTTTGTGTTTGGGTATTTTCTTTGAAGCCAGTAAGAATAATATTATTTTTTAGACCAAGTTTTTTTATCTTGTTTTTTACCTTATTCATTAATTCTCCATCGCCTATCATGACCAGTTTGGCATTTGGTTTTTGGGCAACGACTTTTTTCCAAATATCTATTAACTCTAAAACTCCTTTTTGAAAATGGAATCTGCCCATGAAACAGGCGTCGTATTGAGGTTTCTCCCTTCGGGTGACTTGGGCTTTGCATGTGATTGAATTTGGAATATCAACTCCTCCCTGGACAATTATGACCTTTTTGTGGGGGAATTTTTTTGTGTCGGGTTTTGAAGTGACCAAAACAAAATCAGCCCATTTTTTGACTATAAACAAACTTGGTTGTTGCATTGTCCAGTAGAGAATACCTTTGATTTTATTAATACCCTTGTATGGAGAAGAGTGTGAAAAAGGAGGAGGGGCGAGGAGATAATATCCGGCTATCCATTTTATCTTGGGATTGATTAATTTGGAGTAAAAAGCAGGCAGTAAATCGGGATAAAAGTCTGAGGCTGAGTAAATAAAGTGGCTATTATTGATAATATTGCCGTGCTTTTGTGCAGTTTTTAATCCTTTGATTGTTCTTCTGACAGTATGTTTTAGTATATTGAATGTTGAAAAATGGTTCGGATTAGTATTTTTTGTATCTGTTTTGATTATTTTTATGTTTGATAATTGATGGCGATTAAAAATATTAATAGTTTCTTGGCTGGCCAGAACAGTAATTTTTAGTTTTTTTTGCCAGTGTTTGATGAAGTTGATAAGTATAGTATCGCCGCCGCTAAGACCGTTGCCGAGGTTGTTGTTGGCTATGATTAATAGATTCATGGTTACTGGACAATTAGATAACTGGATTACTAGATTACTGGATAACTAGATAAAGAATAATTTGTATTAAGATATTATAAATGGTTAAAGTTAATCTTGGTTGTGGGCCTAGTGGAATAGAGGGGTGGTTGAATTATGATTGGGGGATTTTACCGTTGTTATCCAAATTTACAGGTTTTAGAAAATGGCTAGTGGGTTTAGGATTACTTCCGAGGGATTATGATATTGGTTGGCCAAAATTAAGGCTTTGGGATATAAGATGGAGGTTACCGTTAAAAAATAATAGTGTGGATTTTATTTATTGTTCGCATGTATTGGAGCATGTGGAGTATTGGCAAAGTAAAAATATTTTAAAGGAGTGTAGGAGAGTTTTGAAAAGAAATGGTGTTTTGAGAATAGTGTTACCGGATATGGGGTTGATTGTTAAAAAATATTTCTCCGATGGTCCGATGAATCGGACAGCGGAGTGCCTGCGGCAAAAAGAGTTTAATATGAATGTTTTTGGGGTTGATAGGAGTAAATTTAATGATGGGTTTTTGAGCAAATTGCAAAAATTTTTTATTCGGGAACACAGGTGGATGTACGATGAAAAGGATATGGTGTTTTTGTTAAAAAAGGCGGGTTTTAGAAAAATAAAAAAATGTAGTTTTAGAAAAGGGAAAATGGCCGATATTGATAAGTTGGATTTAAAAATACATAAGGAACTGAGTATGTATTTTGAAGTGGAAAAGATATGAAAACTTTACTTGTATGTGTTGGTAGTTTTTATTCTCATAGATATGAGAAGTTTAAGCATTATATATCTCCTTTGGGTATTTCTTCAATCAGTGCTTATTTAAAGGCCAATGGAATGGATTGTTATTTAATTGACATGAAGTTGCTTTCGGGTTGGAAAGAGTTTGGAGAAAAAGTACTGGCCATATCTCCAGATGTTGTTGGTTTGTCGTTGATGACAAGTGAAATGGGCAATACTGCCGGAGTGATAAATTTTATTAAAAAAATAAGGCCGAAAGCTAGAATTATAGTTGGTGGGCCTCATGTTACGGTTTTACCAAAAGAAACAGTTAGCATGTCAGGTGTTGATGTCGGAGTAATTGGAGAGGGCGAAGTTACATTTTTGGATTTGTTGAGATGTTTTGAGAAGAATGGAAAACTAAACTTTGTTAATGGGATTGTTTTTAAGTTAAAGGATAAAATAGTTTTTACTAAAGCACGTCAATATATCAGGAATCTTGATAAATTGCCTTTTGTTGATCGAAACATTATCGGATCAGAAGGTTGGTATTCCAAGGCTTATGGTTTGTTTTTTCCTATGAGATATCCATTTGCAAATGTTATTGTGAGTCGTGGCTGTCCGGGGAGGTGTACTATGTGTCAGCCAACTTTGGATTTAATTTTTGGTAGACCGGCCAGATTTAGAAGTCCTGAGAATGTTGTTGGTGAAATCAGAGAGTTGATTGAAAAATACAAGATTAAAAGTATTATCTTTTGGGACGATACTCTGACTGCTAATGTAAAGTGGCTTGAAAAGTTTAGTAATTTACTTATTAGAAAAAAAATCAATATAGATTGGTGGTGTTATTCCAGAGTTAACAATATAAATGACGATATTTTGGAGATAATGAAAAGGTCCGGGTGTAAAATGATATGTTTTGGTGTTGAGTCCGGGTGTCAACGGATATTAAATGAAGTGATGAGAAAAGGTACGACTGTGAAGCAAAATATTAAAGCTGTGAGTCTTTGTCGTAAACATGGAATTTTGGTGAATGCCAATGTAATGATAGGTTCACCGACTGAGACTTTAAAGGAGGTTAAGATGACTGATGCTTTATTAAAAATAACTAAACCGGATATTGTTTGGGCTTCTGTAACTTCGCCTTTGCCCGGAACATATTTAGAGGAAGATGCCAGAAAAAAAGGCCTAATTATTACAAAAAAGTGGGGAGATTTTACCAGAGGGCAGATTGGAAAAACCAAGTTGAAGTTGAAAATTAGTCTTGATGAGATGGTTAAATATCAAACGCGTTGGCATCAAACAAGATTTAAACCAATATATATTTTTAGAAAGTATTATCTAGTTGCCTGTTTACGGCTTTTTTTGTGTCATATCAAGCAATTTCATTTTGAAAGGATTTTTTTGGATTTTTTAGTTGGGCCGATTATTGAGTTTGGACGCAGGATTTATTGGCGATATTATTTTAGATTTAAGACTAGACTACATAAGTCCGGCGTGTTTGTAGACGAGAGTGAAGAGATAGTAGTCCAGGGGGAAATCAAAAAATTTGAATTTCCAGCGGAGTTTTACCGGGATTAGGGCCAGTTTGTAAGTGATTTTGAAAAGGAGTTGGTAGAATTTTGATGGAATTCTTTTTTGCAGGAGATCGTAAGTATCTTTGTCCATGAGGCCAAAAATATATTGGGTCAACATAGCTGTTAACCTGCTTTGTTTATGCGTAATCCATTTTTGCTTATTAGTTATTTTAAAGGCATCTTCGGGAGACATAAGATAAGTACTCCAGCTTTTGAGATTTTTTGGATATTTTAGGCCTAGTTTAACTGCTCTTTTGAAAAGTGGAGCTCCGGGGTAGGGTAAGAAAACATAGTAAGTGTAGCGGTTTCTGTCACAAATTTTTAATAATTTATCTATTAAAGAAAGTGTGGTGGCGTATTCTTGTTTTACAAATTTTTTATTTTCTATCGCCTTTTTTGACCATGGCAGGCCAACTAAAAATGAATAAAGAATTTTGATTTTGTATTTTTTGCAAAGACGAGTAAATTTTATTATTTCTTTTACATCCATGTCTTTTTTTATAAAATCAAGGGCTTTTTGAGAGCCGGATTCGGCTCCGGTTAAAATCATGACACAGCCGGTTTTTTTCATTAGTTTCCAGACTTTTTCTTTATATTGACTGAGTTGTCTGATCCTGCCGTTGGCATTTCCCCATTTTATGGAGATTTTATTTGTCAATAAGCCTTGGCAGATTTTGTAAACTCGGTTTTGATCGACAAAAAAGTTGCTGTCATAAACGGCAATGGAGTCAATCTGGTATCTTTTGTAAAGATATTGCCATTCTTTAACCACTTTTGTAGCGTTTAGGGCTGACCAGCGTCTTTTGTTGACTACTTGTTCTACGCAAAAACTACAGCGATGAGGACAGCCGTAACTTGAGATGTAGCTAAGTGTTCTTTTGCCGTATTCAGTGTTAATAAGACATTTTTCTATGTCTACCAAGTGGTAAGGCAGTGGCGGAAGTTTGTTTAAATTTGGCATGGGTTGATCGGGATTGGTATGAATGATATTGGCCTTTTTATAGGTAAGACCGGAGATGGTTGTCAAACTTTTTTTATTTTCCAGAGCAAAGACAAGTTTTGGGAAAACCTCGTCGGCGGGACCTCTTATAATCATGTCAACGAATTTATTTTTTATGCTTTCTATCGGTAGAATGGAAACATGCCAGCCGCCCCAGACTATTGGGGTTTTGGGAAAATGTTTTTTAAAAAGTTTGGCTATTTTTAGACCATCGTATATTTGAAAGCCGGTCATAGCAGAAATACCCAGACAAATGCTGTTTTGGCCGTGTTTGATTATTTCTTTTTCTAGGTTATTTTGTAAAAATCTTGAAAAGATTTTGACTTGATAACCTTTTTTGTCTAATACTCTGGAAATGGCCAGTAGGGACAGGGGGATGCCTTTCCATGAGCGGTTGTATGGAAGTGGGTTGGGGAAATAAAGAATGACTTTTTTAGTTTTTTTCATGATGTGAGATGAAGTGCGTCATTCTGATCCGCCAGTTGGCGGAGAAGAATCCCAAGGGGAATTTGGTTCCGAGGGGATCCTTCGTTGCACTCAGGATGACGGCGGATGGGCGATTGTAAAGGTTAATAATAGGTGTTTTCGATGGTTTGGGCATTTTTTATACTAAAATTATTTTTGGCGTATTTAAGGCAGTTTTTGGTTAGTTTTTTTAGTTGGTTTGGATTTTTATAAAAGAAACTTAATTCTTGTTTGAAATTTTTTAATGTAGGTGGAATAATTTTGCCGACTTTATTATTAATTACATCAGGGATGGCCCCTTTGTTTGAAGCCAGGACCGGAGTACCGCAGAACAAAGATTCTATCGCCACTTTACCAAAAGCTTCGTTATAAAGGGAAGGAAAAAGGAGAAGATCGGCCGATGAGTAGTAAAGGCTGAGTTTTTTGGGATTGATTTTTCCGGCGTAAAAAGTAATGTTGGGAAACTTAATTGCTTTTTTTTCTAATTTTTCTTTTAATGGTCCGTGGTCGCCGATAACAATAAAGTGGATGTTGGGAAAGATAGAAATTAGTTTGATAATTATTTTGATTCCTTTAATTGGGATAAGACGGCCGACAAAAATGGCGGTGAATTTGTTGGGAAGGTTTAGTATTTGACGGGCTTTGGACTTTGGATGAGCTTTGAATTTTGTGTCATCAACCCAAAGGTAGTAAGTAGAGATCTTGTTGTTGTCGATTCCAATTTTAATCAGTTCTTTGGTTGAGGGTTGGGCTAGGGCCAAAATTTTGTCAAAAGAAGACAGAGTAAAAGAAGTTATTTTTGAGAATAATGAGGACTTTTGGAAGTTATAGATTGCGTAGGTGGAAGCGACAGTGCGAATTTTGAATATTTTTTTTAAGAGCATGGTAACAAAAGAGGCGTTTAGACCATGGGCATGAATAAGATCAAATCTCTGTTTTGTAAATATTAAAAAAATGAAAGAACGTAAAAAAAGATATGGAGTCAGATAAAGAAATTCCAGAAACGGATATGGTTCCAGTTTGTGAAAAAGATTATGGCCCGGCCAACAAAAGCGATGGATGGTGATGCGTTGTTTTTTTTCAAAACGAGGGGCGGGTGTGTTGATGGTTAACGGAGTAAAGGTAAGAACAGTAATTTGGTGACCATTCTTACTTAGATAGTTACATAAATCATCGAGATGGTTTTCTACTCCGCCTATATTAGGTTTGAAGAAAGGGGTGATCATTAATATTTTTTTTGGTTTTTTTATTGTTGCCATTTGGTGCGTGAAATTGGTTTTAATAATTTTAGGTGATATTTTATTGTTGTTAAGGAATAAGCAAAAAAAGAAATGAAACAGGCTAGTGGGTGAAAAAACCAAGCAGGATCCGGTTTTTTAAAATAGCCACGAAAAGAATCGATTATGGGGGGAAAGATAGTAAGAGTGTAGAGGGAGAATTTGATGATGCCGATGCGGTTAGTTTTTGACCAGTTGAATTGACGGATTGGTAGATAAGTGTAGTAATCAGTAAGACGGCGGAATTGTTTGCGGATAAATTTTGAAATTGATGATTCACAATAAGAATGGATGATGCCGGTTTTGACTTTGGCAAAGTATAAGGGTTTTTGAGTTTTTTGTAGAATGGAAGAAATTAGATCGATGTCGAAGAAGTAATTTGAAGGAGATCCTTCGACAGGCTCAGGATGACGGTGGAGGAAGGAAGAGCGAAGAATAGTTCCGTTGGCGCCGATGGTGGGAAGGGTGGAGTTTGGTTTTAGAGTAATTTTTATATATTGATCTTTATCTATTTGATCTATTTTTAGGCCAGTCCAAGTATTGGTTAAATATGAGAAGCGGTCATAGACCTTCGTAACAAAAGCATAGGGGTCGTTGGCGCCGATTAATGCAGAGTAGCGTTCGATAAAGCCACCTGATTTGCGATAAGTAAATTTTATTGGTTCAGAGCCAATTAGAGAGGAGTCTTTTTCTAATGGTTTAATCATTTTTTTGAGCCAAGATTTGTTTGGTAAGATATTGTCTGAATCAATTAGGACAATATAGCGGTTTTTGGCCTTTTTTATGCCGATTGCTTTGGCGGACTCTCCCGTTTTTAGAGGGTTTTTGAAAATTTTGCATTTGTATCCTTTGGCGATTTTGATGGTTTTGTCGGTTGAACCTCCATCGGTAATTAGAATTTCTATTCTTCCAGAGACTGACTTCGCTGTTGCTTGCTTGGGATAATCTTGAGAATTAATAGATTTTAGGCATTTGTTTAATACTTTGGCTGAGTTGAGAGTTGGAATTACAATTGAAATGGTTGGATAGGTCATTTTTTAACTTTTATTAGCCAGTAACAGGCGTAATTTTTGAGTATTTTGGGTACTTTTTTTGAAAAGAGTTTGATTTTTTCAGCATGGAGACCAATGGCAACAGGGATAATTTTGTATTTTTTAAATTTTGATTTGATGAGTATTTTTTTTAAGTCTTGGTAAGTATATTCCCTTTGGTGTTCTTGATATGGGAATTTTTTTTTGCCTGTGAAGAATTCTACAAAAACTCTGATTAATCTTTTTCTGTTTGGTGTAGTTATCAACCCGATGCCGTTTGGTTTTAGAACTCGATAAGTTTCGTTTATGGCATTTAGATCATTTTTTGTGTGTTCCAGGGTGTGACTGCTTATTAGTATTTCGAAGGTATTTGATTTGACATTGTTTAATTTTTGCCAATCCCCTTGTTTATATTTTATATTTTTAAAACTTTTGGGAATTCTTTGCGCATAATATTCAATACCCAAACATTTTTTGCAATGTTTTGCCAGTTGTTTTGTTTTGCTTTTGTTACTGCTACCGATTTCGATTACATTTTTTTTGTTGTTGGCGATTTTTTTGTATTCTTTTAGTAGAAGTATCCAATCGTATGAATTTTTTATTTTCATTTTATTTAAAATCTTTGAGTTTGGAGAGGAATTTTAGGGAGTATTTGGCTAGGTGGGTGAAGTCGTTTAGTGATCTTATGGAGAGGGTTTTTTTTAGTAAGAATTTTGGTGTTAAAACACCTTTGAAAAGAGATTGAATGAGTTGTATTTGTTTTTGTGATGAAATAGGAGATTTTATAACCGGCTGGCTCATGTCGTATTTGTCCCAATCTAGGGTAAGAAGCTTGTTGGCTTGTTTAAGCTCTTTAAAGAGTGGGGTGCCAGGATAAGGAATTAATAGAGTGGCTTGGATGGAATCGGCTAATCCGTCCTTGAATAACTGGCGAGCTAAGTTGAGGGTTTTTTGGGCGTCTGCTTCCGTTTCCCAAGGATAACCAATTATGATGGTAAGGTGATTTTCTATGCCGGCTTTCTTGGCCTTTACAAGAGTTTCTTTGATATCTGATACTTTAATGTTTTTATTGATTTTGTCTAAAGTTTTTTGATTAGCCGATTCAAGTCCGTATAGAATAAATCTGAAACCGGCTTTTTTCATCAGATTAAACTCTTTTTGAGATAAAGCCCCCATTCTTAAATTACAGCCTAGTTTAATTTTTTTGTTAAAGCCCTTGTCTATTAGGCCATGGCAAAATTTTTTGAGCCAATCCCCTGTTGGAATAGTGCCGGAGTCATCAAAGACTTCTTTTATGTTGTAGTTTTCAATTAGATTTTGAATTTCTTTAAGGCTATGTTGAGGTGAAAAAGTTCGATAGGATTGGTTGGGAAAAAGTGTTGTCCAAGAACAGAAGGTACATTTTCCCCACCAGCAGTCACGGCCTGACATTATGTAGGCGCCGGGAGTGTATTTGAAGTTTGAATTGTTGTGGGTGTAGAGGTGGTTTTTGGTTAGAGCGCGATCGATGATGGGAAGAATATCTAGATTATGATTTTTTAGAGCGAATTTACCGGAATTGAGGATTTTAGTATTGGTTTGTTTTTGGGGGGATCCTTCGACAGGCTCAGGATGACGATGGATAAGATTATGGTTTGATCTGAAATAAAAGCCCGGTGAGAGTTTGGTTCCTTTGGTCAGATGTTCTACTAAATTTAAGAGCATAAAGTCGTAGTCACCGCCGGTAAGGATGTAATCGACAGGAGAATTTTTGAATGATTCAAGGGGTAGTGCGGTGACATGGTCGCCCATTAGGACGATGGTAGGCGTGTGTTGATTCCGATGGGATCTGCCAGAGGTGGACAGGTTGCCACGTCTGCGGGCGACCGCAAGGGTCGCCCCTACAAAAGAATTTGCAATAACAGTGGGTTTGTTGACAGAAAAAGCCTTTTTTATATCTTTGATTATTTTCCAATGGGTTTTGATTACAGGAGTTTTGGTTTCTATGGCGATAAGACCGGGAGAGCGTTTGATTAAACGATTGAGCCATTGTTGGTATGAAAGTTTTTCTGCAATAGCGTCATCCCAAAAGACTTTATGGCCTTTGGATTTTAAAAGTGTAGCTGTATAAGCTGGAATGACGGGGAAAATAAAGTTTTTTGTGTTGGTCCATTGAAATTGGCGGTTTTGGGATAAAAAAGCAGTTTGGCTGTTTTTGTGAAGAGGAGGATAAGAGATTGAGACGGAAAAAGACATTGAGGTAGTATAGCGTGTTTAGGTTTGGCGGGGGGTGAAGGAGAGGGTTTTTTTGAGTAGGCCGATGATGAAATATATTCCGTAGTAGATATGAGTTGTGGGAATTGTTATTGTTCCGAGAATGGAAGCCAGAAGACCGTTTTTTTTGAGGAAACTAAGAAAGGTTAGGAATAATAGTAAGAGATAAGAAATTAGGGGTATCGCGTCAAACGCGACTGTGGAAAAAGGAAGGGAAAGTAAATAAACCAGAAAAAGACTGGGGAGGAAATAGCCCAGTCGAAGTGATGTTTGGGGAAATTTTTTGGCAAAGAAACCGCGGTGGAGGGCGTATCTTTTGATTTGAGCCAGATGAGAATTAAAAATTTCTCGACGATGATGATAAACAACAATATTTGGATGATAGAGAATTTTTTTATTTAGTTTTTTGGTTAAATTTAGGCACAAAACCGTATCTTCTCCTGGCCAATGGTGGGTATCAAAGCCTTTTACTTTGTTGAAATCAGATTTTTTGACTATTAAATTGACGGTTGGATAATCGTCGACGAATCTTTGTTTTTGGATACTGTTTCTATAACGGCCGGCCGCTCCACTGCCAAGCCATGACGACCAGACTAATCCTGAAGCAATTTGCTTAATATTGTTATTGGGTGGAGTGAGACAGGGACCGCAAACAGCAGAGAGATTGGTGTTGGTGTTGAAAACCTTTAAAGCATTTTTGAGCCAGTTTTTGTCAGGATAAGAATCGTCGTCAAGGAAAGCCAGGTATTTGCCTTTGGCCATTTTGGCTCCTAAATTTCTTTTTTGGGCCGGATTGGCAGTCTTAGAAATTTTGTCTGTGATTACCAGAATTTCGAAATTTTTGAAGGTTTGATTTTTGAGATGAGATAAGGTTTGGGTCAGAAATTTATTTTTTTTGCGGATAGGAATGATGATGGAGAAGGAAAAATTGTGATTTTTCAAATTTTTAATTTCTAATTTTTAATTTCTAAATTAATTTTGCCATCACGAGTCCTTCGGTGGCACTCAGGACAAGCTTCGCGTGGCAATGACAGATAATTATTGTCCGGTGTTGATGCGGAGTTGGAGATCGGGGTTGAATTTCCATTTTCTCTTGTTGGAATCGTTATAGTATCTAAGAATACGCAAACGATAAAAAATTGCCAAAGTGTCGATAAATGTTTTGTAAATTGTTTTTAGCATTGAATTATGCAGATGTAAATTATCAAAATCATAATTTAGTTTGATTGGTGCTTCATATATACGTTTAAAACCTAAATGTTTTGAAACGGCTAAAATTTCGAGATCAAAGGCGAAGCTTTTTACTAAAAGCCTTGGCAAAACTTTTTCCAATACTTTTCTTTTAAAAATTTTTACTCCTGCCTGCGTATCACGGATTTTGAGATTAAAGAGTGTGCGAGAAATGAGATAAACAAAGAAGCTGATGATTTTTCGATCA
Organism: Patescibacteria group bacterium; assembly: GCA_018902845.1. GTDB lineage: Bacteria > Patescibacteriota > Microgenomatia > UBA12405 > UBA12405 > JAHIPV01. The sequence goes on from JAHIPV010000020.1 coordinate 78,654, forward strand.
ATTGGGTAATTAACAAGGGAAGCGGGGTGGCGTTTTGATCCGACTATAATATCGGCGTCATACCATTCTAAGTGTTCCAGAAGCATAGAAATGCCGTTGGGATCGATTTCCATGCCTGCATCTATGAAGGCGATGTAATCCCCTTTTGTTTTTGTCATACCAAAACGAATAGCGTGGCCTTTGCCGTGATTGTGTTTGTAAGTGTAAATTTTTAGATTTTTGCGTTTAATTTGTTGGCAGATTTTGTATGAGTTATCTTCGTTTTTGCCGTCCACTATGGCAATGATTTCGTATGGATAACGAATTTTTTGTAAAGTATTGTCAATGTTTAAAATATCTTTTTTGATGGTTTTTTCTTGCTTGTAGATAGGGATGATGATTGAGAGGAAATGGGTATTCATTTTATGTTTTATTTCATTTAATCGGGCGACCGCAAGGGTCGCCCTTACGAATGTATTTCGTGGCAATTGCGGGGTGACAGAGTCGGTAAACGGCCAGAGTTTGGAGAGCGGTCAGTTTCCATGAAAAAGCCCTGGCTCTTTTTTGTCCCAGTTTGGAAAATTTTTGTCTTAATTTTGGACTGGTCATGAGTTTTTTTAGGGCCTTTTTAATACTTTTAAGGGATTTTGGATTAAAAAATACTCCGTTATAGTCCATAATTTCGGCCAAACTGCTTTGAAGACTATAACAAACCGGGCAACCCGATTGCATAGCCTCTAAGGGGGTAAGACCGAAGCCTTCGGCAAAAGATGGTTGGCAATAAAAAGTAGCCAGATTGTAGATTTTGGCAAGATCCGGATCAGGAACGAAGCCGGTAAGTGTTAAAAGCGGGTGGTGTGTTTTTTGGAGCCAGAGGAGATCTTGGTTCCAGGGATGATTAATTACGTTTTTGCGAGTAGCGGCAGAACCAACTATAACAAGTGGGTATTTTAAGGATAAACAGGCCCTAACAAGATTGGGAATGTTTTTGTTCCAATTGATATCGCCAACATAAAGAACAAATTTTTTTGGCAGTTTGTATTTTTTCCTAATTTTTTCTAATTCTTTTGTGTTTTTGATTGATTTAAAAATTGGATCGGCTCCGAGATAAATAGGATAGATTTGGTCGGTTGGATATTTAGTGATTTTGTGTATTGCGTATTTTGAGAAGTGTGAATCTGTGATAATATAATCGACTTTTTTTAGACGATTTTTTTGGATTAGCCAACGGACATTACCTTTTATGCCGACTGGATAGTGTTTTTTAAATTGGCGAGGGATAAGATCGTGGACTGTGACTATGGTAGGAACGGTTTTTTGAGGTAGGGTTAGTTGAAAAGGATCGAAATAAGGATAATGCAATAAATCAAAAGTTCCAATTTTTAATTTTTCCCCCTTCGGGTGACTTCGCTTCGCTTCGCAATTTTTAATTAGTTTTAAAGACCAGGATTTATATTCGGGGTTGGTTTTTAGTTCTCTTTGGAGATATTTGACTAGATTTTTGGTATAAAAACCAACTCCTCTTTTGGAATTGGCATTTTTTGTGGGAGAGATATCAATAGCGATTTTAAATTTTTTCATTAATTCCAGTCGGTTTTTAGATTTATAGATCGTTTGGTTTTTTTTAGTTCCCAGAATTTGATAAAAGCGATGGGGAAACGAAGAGAAGAAAAATAACAAAAAATAAAACCGGGAAATCCATCTACAAAGCCTTTGTGTCTAAAGTAGGTTAATAAAAACCAATGAATTGGTTTGACAAGAAAATAATTTAAAATACTTAGAAAATTAATTTTGAAATCTTGATCAATTAATTCTTGGGCTATTAGGGTGGTGTAGCGATTGTTGCGTTCTATATAGCGTGAAAATGAATAATCGGCGTAGTGAAGAAGATCGTTTTTTAGACTGCTGATTTTTCCATTTATTTCTACTTGTTCGTGAACCGATTTGCACGGTAGCCAACCTTTATTATTTTTAAAAAATCTGATAACCGGATCCGGATATTGTCCGCCTTTTTGCAAAAATTCACCTAAAAAATAATTTTTCCTTTTTATCCAAAAACCGTTATAGGGAACTTTGTTTATTGGTCTTTTTAAAATATATTGAATTTCTTTTTTTAGTCTTGGAGTGACTCTTTCGTCTGCATCTAATTGAAGAATCCAACCACCGTTGCATTTGTCTATGGCTTTTTGTTTATTAATATGAAAAATGGCTTTATTGGCGGTTTTGATTATCTTAACCTTTTTGTAGTTTTTGGCAATCTGGCGAGTTTTGTCAGTAGAGTTTCCGTCAACTAAAATTATTTCGTTGACCCATTTTAGACAATCAAGGAAGTCTTTTATGTTGTGTTCTTCGTTGTAGGTGGCAACGGCGACTGAGATAGTATGTTTCATATTTAAATTAAATTTAAATTAAATTCTAAATCCTAATATTTTTGTTTTGGATTTTTGATTTAGTATTTAGGATTTTCATTGTTTAGTATATATTTTAAACGCTGGGAGGTCGTTTGTGAAATTGATGATATCAACCGGCTGAATTGGAACAGTTTCGTTTGAGGCTACTATAAGTGAATTTGAAGGAATATTATCCCAATTAATTTTTTCAAAATGAATATTATCTATTTGTTTTACTGTAGAAAAACCAAATTTATCCGGAGGTGTTAATTTGATTTGGTTATGAAGGGCAGGTGGTGGATATTTTGAATAAAAAAGATACAGGATGTAAGGTTGATCGTATTTATCGGTTATATAGATGTTGCTAAAATTATTTTTTTGAGACTCTATATAAGGAATTAGCCGATCAAAACCTTGATTCCATGCAAAGGGATAGCGTTTGGGGGAGTGAATGTGATAAGAGCTAAGGTAGTAGGCTATCGAGTAGGAGTAAAAAATAACAAGAAAGAAGAGTATGGAGGGTTGTTTGTGAGTAAGACTTAAGAAAGATTGAATACCAAAAGCGGTGAGGATAGTGAGGGGGATGACCATGGGAAGAGCGCGGAGAGCGGATGGGGCCTGGAAAGTGAGGGATGAAGCTATGGGTGAGAGAAAAAGCCAGAGAAAAATAAACTTATAATTTGTTTGAGTGGTTATGAGATCCCTCGACTTCGCTCGGGATGACAATAACTTCGCTCGGGATGACAATAACTTCGCTCGGGATGACAATAACTTCGCTCGGGATGACAGCATAACTACAATGCCTAGAATTAAAAATGGGAGTTCTATTAAATGGAATTGACCTATTTCTGGGCTTTTGGAACGTGGGACCTCGTCTCCATTGATAAAAAGAAAGTTTAAATCAAAGTGGGAAAAGTATTTTTCGGCCCATGAAATTGCGTAAAGAACTCGGGCATTATGTGTGATTCTGTTAATCAGTGTTGTTTTTTGACTTTGGTTAAAGTGGTGATTTAATAATTCATTGGAACGCCACAGTGGACCTTGATCGGCTGTTATACCAACTCCGGAAAAACGAGTTGTACCGCCATTCTTGAAGAAGGAAAAAACAACTGGCAGAGTGATAAGGATGCCAAAAAATAAAGAAAGGATAAATTTTTTATGAGATCCTTCGGCAAGCTCAGGATGACGTAGTATTTTATTTCGATTAATAAAAAATAAAGATAAAGCAAGTAAGGGGGCGAAAATGCGGGCAGAGTGATAGGTGTATAAAGAAAGAGAAAGGAAAAGAGCGAAGAGATAAAGATTGTGTTTTCCCCCTGCGGGTGACTGCGCTGATGCTTGTTTTGTGTTAGTGTTTTTGTAGAAATAATAAGTGCCGATAATAATAAACGAGAGGGCGGTACAGGATTCCCAGGCACCGCGGGAAAAGTGGATGTGCCAGGGGTTAATAGAAAGCAAGAAAGCAGAAAGTAGAGAAAGTGTTAAATTGTTTGTAATAAGAAGAACAAGTTTGTAAAGAAAATAAATTGAAAGAATTGAAAGAATTAGGTTAGGGAGGCGAACAGCAAGAGGAGTAAGGCCAAGGATTTTGATAAAAGGAAGAGTAAGGTAAAAATATCCTCCGGGTTTGAAGTCACTAAATGATTTAAAATGAATGGGCCAAGGGATACTGTGTTCGTCTTTTCCGGTTTGGAGTAAAGAGTAAGCATTGTAGCCGATAGCGGCTTCGTCTGGATTGAGAGAAGGAAGATTGGAGATATTGTAGAAACGGAGAAGAATTGCAAGGATGAGAATATATACGATAGGATTCTTCGCTACGCTCAGAATGACGACTGTTGGTTTGGTTTTGTTTGATTGATGATTGTTTGTCATTTTGTTTATATTGATTTAATTATTTTGGGAGGTTATGAGATCCCTCCACTTCGGTCGGGATGACAGAAGTTTGGTAGGCATAGAAGGTGGAAATATTATTAATTGGAGATAATTGTATTAATTTAGAAAAATCAGTTGATTTATCTATACCAAGGCGAATTATTTCTTGGTGTGAATAAATTACCAAAGTATTTTGTTGGCTTTTGATGAATTGGAAATCTGGTGCATGAAAGATAATGTTGTCGAGTTTTTCAATTTTACCTGTATCCCCTACTTGGTTTTTTGTCAAAAATGCTTGTTGTTGATATTTAAGAGGTGGATATTTTGAATAAAAAAGATAGTAGATGTATGGTTGGTTGTAGAAATCGGTAAAATATATATTGTCATATTTATTTTGATTTTTGATTAAATATTGAATTGATTCTTCGTAGCCGTATAAAAAGTCTTGAGGTGATTTTTTGGTCATATGGTTTAGGTATAGATCTGAATAGTAAAAAAAAGAGAAAAAATAGACAGTAATGAGCAAAAAGTAAAAAGTAAAGAAAATTGATTTATGACCGTGCCTACCGGCAGGCAGGTTTATGAAATATGATTTATGAATAAAACTTAAAAAAGAATTGAGGCCAAGAGAAATAAAGAAAACTATGGGGATGGAGAGGGACATGGTGCGGGTGGCTTGGATGGAATCACGGGTAAGAGAAGCGGGAATGGGGGCGATGAGAAGCCAGAATAGGAAGAAGATGGAAAGCGTTGAAAACGAAAGTGAATGAAAAATTCCAATGAGAAGAAAAATTATACTGGGGTAAAGAATAACACCGATATAAGGAGCTGAGTGGCGGGGATTTTGCCAATCGCCTTGGAAAATAAGAAATTTAGGCGAAAAGTGATTAAAATAGCGGTTTAAAAAATTTCGTAGAAAAAAGATTGGTTGATTGTAAAAAATTTGATAGTCCAGTTTATTGCCTTCGGAGATAATTGTTTCAGTTTCTTGTTGGCTTCTGGGATAAGAAAAAAGACTTAAGACTTTTAGACGATTAGTGTCAGATGAAAATAAGAGGCCATAAATAATGGGAAGGGAAAGAAGAAAGAGAGGAAGAATGAAGTGTTTTAAAAATTTATTTTTGTTTTTTTGTATTTTCCCCCTGCGGGTGACTGCGTTGACATTTGTTTTTAAATTAATTGAAAACAAAATAAATATCAAAAACAGACTGATCATTTTGGCTGACTGATAGGTGTATAGAGAAAGTGAAAAGGCAAGAGACGAGAGTAAAAAATAATTGTTTTTTTTAATGTTCCCCCTGCGGGTGACTGCGTTTTCGCTTGTGATGGCTTTGAAAAAAAAATAGGAAGCCAGAATTAATTGGAATGTAAGAATATTGGTTTCCCAGGCTCCCCTACTGTAGTGAATGTTGTATGGATTGAAGGCTAATATCAGAGCTGATATTAGAGCTAAGTTGCGTGTTTTCTTGTTTTTGGGATTAATTTGGGTGATGAGCAAATACAAAAACAAAGGTGTTAATGAGCCTAAAATAATTGATGGCAGACGGACTGAAAGCGGATTAAGGCCGAATATGGCCACAAATGGAACAGTAAGATAGATATAAAAACCTGGTTTGTAGTCTCCAAAAGATTTAAAAATTAATGGCAAGAATTCACCATATTCGTCTTTGCCGGTTTTGAGAATTGAATAAGCGTTATAGCCGATAGCAGTTTCGTCCCAAAGTAAGGGTGGATACGAATTTGTTTTGTAAATTCTTATAAAAAAAGCTGTGAGGGTGATTAAAAGAAGGATTATTTTGGTTTTTTTATTCATAGGCAATGATTTCAAAAGCCGGGGTGTTGTCTAAAAAATTAATTGTTTTTAACAGTTTAGCGTCCCCCTGCGGGTGATTGGCATTTGTTTGTGGATAGTTGTTAGGAGAAGTAATGAGGAGAGTGGATGTACGAGAGGATCCTTCGACAAGCTCAGGATGACGAGGAACGATTTCCCAGTCATTTATAAATTTAAATTTATCAAAGGCATCGACCCAGTACCAATTAGCGTGATAATCCCAAACTTTATTGGGATCAGATTGATAAGTCTCTGGATCCCATGGCCAATAAAAGAGAACGAATTCATGTGCTTCGCCGTATTTTTTGGTAAAGTAGATTTGATCATATTCTGAATAGTTTTCTTTTATAAAATCAATGGCTTGTTTATAACCATATTGCCATGATTGTGAATATTTTTGGGGATAAAAATTAATATATTTGTTCCAATAAGAAAAGAATTGTAGAAATAGACCAAGAGAAATGATTGGCAAAAGTTTTGGCATAAATTCAAGTCCCAGCGCAATCAAGATGTATGGAATTGGAAGTATACTAACAGCGCGGATAATGGGAAAATCCCCTGACGTAAGGGCCGAAGGGAGGAGTCCTATGATAAACCAAAGAAGAATTAGTTTTTTATTGTTTGGTGAAAGTTTGTTAAGCGATAAAATGCCAATATAAAAGAAAGGTAAACAAATCGAATAAAGAATGCCTGTGTTGGGAATATTAAACTGATAATTACCCGTTCCTTTGAAAAAGAGTAAATACGGATTAAGAAAGTTTATGTAGTTTGTAATAAATTTGGGAATAAAGTAAGTAAGCTTGTTGTGAACAAGACGGGCGAAAAAGGGCGATAGGGTGGATTGGCCTCTTTGGTGGTTAATAATATTAATGGCATCTTGATTGAGAATAAAAGTCCAACGAGAACGGGCTTGAGAATCTGGAAGACTTAAATTAATTAGCTGGGGTATGGTAAAGATTAGAAAAATGGCCATAGAGATTAAAACTGTGTTTTTGTGTTTTTTGAATAGTGCTGAAGTTTGTTTTTTATAGATAAAAAGAATTATTGGTACAAGCAAAGGGATAACTATGCGGGTGTTGTGATAGGCGTATTGAGATAAAGCTAAAAAAACAGAAGAATAGATGAGGAGTGTTTTTTTTTGTTGTTTTAGGGTGTAAAGCAACAAGGTGATGCCACCGATAAGAAAAAAGGAAGAAATAGTGGATTGAAAAACAGCCCTGGAAGGGAATAAGCTCCAGGGGGAAACGGCACTAAGTAGTGTGACAAAAAGAGCCAATTTTTCTTTTTTTAAAATAAGCTTGGCAAGAAAATAGGTTGGAATTAAAGTAAGGGCGCCAAGCAGAGCTGATGGCAGACGAGAAGTGAATGCGTTTATTCCGAAGTATTTAACCAAAGGAAGTGTTAGATACATGTTTAAAGTAGTGGGGAAATCGCCATAGGCGCGAAAGTTAAAAATTGGCCAAGAGACTCCCCACTGATCTTTGCCTGTTTTAGCGAGACTGTAGGCGTTATAGGTATGGCTAATTTCGTCCCAATTTAAGGAGGGAGGGAATTGATCAAGTTTGTATAGTCGAAGAAAAAGAGAAAAGATAAAAATAATTATGAATAAAATTTGGTGAGTTTTAATTTTCATCGATTAGTAAGGAGATCCTTCGTCCGACTAATCGGGTTCAGGATGACGAGTAAGGTTAACAAAGTGATGATACTAATAGTATTGGCCACGGTTCTTATTGGTGTATTTTTTAGTTTAAGAGTTAGAGTATGGTCGCCTTTTGGTAGTTTGAGTTGGATAAGGCCAAGGTCCGGCGTGATTGTGATTGGCAGTTTTTGGTTATTTTGGTTATAGATTTGCCAATTGGGAAAATAAACCATAGGAAAAGTAATGGTGGCAAATTCTGAATCGACTGTAATGGAAATATCGGCCCTGTTGCTGGTTTTATTAAATGAATTTAAGGTAATTTTGTCTAGCGAAAATGGTTTTGGGGGAGCAAATTCCGGTGGAAATTGATTGCCAGAATTAGGCCAATAATCTTTTAGTCCGGCACCGCTTTGGCGAATTATTTCTTGTTTGTTTAATTTATCTTTATCAGTTAAGTTTGAATACCAGATATCTTCTTTGAAATATTTTATGTTAAGAATTATGGTGGCGGTGCTTATTAATATAAGCCATAATTGTCTTTGGTTTTTTGGAATTAGGCTAATTAATGATGCTGAGATAAAAGATAGAGAAAAAATTGCTATACCCAAAAAGCGCCAAGGAAATTGAAAGTATGCCATAAAAGGAAAAAGTTTCCATATAAAAATGGAACGTGGATGGGTTAAAAAAAGCGAGATTAAAGACAAAAGAGCGAAAAAAATAAGAATTGGAATATTTTTTATTGGTTTTTTATTTGTTTTAAGTAAAAATAAGATAAAGCAAATTAGTGGAACTAGCCAATGTATGTATCCAATCTGAAAAGACATATCGTCAATTGGCCCCCAAAGGGAAGCGCCAAAACCCCAGTCATGGCTAAAAAATAATTGTTTTAGAGTTGTAAAATGGGCTTCGTAATTAAAATATCCCTGTGTCATGGTTTGAATGGTTACTAGTTTTTTTTCCAAAAGTGCCGGGATGATAAAAAACGAAGATAGGCCTAAACTTAGGAAAATAGGAAGAAAAAGTTTGAATCGAATTTGTTTTTGGTAAAAAAAGATATATAAAATGAGGATGGGGATGGTGACTAGTGATATTAGATTGTGGCAAAGGAATAGAGATGATAAAAGTATTGTTGATACAAGCAAGTTTTTTTTAGAGGATTTTTGGAGATATTTAGTGATTGACCAAAAAACGAAAGGTAGCAGTGAGAGAGCAAAAAATTCTGCCAATGCTCCCCTGACATATCCATCAACGGCCCTATATGGGGCAAAAAGATAGAGAATGGTGGAGAGAAGAGCACCTTTTTGACCCCAAAAGAGTTTAGAAAAAAGAAAAATGCCGATGCCGGCTGACAAGTGGCCCAGTACAAAAGTAAGTTTGATGCTATTTATCAGGCTAAGGCCAAAAAGATGAAAAGTTTCGGCGATGATGTAGACAAAGGGTGGATAAAAATTGAAGAGTGGGTAACCGTATCCAAATCCCCCGTTGGATATAAAACGGCAAGGGATTTGCAGGTCTTTGATACATTGATCAAACTGTTGAAGACGAAATATGTGAACATCGTCTTGCATGGAGAAATATCCGGATCGAAAAAGTCGGAAACAGGTGAGAAAAGATATGGTTAATATGAAGATATATGGCAATAAAAATTTCTTTTTAAAAAAGCATTTCACAGGTTAATTATATATGTTTGGATTAGTCGTTGGCTATCGAAGTTTTGTAGATATAGATGGCTGGGGTTTGGGAGGTGGCGTAGGGATAGTAGATGATTTTGTCTATTTTGGTTGAGACAGGGAATTCTTCCGGTTTGCCGATTAAAATTGTGTCTGGTTCTAAACTATCGGCGGCAAAAGTTAATTCTCTAAATATAAAATTATCCAGTTTGTATTCACCAAGCTGATCCAAGAAAGATAATCCCTTTTCGTCATATTTAAGCCAATTTATTGATTCTTGCTGAGTTAGTTTTGGTGCAATTTTCATAAAAAAAGAAGCATAGGCTTGTGGTTCTGAGAGTTTGCGGGAGTAAATTATCTGAGAAGGTTTTTCTTTTTGAACGTATTTTATGGCTTCTTTATGACCATAAAGCATGCCGTGGGCTAGAATTTGATTGCCACGATAAAAATAAGTGCTAAGAAAATCTAGATTATAGAAAATAAATATTGATGCCAAGAGAATTAAAGTAGCTTTTTTGATTTGTCTTTGAGAGATTTTTTGGTAAAAAAGATAAAGACCGGTGACAGAAAAAATTTGAATAAATGGAATCATGATTGAAGCCCGGTTTCCAAACATTTGGCCCTTAGCTAGAGTGGCGGGAATTGGAGTTAAAAGGATTAGGGGGAGTAAAAAAAGTAGTTGGGAGTGATAGATATTGTGCTTTTTTGAAAAAATAGAAGTTAGTGAAACGAGAAGTCCTAAAAACAAAAGTGGATTAAGGACTCCAAAACTTGGAATCATGCCGTAGTCGGTTTCTGAGGCCCCGTTTGTAAGTAAAAACTGGGGAGAGAAATAAGAAAAATAGTTTTGGAAAAATATTTTTGTTGTGTAGATAAACTTGTTGTTAAAAATTCTGCTAATTTGAGTTGGCAGGCCATTTTGAATAGTTTGAAATTGTTGGTCGGAAACAGATTGCCACTTGTCGGTAGGGTTAAATATGACAATATCCGAAGTTCTGGTGGAGTTGGAATTAAAAAAGTTGATAGTAAGAAATAAGAAAATGACAGAATAGAAAACTAAATATGGTTTGAGGTTTGAGAATATTTCTCCCCCTTCGGGTGACTGCGCCGTTGCTTGCCTTTTTTTGTAAACGGAGATTAATATAATAACCAGAGGGACAAGGGCTTTGGTGGAATGGTAAGAGAAAGAAGCAAGAATTAAAAGAATGGCTGAAATGATTAAATTTTTACAAGATTTTGTTGAATTGGTAGAGCGCAGAAAAAAGAAAAGGCCAAGAGAAACAAAAAATACGTGAAGATTGGCTTCAAGAGCCAACCGAGACATTGGCAGGTGCCATGGTGAAAGACTTAAAAAAAGGGCAGAAAGAAGTGGAATGGCGATTGTTCGTTTAAAGAGTTGTTTGGTAAAAAGAAAAACAGCAATAATTGAGAGAGATGAAAATAGGGCATTAGGAAAACGGGCGGCAAAAGGTGTTAGGCCGAATAATTTTATTGATGGAATCATTAGATAAGTTTGTAGGGGCGGTTTAAAGTCACCAAAGGAACGTAAAGATAATGGCCAGGGAATTCCCCACTCGTCTTTGCCGGTGTTTAAAAGCGAATAAGCAGTATAGGCTTGAGCTAATTCATCGGGACTGTAGGAACTTGGTAGAGATTCAAGTTTGTAGAATCTAAGAAAAGTACCCAAAATAAATATTAAAAATAAAATGATGTATGATTTGCGATTCATGATCGATAAATTCTAAATTCTAATATCTAAATTCTAAATAAATTCAAAATTCAAATGTTCAAAATTTAAAACTAATTAAAATAAATTTATAATTTTTGGATTATTTGGGCGAAGATTAAATTGTTTGGTAAATAAACTGTATCGATTGTTTTAAAACCATCTGGTGGGTTTTTGCTTAGATCCCAGTCTCCAGGAATATCCAGAAGCTGGAAAAGAACAAAAGTATCTGAGCTTTGGGCTATTTTAGCAATTTTATCTATAGTTGATGTGGCGTTCCAGTTTGTGACGAAAAAGATTTGGTCGTTTAATTTGAAGCCGGATAAATCTTGGTAAAAATTATCAACAGTTTTGTCAGTAAAATTTGATTGATGGAGTGATTGTGGCGGATATTTGCTATAAAAAAGATAATGAATTAAAGAGGTATAGTTGCTGTTGCTGATAAAAAGACGGTTGGTGTTTGATGGTATGGATTGCATAAGTTGTTGATAGCCATATTGCCATGATTGAAAAGAATCTTTGGGATAGCGAACAAAATAATTGCGATAATAAAAAATCATATTGATTGATAACGATGTGATTATAAGTATGGTAATAATTTTTGATTTGTTGGTGATGGCAAGAAAGCCTTTGGAGACAAAATAGATTAGTGGTGGCAGTATCAAGAAAAGTCGAGTGGCTTGAGTACCGCCGTCTATGGTAAGACTGGTGGGTATAGGAGCTATTAGTAGCCAAAAAAACATAAGTTGATTAGCTTTGCCGTTTTTTTTGTTTTTATTAATGGAAAAAAATCCAAACAGTAGGAGTGGTAAAAAGGTGATTGGCAGAAGACCAAAATCTGATGGACTGTGGCGAGGGTTAGGATCGCCGGAACGAAAAAGAAAATTGAAAGAAAGACTTGATAAATAATTATTGGTAAAAATATTTAGTGTTTTTGTCAGTTTGTTATAAAAAATTCTTTCTGTTTCAGAATCAGTAGCAGAAAAGCCCGTTCTTTTTGTAATTATTTCTTCTGTTATTTTTGGGTTATTAAAGATACCAATGAGTTTGAAACGATTGGCGGCTGAACCGGAAAGAATGTTTTTGGCAAGAGGAAATAAAAGGAATAGGGCCAAAAAAGCTGGTGCTTGTTTTTTAGTTGCTTGTTTTTTGATTTCTTTAAAATTTGTGAGAATGAGAAATATAACAAGAAGTGGTGTGAAAATATTGGCGGTGTTATAAGTGTAAAAAGATAGTGAAAAAATAAAAATGGAGAGATAAAGGTAGGGGGAAAATGATTGGTTTTTTTTGAGGGATTTGTAAAAATAATAAGTGCCGGAGAGGATGAGAGTGAGGAGAAGAGAAACTTCAAAGGCGGTGCGACTGTAGTGGAAGTGCCAGTTTGATAGGCCTAGGAATACAGAAGAAAGAAGAGCCAGATTAGAGTTTTTGGTTTGGATTTTGACTAATTTATATAAATAAACAATGGCTAGAATGGCGAAAACAACCGAAGGTAAACGAACAGCAATTGGATTAAGCCCAAAGAGTAATACAAATGGAATGGTGGTGTACATGAGTAAAGGAGCTCGAGATTCGGCCAAAGAGTCTATATAAAAAGGTAATAAATTTCCTTTGTAGTCTTTGGCGGTTTTTAAAAGAGAATAGGCATGATATCCAACGTCGGCTTCGTCGCCAAAAAGTGGGAGAATGTCTAGTTTGTAAAGTCTTAAAAAGATAGATATAAAAAAAATGGTAATGAGAAAAAATTTTATGAAGATGTTGAATAGGTTTCTGGGGGATCCTTCGTCCGATGAATCGGACTCAGGATGACGAATAGGAAAAAATTTTATTTTTTGTGACATTTTGAAGATAACCAGATAATAAGTGTTAACAGATAATGCTTCAAAAGACCGTGGTAAATTTTTGAGCTGGGAATAAGTCGTCGCCATTGATTTTCGGAATTGCTTAAACTTTTTCCACTAAGGCCGTGGTAGTGAATAACTTTGCATTGTGGATAACAATAAACTTGCTTGACTGATTTGTGTATCCGGCGACAAAGGTCGAGATCTTCAAAATACATAAAATATTTTTCATTCCATTTGCCGAGTTGATCAAAGAGTTTTTTTGATATAAGAAAAGCACCGCCAGAAATGGCGTAAACAGAGGAAGGGGTTGTATCCTTGGGTATATTTTTAGTAAAGGCATATTTTTGCCCAAGCCAAAATTCTTTAAATGCGTTTAAAATAGATTGTTTTGGAAAAACAGAGGCTTGTGGGGTTTTGTTTGGATTTAAAAATTGGGGGCCAATAGCCCCAACTTTGGGACTTTTTTGAAGAAATTGAAGCATATTGACAATAGAACTATCAACTAATTTCATGTCTGAGTTAAGAAAAAGTAAATAGTCGCCTTTGGCTTTTTTAGAGGCTATATTGTTTCCTTTGGCAAAACCGAAATTCGAAGAATTTTGAATTAATTGGATTTTTACGTCATTCTGAGGCGAAGCCGAAGAATCTCGTTGTTGTTTTTGCCGATTCCGAGGGGATCCTTCTCCCCCTTGCGGGTGATCAGGATGACGATGTATAAGGGTTTTTTTGATTTGATTAACAGAATTGTCTGTGGAGGCGTTGTCGGCAACGATGATTTCGTGTTTAATGTCTTTGATATATTTAAAAATTGATTTAATGCAGTTTATAGTGGCTTTGGGTGTGTTCCAGTTGAGAATGATGATGCTAAGGTCCATTGATTCGATTATAGCTTTTTTGTTTATTAATGACTATGGTTGGCGAGATTATTTGTTTTTGGAGTAGTTTTTTTTGATAGTAATATAAAAACTGATACAAGCATGATTGTTAATCCAATAATAAAAGCTTTGGGGAAATAATAAAATTTAATTGTGTGGGTGCCGGGTGGAACTAGAACTGCTCTAAAAGCGTGATTGGCTTGGTAGATTTGAGCGGACTGTTGGTCTATTTTGGCTTTCCATTCCGGATAATAAGCATCAGAAAGAAGAAGAATCTGGGGGCAATTATTTTCTGTTTTTAGTTCTATGCTGTTTTCTTTGTCTGAGATGAATAAGATATTTGATATGTCAGGTTGGCAGTTTTTGATGTTTTCCAGTTTACTATTATCAGGCGCATTTTTTGAATAAAAAGCAACTAGATTTTTGTCGAATTGGTTTGTTAAGATTTTTGCCATTTCGTTTTTTGAATTAACGACAATCGGGTTGTTGGTAAAACGGGCCCGAGATAGACTACTTTTGTTTTCGATTATTTCTACTTTTTTTTCTGTAAAAACAGTGTCGAAGTCGGAGTGATTTTTTTCTTCTACATCGAAGAAATAATCTTTGTTGTGAAAAAGATATTTGACAGACAAGGAATTAAAGAGAGAAGAGTTAATATTGGTGACTTTGCGGGCCCTAGAAGCGGAGTGGGGAAATTTTAGTTCTTGAGTTAACAAAAGATATTCATAGTTTAATAGTGGTACGGTGGCATCATAGCCGTCTGGAGATTTTAGTCCATATGGCATCCACATGTTTTCCGGAATAGTGCTTAGGGTTGCGATTCTGTCGTTGTTGACATTTTTTTGGACAAATTCTATTGATGGAGTAGTTGGAAACAAATATTTTGCTGGTGTGAAAGGTAGATATTTCCAGCCTAAATAAAAAAGTTCTGCGGTTGAAATAATTATGGTGATAGCCAGTAAAAAAGATTTGATGCCTTTATTTTTAAAAAAGTTTATCAGTAAAATAGAAAAAATAATTGGCAGACTAAAGAGGAGGCCATAAAGAGTATTTTTGAAGGCAACAGTAGAAAGTAATAAATTTGGTTTGAATTTTGAAAGTGACAATAAAAGTATTTGCCAGAAGAATATGAGAAAAACAGGAATGATAATGTTGAGAAATTTGTTGGTAAACAGATTTTCTAGCAAATAAGCACCCAAAACAGAAAAGGCCAGATTGCTGATTACAAAGATTCTAGTTGAGATTCCGTTTTTAGAAAAAATCAAGCCTAAGTGGTTTTTTAGAAAAATTGAGATTGGATTTGAAGTAGCCAGTAAAAAGGCGATGGGAATGGAAAATAGGAAAAGTTTTGTAAGTTTGGATTTTTTGGGATCCTTCGGCAAGCTCAGGATGAGGCTGAAAAAAGCAAAGATGGCAAAAATTCCGGGATAAAAGGCATTGTTGTCGTAAAAACCTTTAGCTTGGTAATCATTGGTGGCTGGATTGCCCCAAAAATTTGGAGATATAGCCGTAAATAGATTTTCTGTGGGCAAGAAACCGCTGTTGGATGACTGGGCCGTGTTGTCAATTGAATGGATTGAACGAGAAATTAATTGTAAGCCGGGAATGAGTAATGGAGCGGCAAGAGCTAGTCCTAAGATGATATAGATGAAAAAATTTAATATTTTTTTGTGGTTTTTGTTTGAATGAAGGATTAAGAAATAAAATGTAATTAAAATTAACGAATAAATGGAATATTGGGGGTAACCGCCATAAATTTGAAGAGCGATTAATATTGACATTAAAGGAAATTTCTTTTTTTCTATGGCAGTTAACATTAGCGGGAGAAATGAAGCAACATAGGCATGGATTCCATATTCCAACCAGGTAATATTAAAAAGAGAGAAAGTGAAAATGATAGCACCCATAAGGGCGCTGGGGTTTTTGAATTTGATTGTTTTTAGGTAGATAAAAGCAGAGACAAGAGCAAAAAGTAACTGCAAATAAATCATTAATCCCCAAGCGGTAGTTGTCTTTATAGGTAAAAAAAATGGAAGATTAGTAAAGTTGATAAGAGAATTTTGAAAATTAGCAAAAAGAGGCATACCCAAAAAATAGTACGGATTCCAAAAAGGAAAAACCTTTGATTTAATTGCGTTTATAGCTGTTGTTCTCCATTGGTAGATTATAGAAACAATGTCTGACATTAACGGGTTTTTGATTGCAACACCGACGGCATTGCCCCATTTTGAGTTGAGCCAAGGATAGTACATGCCAACGGTAATATCGGCAGGAATTGGAATGAGTTTATATAAGAAAAATTTGTGAAAGAAAATAAAACTGAGAAGTATGAGAAATATCGGTGGCCAAAAGTTGAAAGATTGTTTTTTAAATTTCATTCTTTAAACTTGTTAAAGATTTGTTTGTCTGTTAGTTTAGGAAAGACGATAGGGGGAAGGTGATTTTTAATTTGTCTTTTGGCAGCACGAATGATTTTTATATAATTGGGGCCAAAAGGAACTCTTAATGCGATGGCAATTTTGTTTGATGTTAAAAGTTTTGGATCTGTAATGTTTCTTAAGACAGTTAGCAATCGATTTCTTTCTTTAACATAAATCAAGAAGCGTTTGGGTAATTTTGACATAGTGCTTTGGTGTTTGTGATAGATTTTTGATTTTGGTTCCCAAATTAGCGTGTAACCTGATTTCCAGGCTCTATAACCTAAATCTAAATCCTCTGAGTAGCAGGGGTGATAAATATTATCAAAACCTCTTAACTTGGTAAAAATTGACTTTCTGATTATAGAGCCGCCTCCGGAAAGCCAGGCCGTAATGTGGGCTTTTGAGATTTTTTTTCCCGGTTCGTATTGCAAATAACCTTCCTTCCAAAAAATTCTGGCCCAATTTTCATTGCCTATTTCAGCAAATCCAACTCCAAAAAGTTTTGGATTTTTGAAATGGTGGAGTGAGTTTTTAATGTAATTTTTGGTAGGAGTGATGTCGTTGTTTAATAAAACCACTAATTCGCCTTTGCATTTACCGACGGCCATATTTGAGTTAATAACGAATCCTTGGTTCTTTTTTTGGGTTAATAGTTTTATTTGTGGATGTTTTTTTTGCAGTTTTTTTAAAAAAATGTGGCTTTTGTCGGTTGATGCGTCGTCGGCGATAATAATTTCGGAGACTTGGGGACTATATTTGATTACTTTGGGAAGATTTTTTTTTAGGAGTTTTAGTCCGTTGAAGTTAGTTACAATGAGGGAGATGGAAAAATTATGATTTTTTCCCCCTGCGGGTGACTTCGCTTTGCTTCGCATTTTTTAATTTATTATTTCTAATAATTTTTTTTCAAAGTTTTGTTTGGAAAATTTAGCGGAATCTTGTTGTGTTTGAACGGATAATTGTTCCATTAATTGCGGAGAACCGATAAGAAGTTGGGTTTTGGAAACCAATTCGTCTATATCGCTCCAAAGGAAACCGTTTTTTCTTTCATTGATTATTTCTGGTAAACCACCCTTTTTTACCACAATTGGAATTGTTCCGGAAGCCATGGCTTCGACTACGGCCATACCAAAATGTTCGGTATTTTGGGGATTAATATTTTCGTCTACTCCAAAGCCTGCCGCATGCCAATAAATTTTGCTTTGGGAATAAATTTTTTTGAGGGTGTCAAAATTTGGACCGATTAAAAATTCAATGGGAAAATTTTTGGCTTCATATTTTAAGTGTTTTAGGTAATTATTAAGCTCAGGTTTTTTTATAGAACCGCCGACCAAAATTAATTTCCAGTCTTTGTTGTTTTGATTTTGACTAAGTTTTTTGAAGGCTTTGATAAGAATATCCTGCCTTTTTTTGTTTAATATATTGTCAAATCTGCCAACCGATAAAATAATGTTTTCTTTTTTACCGGAGGCTGAAAATTTATCTGTATCTATGGGGGGGTATAACAGAGAGGATTTGTGGTGAAAGGTTTTTTTGAATTGATCTTGAGTGAAGATAGAATTGCAAATAATGTTTTTGTTTAAAAACAGTTTAAGTTTGTTGGCTATTTTGGTTTGAAAACTGAATTTGTTGGTAAAAGGAACTTGGCAGTGAAGAATGTTTTTTTTGGCAAAAAGAATTGGAATACTGCCATCGCTTAGATAGAAAAAAAGATTGTAATTGCGAGTAATCTTAAGCTTGTTTAGTAGATGTTTAACTTTTCCTAAGTTTGTACGTGTTTCTTTTTGTGTACTATTGATTTTTTTTAGTTGGCTGTGATCTTGGATTAAATCGATGTTTTGTTGGGGTTGACTAAAAATGTCGGGAACCAGATTGAGGTTTTCTAAATTTAGGGCAAATCTATCTTGGGCCTTGTCAATTAAATCTTTGTCTTTGGACCAAAATATATCAACTTGATAATTATGTTTTAAGAGAATTTCGGCGATAGTGAGCATGTAGCGCTCCCCTCCGCCGAGAGTGTCTAAGTAAGGATCGTATATGCCGACTTTTAATGGCATGAGTTAAGTATATATGCTGGATGACTGGATGACTAGATAACTGGATAACTCGAAAGAAAGATAAAAATTAGGTATTTATTTTATTTTTTGTTGGAGTTCGTAGAGGCGGGCGTAGATGATAAAAGTATTGAAAGTTTCAAAAATTACTGATATCCAGCCAACTGTGCCGTCTTTCCACGCTTGTTGTTTGATTAAGCGAGTGTAGAAAGTAGTAAGCATCATACGGAAAAAACGCCACCAGACAACGGGAGGGTGGTTGGTTTTGTACAGAGCTTTGGCTTCCAATTCTGTCCATGTTATTGTTTTTTCTAACATTGAACTAAGATCAGAATGAGTGAAGTGGAGCAGGTCTGATTTTAGATGGCCGATTTGACCTTTTATGATTGGCTCTTCGTGAACAGTTCCCTGCCATTTTTTTAATTTATCTTTTTTGAATAGTCTTTTGACATAATCGGGATAGGATCCGCCGTGTTTAACTCTTTTGCCTAAATAATGATTGGCTCTGGGAATGGCGTAGTAGTTGTGCGAGGCACGCCTCGCCCTTACACTTATCGTTTTTTGAATTTCTCTCTTTAACTGGGGCGTAACTTGTTCGTCTGTATCTATGTAAAGTATCCAGTCATTGGTGGTTAATTTTAGTCCCATGTTTCGCCATTTGGCGTAGTGCTTGCCGTATTGATCGGTAGTAGTAATTGTTTTGGCTTGAGGAACAAGTTTTTGGGCAATTTTTTTGGAATTATCTGTAGAATTGGCAAAAACAATTATTATTTCGTTGGCCCATTTAATAGATTTGATGCAGTCCCCTATTGTGTTTTCAAAATTGCCACAGATGATGATGGTGGTTAGCGCGTTGTTGTGCTGGTTTTTTGTTTGTTTTGTCATTTCGACTCCTTCGGCTGTACTCAGGATAAACTCCGTGGAGAAATCCCTGCCTGCCGGCAGGCAGGTCTGAATTTATTTCAGAAATCCGCCTTTAGCGGATATCTCAGACAAGCTGAGAGATCCCTCGACTGCGCTCGGGATGACAACTACTTTTTAATTACAAAGATCTTTGAACTTTGGATTTAATTTTTTAATTAAACTAATTTTTTTGTTTCTGTTCCAGTTTTTAATTTGTTTTTCTCTTGCTATTGCTTCATTAATGTTGTTGTATTCTTCAATATAAATTGGTTTATTTATATTATATTTGGCAGTAAAGCTATTATGTTTTTTGAGTTTGTGTTCGAAATATCTTTTTTCTAGGTTGTTGGTAACACCAGTATACAGAGTACCTGAATTATTGGTAAGAATGTATAAAAAATATGATTTCACTGATTAATTATACCCGTAAAGCTTATTTGGATGGTTATGAGATCCCTCGGCTACGCTCGGGATGACAAAAGAGCTACGCTTCCTTCAAAGATGGACACATTGTAATTCGCAATGACAGGAGGTGGGATTATTTCCAGCGGCCTTTGTTAAAGCGCTGAAGATAAAAGTCGATGATACCGCGTTTTTCCCAAGAATATTTGGAACTAAATAATTTTTCTACTGATTGGCGAATAATGGCCAGTTTGACTCGAAATGAAGCATGGCGCATGGCAAAAAGAAGTCGGTTTCTGGAGATAAAATAGTGATGCAAGTTTCCGCCCGTACCCGATGATTGAGCGTTTAAATGCCAAATTTTTGAATCAGGAATATAAGCAAGTTTATATCCTGCCTTTTTGGCCTTTTGGCAAAAGTCAATATCTTCCAGATACATGAAATATTTTTTATCAAACAAGCCAATTTCTTTGAATAATTTTGATTTGACAAGCATACAACATCCGGAAATAAAGTCTATTTTAGTAGTGAATTTATTGAATTGACCTTTGTCAATTTGATCGACTCCAATGTTTGAGCCCAAGATATTGTCCCAATCCATGTAACCGCCGGCAGACCAGATGATATTACCCAGCTCATTTTTTTTGTATCTATTTTTGTGAAATTCGTAACCTTTGGCAAAATAGATTTTGGGTCCCAATATAGCCAGTTTGGGATTTTTTTGGGCGGATTTTAATAAAATTTGAAGAAAATCAGGATCAACCAAAACGTCATTGTTGATTACTAGAATATAGTCAAAGTTTTCTTTTAAGGCTTGTTTGATGCCAAAATTGTTGCCGTTGGCATAACCCAAGTTTGAAGAGGTTTGGAGAATTTGGATTTTTACGTCATTCTGAGGCGAAGCCGAAGAATCCCGTTGTTGTTTTTGCCGATTTCGAGGGGATCCTTCTTCGCCGGTCGGCGAATCAGGATGACGGTGGGAAGGATCAGGATGGCGGTGTGTGAATTTATTAAATAATTCGATTGAATTATCGGTGGAGGCGTTGTCAACCAAAAAGATTTTGTAGTTAAAAGAAGTATGCTTAATTTTAAGAAGAGATTTAATAGTTTGGATGGTGAGCGCGGGCTGATTCCAGTTAAGAACGATGATGGCAATTTTAGTTTTATTTTTTGTCATTTCGACCAAAGTGGAGAAATCTCTGAATTTATTTCAGAAATCCGCTTTTGGCGGATATCTCAGACAAGCCGAGAGATCCCTCGACTTCGCTCGGGATGACAAGCTCAAAAGTTTTTGGTTAGGCGGTTTAGTAAATGGCGAAATTTAATAAAGACTGATTTAAATATATTACCGGCTTTTTCATCAGCAAAATATTTAGCAAACCAATGACTATATTCATAGGTGGCCTGCTGACTGGCGGAAACAAATGATTCTTTGGGTAGATTTTTTTCTTTAAAGCCCCTTTTTTCCCAAATTCTTATATAAATAAGACATTCAGAAAAAGCTTGAAGTAGGGCAAAAACAAGTCCGTGAATACCGTCTTTGTATCCCTGAGAGGCAAAAAAACGGCTGTTGAATTCTTGGGTAGGTTTTAGAATAAAATCGGAAAGTTTAAGTTTGTGTTGTTTAGAAATTAATTCTTCCGCTTGTACTTTTGTATAACGAAGCATGCGGTTAAGATAACTGGTTATAGTGGGATAGTTGTTGTGTCTAATGGCTAGTTTTTCTGTGTCTAGTATCGTGATTCCATTGCCTTTTGTTTCAGGTTGACTGTGTATTTCTTTGTTCCATTTGACAGCGCCTTTTTTGAAAAAGCGAATTAAGTAGTCAGGCCATGAACCTGAGTGGCGCATCCATTTATTAAAAACTATATTTTTTCTCGGGATTCTGACAAAATCGACATCGGTGCGGTTGGTAATTTTTTGAAGTTCTCTTTTGAGAGTTTTGGTAATATATTCGTCGGGATCAAGTAATAGTATCCATTTTCCTTTTGCTTTTGATAGAGCAAAATTTCTGGCCGGTTCAACACATTTCATATAACGATGTTGAAAAACTTTGGCGTTGTGACTTTTGGCAATTTCGACAGAATTGTCGTTAGAGTGCATATCTATAAGAATGATTTCATCGGCAAAATTTTTGACAGATTTGAGACATTTAGAAAGATACTTGGCATCGTTGTATGTATTGATGATTACTGATATTAAAGGTTTGGGCATATGAATTAATTTTTTCCGCCAAAGGCGGACTAAAGAATTTTAAATTTCTAATTTTTAATGAGAGTGGAAGGATTAAGGATTTTTAAACAAGAGTTCTTTAATTTTATCATTTTTGAATTTGGTAAATACGAATGCCGTCGGAATCGTATATTTTTTCAATTTCTAAGTTTTTTGGTTTGTGGGGAAGGTTTTGGTTTTTTGTCAAATATATATAGTCAATGTTGTTATTAAGCAAAAAGCCCTTTGATTCAAAAATATTACTGAATTTGTTTGAGAAAAAATTATCCGAATCCTGTCGTCTTTGTTTCCAATCGTAGCCCGAAATACTTAAATTCATTTCATCTGAGAGAAAAGTTTGTTTACCAGTAAAGGCTGGTACATAGGCAGTTGTTTCGTAAAGGTAGAGAGGAATGGGGGTTTGTAAATTACTTTTTTTGAATTTGTCGTAAGGGTAAGTCAAAACTGCATTTCCCGGTTGCTTTTTTAGAAAATTTAGGGCTTCTAACTCTGTTGTTGGTAGAGAGGCAGGGGCCGGATTGCCCAAATAGCTTTTGTAATTTGGCAGATTGGCTATGAAGCTGGTAACAAAAATAGCAAATATAATAAATTTGTTAAAGCGCTTCTTTTTGATATTAGAAAGTGTAATAGCCAAGAGAATATTGGCAAAAAAGAGTGAATAATAAAGAAATTGGATTGTATTCCAGGCTGTCCCTTTTTGAATAAAAAAAATGGGGATAATAAGAGAAAATAGAATTGTAAATAGGATGGATTTTGTAAAAATATTTTTTAGGTATAGTTTTGTTTTAAACAAAAATAAAGTTCTGTAGCCAAAATTGCCAAGAATAAAAATTACTAAACTGACTAATTCGATAGTTATTAAGCGGGGACCAACTTTGTCTGAAGCCAATAACGAGTATCTCATATTAGCTATTTTGGGAAGATAAAAACGATCGGCTGATTCAATCATTGAGTGAATAAACCAAAATGGCTTGAAGATAAATAAACCGGTTGAGTTTTTGTTATAAATCAAAAATAAAAGAATGGATAGAATGAAAGAAATTGTAAATATTTTGATGTAACTGGTTTGTTTTTTTAATAGTTTAAGAAAAGAAAATATAAAGAAAAATGCAAAAAATACTACTCCCCCGTAGGATTTGGTGATAGGGATAAAAGGAGAAAGAAAAATTAAAAGAAATGGTTTTTTTTTAAGGATTATTAAGCAGATTAGAATTAGAAGTAGAGAAAAAATAAAAGGTGGATTAAGTTGATTTGAAAAAGATTGCATGGCCCAAAATAAAGATTCACCGCCCAGATTTTTGTTTTTTATCAGAGTGACGACCCAGCCAAAAGAAGTAGCGAAAGTGTTGAGTAGCACCAAATAAATCCCGCCGGAGAATTTTTTTGTCAATAATTTACCGAGTTTAAAGCTTAAAAGTAGAAATATAACAGAGCTAAGAATTGGAAATAGCTGAAAAAGCCAAATAGATGGATTTATAAAAGTTATTTTTGAAAGTGTGGCGATGAAAATGTCGTAAAAAGGATGATAGTTTTCTAGATATTGGCCGGAAATAGTTGGATGAGGAATTTTGAAAGGGTTTTTGATTTGATTGATGAGAGCAAGATGCCAGATGGCGTCGTGGCCATTTGGTCCCCAAAATCCAATGCCGTAATCATATTTCAACCCACTACGAATCATGGGTAGAGACTGAAAAAAAGTGCAAATTAGAATAGTGAATACTAGTAAGATTTTTTGTCCTTTTGACATTAGTTAGTTTTTTTGATTGATTTTAGTTGATGGAAGAACCAGAGAAGTTGTTGTTTGGAAAAAATTAAGTGATAGCCAACGTAGATTAAAGTACCGATAAGGATTTTTGAAATTAATTGTGAAAAGTGAGAGATAGGTAGCTGTGAAATAAGAAGTAGAGCAGAAAGCATAATTAAGGAAGCCAGTAAAGGATGGAGAATAGCCGTAAATATATTGGCGGAAAAATGCTTTTTGATTAAATGCCAAACATAAAAAGAACTTAAGTTTACTATTATAGAAGCCAACAAAGTTCCATATAAGCCAAATTTTAAACTTAAAATAGGATAAAAGATCCAGGTTAAAACTGTCCACATGATCATTAGTCTGGTGGTAACTGTTATCTTGCCAACGGCATTAAAAGCATTGGTAAGAGGGGTGGTAATAGCGGCAATGGCGAAGTTAAAACAAAAAACATAAAGTGGAACAAGAGCCGGAAGCCATTTGGTGTATTTTGGAACTATAAACATAATGTTTTTTGCTATCAGGGCGGTACCGACTAACATGGGAAAAGCAACCAGAGCAATAAAGTATGTGCTTTTTTGTAATATTTTTTTTAGACTTTCTTTGTCTTTTTGTAGCCTAGAAAAGGCAGGAAAACTGATTCTGGTAACAGCATCCATAATCGAAAGAGATACTCTTGGGGCTTTTTGGCCCCAAGTGAGAAAGGCAAAATTATTGCGACCGATAATTCCGGCAACCAGTAGATTTGAAAGTCTGTCCTTGGCAACGGCAATAAGAGAGTTTATTTGATATGGAATGCCGAACTTAAAGAGTTTTTTGGCCGATTCCCAGTTAAACGAAATACCAATGGGCCAAGGAGAAATTTTGTAAATTAAGATTAAACCTACGATGCTTTTGGCAAATATGGCGTAAGCATAAGAGTAAGCGCCAAATCCCATAGAGGCCAAAAGAACGGCTAAAAAGTAAAAAAATATGTTTTCGACAATATCAACAGAAGAAATTTTTTTGAACTCCAGTTTTCTTTCCAAAAGAACCGAAGGAATAGTTTTTAAGGAGGCGGTAAAAAATGAAAAAACCAATGAGATTAATATCCATGTTTCCTTTGGGCCGTAATTTCTGGCTATTTTAATTTTGGGATAAGTTAAGGCTACGAGAAGAATGGAAAGAATGACGAGTAATTGCTGAGTGGTAAATGCGGTTTGTAGTTGTTTTTTGGTGACTTCTTTTTTTTGCTGGATCAAAGCAGAGACAAAACCAAGATCGGAGAAATAGCCTAAAATAGCAACTGTTTCGGCGACTATACCAAAAAGGCCAACATCGGCAGTGCCCAAAAGGATGGTGAGAATAAAAAAGCCAATAGAGGAAATGGCTTGAATACTAAAATTTCGAGCGGAAAGAAATATTACGCTTTTGATTGATTTTTGTTTTATTTGTTGTAAGTCAGTGGACATGTAAATTAATTTTTAATTTTTAAATTTCTAATTTTTAGTATCTAAATTCTAAACAATGTTTAAATTCGTCATTCTGAATGAAATGAAGAATCCCGAGGGGATCCTTCGCTACGCTCAGGATGACGGTGTTTTGACCGACGGGATTGCCACGCTTCGCTTCCTCCAGAGGCGGACACGGCGCAATGACAAGATTAATAATAAGGTCCAAGAGATGAGAGAAATTGTGTTTGAAATAGTTCTTATGGGAGTGTTTTTGAGTTTGATATAAATTTGATATTGGCCAGGGTCTAGTTTTAAAACCATTCGGCCCAATTCCGGTTCAATCTCGATTGGAATTTCTGAATCGTAATTATAGGCTTTAAAATTAGGGAAATACATTTGGGCTAAGGTAATGGTTGTTTTTTCTTTTAAATCAGCATTAAAAAATAGCCAATCGGTTCCTTTTTTTTGACCATAAATAGTACCCGTTGCTTCTGGAGTAATTTGGTCTATGATAAATTTGGCTTGAGATTTAGCGGCTGTGCCGGCAGTATTGGGAAGATAGTCGTAAATACCTGAGGTCATTTGATTTTGCCAGGCTAAGCCTGAAAATTTTTGGTCATCTGTTAATGGGCCTGATTTGATAGGGTGAAAATATTTTAAGTTAAAAAATAAAAGCAAGGGTATGATTATTGTTGTTACTATGATGAGGGGATCCTTCGGCAAGCTCAGGATGACAGTGGGAAGATTTGGGGAGGTGCGACGAGAGTTTAAAATAATATTGGAATGTTTTGAAATGGTTTTAAGGGAAGTTTTGGAAAGATTGAATGGTTGAAAGATATGGCTTAGTATTTTAAAGGCAAATCCGGTGGAAATAGAGAAGAAAAAAACAGATAGATTTAGAAAGCGCCAGGGAAATTGGATTTTTTGAATTGGTGAAAAAATTTTCCATATAAAAACCGATCTTTCGTGAGTCATAAAGGCGGTAAAAAGGGCTAAAATGAAAAAGAAGAGAAAGAAAGCAAAGAGATTTTTGAGGGATTTAAGCTTAGTTCTGATTTTAGACGAAAAGGCTATGACGGAAACAACCAAAACAATAGTTGGTAATATCCAGTGAAGATAACCTATCATAAACGACATTTGGTCTTCCTGACCCCAAACTGAAGGGCCGTCTCCCCAAAAATTGCTGATAAAAAGCTGTTTTAGGCTGGTGAAATGAACTATGTAGTTGTAATAGCCCTTAAACATTGAATCAATTTGAACCAATTTGGTTTCAAAGAGAACTGGTAAAGTATAAAAGGCAGCCAATCCTAAGCTCAACAAACCTGAACAGAATAATTTAAAGATGGTTGTTTTTTGCTTGAAGATATTTTTTAGGTTTTTGTGTTTTTGGAATAAACATAAAATGACCCAGAATATGGTAAGGGGGGCGAAAACTAAAAGCATTGGGTTGTGGGACAGCATGAGTCCAAGAATACTAAGGCTGAGTAAAAGAGTGTATTTTGCTGACGCTTGTTTTTTGGCGTCTATTAGTTTTTTTGAGGTATAAAAAATAGCAGGAAAGAAAGTGTAGGCCCAAGCTTCGTTCATGGCACCACGAACATAAATGTTTAAAGCGTGGTAAGGAGCGTAAGTATAAAAAAGAGACGAGACTAAACCGGCAACATTACCAAATAGGTAAGAGCTTAGAAGAAAGGCAAAAAAAGCAGATAACAAAAAGTGAAAAACAGCCGTAAGTTTAACTGACCACATAAAAGAAATTCCCAGACTTCTAAAAATTTGGCCGACTATATAAGGAAGAGGTGGGTAAAAATTAAAAAGTGGATAGCCATAGGCGTAACCTAAATCCGGTGACCAGCGACAAGGGATTTGACCGTCTTTGATACATTTTTCCATTTCTAGCTGGCGAACCATTTGCATGTCGTCGTGCATGTTGTAGTAGCCGGGTTTTAGAAGGGCGAAGACGGAAGGTAGTGTAAGAATTAAAAGTAAGGTAAGAAAAAATGACTTTTTGTTGAGCAGTTTTTGAATCACAAGGTTAATTTTACTATATCTTAAGTTTATTTAAATTCGTTTTAGTTTGTGAAGCAGATAATCATCTGTTAGTTGGGTGGAAGAAACAATTTCAAATGGTTGCATACTTTTTACTTCCCATACTGTTTCGGTTTGTGGCGGACGGTTTTTTGAGGCTATTAAAAACAGTATTTTCGATTTAGGATAATCTTCTATTGCCATTGGTGGGCATTTTTTTGTGGTTAGCAAGTATCTAAGATCGTAGGAGATGGTGTTACCCGTTATGGTTGATGCAACATTGTAATCGAGCGGACAGTCATCTTTTAGTATTTCTGAAACTACTTTTTGCTGAATTAGATATGTCCAATCTTTGGGATGACCTTGTGGAGTTTGTGTTTTGTTTTTTATGAGAAATAACAAATTAAATAAAAGAGGGATTAAAATTAATAAATTTAATAATATTTTTTTGGAATAAAATTTATTTAAAAATAGGGAATAAAAATATAGGAAAGGAATTAGGAAGGGGAAAATAAAATAATAAATAGAGATATCTGAACCTTTGTTTGATTGATTAAAAACAAAGAAAATTGTTTTTAGGTTATAAAAGGAATTGCGAAATTCAAAAACCCAAAAAGGAAGATTTCCAAGTAAAAAGGAAATAAATATGATTAATAAATGTTTTATTTTAAGAATATTGTTTTTATGTAAAATTATTATTAACGGAATTGACCAAAGTAAAACACTGTAATGAAAACTAAATGCTATTCCAAAAATTGTTCCTATTAAAAAAAGATAGATAAGTTTTTTGCTTTTTAAGTATTTATCAAAAAAAATAAGTTCTAAGATTGCAAGTGGTATCAGAAAGTGTGGGTTCCAAAAAAAACGACTATGAGTGATCAGATAACTAGAAGTAGATAAATATAAAAAGACAGAAATTGAAATAACAGTATTGGTTTTATTTTTTAAAAAGATGGCAAAAAGAATATAAAAAGAAAGTTCTATAATAATCAGCAATACTAGAATGGTAACCGGATTCCAGTTTGAAATTATTCCTAATGTTGCAAGTATATAATAGTAATTTGGTCCGATAAAAAATCCTCTACCATCAAAGGTTTTTGAGCTTACCATAGGGCCGATTAATCTTGGTTTTTTGTTTTTTACCATGTTGTAAGTTTCTAAAAGGTGAAGTCCTTGATCCAAATGGAATGTCATTTTTTGTGGAAGTTTATATAAACGCAGGCTTAGATAAAGAATGCTTACCAGAAAAATGCTGATTAAAAAAGACTTTTTCATTGTAGATTGATTATATTTTTATAAGCAATAATGTGTCGGAGGCGGGTTTGGGGTGTTGTTGGACAATTTTTAGTTTTTCAAATTCTGTGGAAGGCAGTTTTAGGCGGGATTGGTTGATTAATAAATAGACTTCGTCGCCGTAATTTTTGGCATCTATTAATTTTTTAGGAATTTCGATTATGTTTATACCGATACCAAAAACGGTTAGCTGAGGAGTTTGGTCAGTATATATTTGTAAACCGTCTGGAAGAGTGCCAAAGTAGCCTTCGGTGCCAACTATGACATTGGTTTGGACAGCTCTTTGCTTAAGATAATCGGCTGATTGTTTAATTCCCCAACCTGAGGTCCAGTCTTGAATATAGCCGGTTTCAGTAGACGGAAGGTTTAAGTTAAAGGGTTGATAAGAAAATTGGTAGAGTCTGTAGAAGTTGGGAAGAAAAATTAAAAGTAAAATAATGTATATCCAACGGGATTGCCACGCTTCGCTCGCAATGACAGGTTTTTTCCTGAGAGATTTTTTTCCCGATTGATTGGGTTTAGGGTGACAAAGAAAGGGAGTAATCAAAAGACTGATTATGATAATTAATGGGGGAAGGGTGTAGAGAATGTAACGGGTGGTAAAAACTTTTGTAAAAATAGCGTTGGCCAGAAGTGGAAGTATCCACCAAAAAGTGACAAGCAATAAGGTTGTTTTATTTTTTTTCTTGAGAGTAAGGATAAAACTAATTATTGTAAAAAGTAAAACCGGAAGAGAGATGAAATATTTATAGATAGTCCAAATGTCTAAAACGTGTGGCTTTAGAGGATCGAGGGGATGGTTTAATATTTCTTTTAGTCCCCAGATATAGTCTTTGTTGCGAATGGCGATCATATGAAATTGGGGGCCAAGACGGAGGAGATTGTAGATGCAGAAAGCAATTGCAAGAGTAATGAGGTTTAGGGTTAGGAGTTTAAAAACATCGGATTTATTCTTTTTGGGATCCTTCGACCCTTCGACTATGCTCAGGGCAAGCTCGCTCAGGATGACGGGTGTAGACGCGGTAAAGATGGATAGGACAATAAAGAAAATGGCGGGAGATTTGGTTAGCCAGGCGGCGCCTAGGATAGCTCCTAATACTAATGAAAGATCAAGGCGAAGGAATAAAGATTGAAGTAGTGAAAGGTAAAGAGCCCAGGCGCCAAACATGGTTAATAGGGTGTCTGGAAGCGCCAAGCGGTCAAAGAAGAAGGAAAAAGGTAGAAAGACGTAGATTAAGGATGACAGGAGGCCGGAGTTAAAGTTAGTAGAAATGGTGTGGAGGATAAAAATCAAGGGGTTTTGATTCCAACGGGATCCTTCGACCCTTCGACTATGCTCAGGGCAAGCTCGCTCAGGATGACGTTGTGGAAGCTTGGAAGAAAGGAGACAAGTGGTGAGGAATATGGCAACCATAGTGCCAAGGCCAGCAAGAACTGAGAGAAGACGGCCGGCAAAAAGCGGATCTGAAAAAAAGGAAAGAATAGGTGTTGTCAGCCACATAAAAAGAGGTTGTTTGCCATCAGTAAGTGGTATAAAACGTAACGTTTCTACATTTTTTATAATTTGGGACCAGCGAATGTAAATAGCTTCGTCGGCAAAAACTGGGATGGAGGTTAGGTTTTGAAGGCGGGTTAGAAAGTATGTAGCAATTAACAAAATACTGATAATGATTTGTTTGTGGATTTTTTTCATAAAAAAAATTATTGTGCTATTGTCTCGCATTGGCGAGACACCTCACATTCGTGAGAGATTCCTCCGCTTCGGTCGGAATGACAAATTGTTAATTATATTTGCCTTTGAGATTGTTAACTAAGACATTTAGGATTTCTTTGGCCATTTGGATTGATTCTTTCTTGAATCTTTCCAGATTATCCCCTTTTGTGGTACTGGTATCTTCGTTTACCCAAACAACTGGTACTTCTTTGATTTTATATCCTTGTTTTTGCAGCATAAAGAGCAATTCAACATCGTAAGCAGAAACAGTCCAGCCTTTTTTATTTCTTTTTTGAGTAAAAAAAGATAATTTTGGGAAGATTTTTTTTACTACATCAGTTTTAAAAGCTTTAAAGCCACACTGAGTATCGCGAATTTTTGGGAGAAGAAAAAGACGGCGACTTGAAAGAAATACCAAGGTCATTAGCTTTCTTATTGCACTAAAGCTTTTTCTGGTTGTACCACGGGAACCGATGACTACGTCGAAGCCATTGTTAAAGTGTGGTAGAAGTTTTGAAAGCTGTGATATGGGCGTAGATTGATCCATATCGGTAAATAGAACCAAGGGATATCGGGCTTTTTTGAGCCCTACCAAAACAGCCGATGGTTTGCCACCATGAGAAAGATTTATTATTTTAAAGTTTTTATGTTTTGCGACAAATTGTTTAATTATTTTTAGACTGTTATCTGTTGAGGCGTCATTGGCTATAATTACCTCCCATTTATATGTTTGTTTGGAAAGATAAGTATAAACTTCGTTTAGCACTCCCCTATTAAGATTTGATTCTTCGTTGTAGCAAGGAATTATGATAGAAATTTTCAATTTCATATTAATTAATTCTGGTTTTTATGGGATTCTTCGTCCGATCAATCGGACTCAGAATGACGGGTATTGGCTTAAAGATGATGTTTCTTTGATTATTTTAACAATAATTTTGTTTTTTAATCTTTCTCACTTGGAGTCATAAGGAAAATTTTTATGTTGTTGACTTCCCATTGTTGGCGGATTTTGGCAGGGCCAAAGGCAGCAATATCCCAAAGTGGATCCCCTTCCGGGGTGCATTCCTGTTGCCAGGGTTCACAAATAACAAAAAGCTGATCAGTTTTTTTGTCTGCCAAAAGGTATAAGGGTAACTTTTTGAGATTAGCAATGTATCTGTATGGTGGATCGTAATTTTGTTTGGCTAACAAGGCTAGATTAAATTCGTTTTGATTTGATTCTTGGGCGATTAGGTCGACTATTTTTTTGGTAGTTTGCAGTTGTTTGTTGGCGGAAAAGCGAAAAGGATTTTCCAAAATAGAAAGAGTGGCAATGATGGCCAAAAGTAATATGGCCAATAGTTTTATATAAAATTTTTGCTGGAAAAGAAAAGAAATGAAATTAGCCGTAAGCAAACAAACGATGGGGAATAAAAAAGCAAAATAGTGATCGTAAATGTGCTGTTTATAAAGACCAAGACCCAAAATGCCTATTATTAGCCAAATATATAATAAGGTGAGAAAAGGTGCTTGTCCCCCTGCGGGTGACTGCGCTGACGCTTGTTTTCTTGTTTTTAAAAAAGAAAAGAGAAAACCAAAAAAAAGCAGGGTGGAAATTAGGCTTCCCCATATTTCGTTTTTGCCGGCAATGAGCCTGGTAATAATTTGTCTAAATAATGGCCAAATTTGAGGAATAGCCTTGTAGACTTTTAGGTTAACTGTGGTTTGCCTGATGGTGAAAAACTTTATGATAGAGTTGATGTTTTGGCCATTGTGTTTTATGTCAAAAAGAATTTGTGGCAAGAGAGAAAGAAAAAAGAGAAGAAGGGCATAAAGAGAATATTTGATGAATTGCTTATTAATTCCAACGGGATCCTTCGACTGGCTCAGGATGACGGAGTAATAGAAAAAATAGATGGCAAAAACGGGCAGGAGTAAGAGGGCTAGGTAGTGAGAGTTTAGGCAAAAAATGAATGAAATGGATGAAAGAATTAAAAATTTATATTTTTTTTGAATAAAAACTTGATAGATAGACCATATAAAAAGAAGTGAGAAAAAAGGCATGATATTTGGATTCCAGGAAAAACTACTGTATTTTATTATTACCGGTGAAATTGAATACAAGAAAGAGGCAATTAGGGCAGTGGGGTGGTTTAAATATTTTTTGGCCAACAGATAAATCAAAAAGGTTGTAGCTACTGAAAATAATGCCACCATGATGGCCGGTCCTACTGGATTGAAATTACTGAAAAGCAAAAATGGTGCCATTAAGTAGTAATAAAGAGGACCAAGATACATATTGCCAATTGAAGTTTGAGGGCCTATGAACATTAGATCTCTTTCTTTTAAGAATTTAGCTACTAATACTACATCACGGCCTTGATCGCCCAAGAATTCCATGTAATCAGAAATTTTAAACAGACGAAGAAAAGCAGAGAGAAGAAGAATGAAAATAATAAATTTATTTTTTTTTAGTATTTTTTTCATGCTGACACGTTAGTGAAGGGCTTTCCAGAGGTTAATAGAGTCTATGGCGGCCTTTTTCATAACTTTGAAATCAGATCCACTTGATGAACCGTGTAAGCGAGGATAATGACCAATCGGGACTTGGGCCCATTTGAATCCAAGTTTTTTGATTTTGATTAATAGTTCGGTGCTGGTGATGGCGCTGTCAGTTTTTAGTTTGCCAACCTGGTCAATAACCTTTTTGTTAAAAAGTTTGAAGGCACAGTCAACATCTTTGACTCCATAGAAACCGAACCAGATAAAGTTCCATATTTTGAGCAAATTGGCGATAAGAATTCGAGTGTAAGAATCTCTTCTTTTGGCGCGATAACCCAAAATAACCTGGTAATTAGTTTCTTTTTGTTTTTTGATTAATTTTTTGATATCAGAAAAATCAAATTGGCCGTCTGAGTCGGTAAAAGTAATCCAGTCGTACTTTGAATTATAGAGGCCTGCTTTAAAAGCGCCTCCGTAGCCTTTGTTTTTGAGGTGATTGATGATTTTTAGTTTATTTCCGTGTTTTTTGGCGAGGATTTTGGCTTTTTCTAGTGTTTTGTCAGTGGAGCCATCGTTGACTAAAACGATTTGCCATTTTGGAGTTATTTTGTTTAAAACCAAAACAGCCTTGTTAACAGTATTTTCGATGTTTTTTTCTTCGTTATGGCAGGGAAAAAAGACAGAAAGTTCAGGAATGATGTATTTAGCTTTGACTGACATTAGATAAGTATAAGATATAAAATTACGAATTACGAATTAAGAATTACGAATTGAGGGCGTCATTCTGAGTGGAAGCGAAGAATCCCAAAGAGGTGTTTACTGCATGTGGAGGTATAGAGTCATTTTGCCGTCGGGATGAAAAAGTTTGACGTGGTTGCCTAAACTGCTTGACGGGTTTCTAAAAAAGTAGGCAACACCTTCGTTAATAGCCAAAATCGTTCTGTTTGATGAAACAAGGTCAATACCGTGGTGGAATTTGTCACTGTAGAGATAAGCATACTTAGTGACTCCCCTGCCTTGAGTTATTTCGAAAGGATTATTTAAAGGCCAACCATATTGATTAATATATTCCTGCGCGTCTATGTCATTAAAATAACTCCAAACAGAAAGATTTTCTTCTTTAAGTTGATAAAGACCAAAGTGTAAGTGTGTACCACAATCAGGGCACGTGGGGGATGGTGGTGGAAGAGAAAATCCGGTATTGCCCATTATTCCCAAAGGTTCACCTTTGCTAACTTGTCTTTTTCCAACAAATTTAGCTTTTAAAAGAGCGCTTAGTTCTTGTTCTGCCTCTGATTTTAGTTTTTGGTAGGTTTTTTCGTCGTTTTTGGTAATAGCCAAAAGATTGTCTTTGGCTGCTTTTTGTCCAATCAATTCCTTTTTTTGTCTGTCCAGGGTTTCTTGAAGGTTGGCCAGTTCTTCTTGTTTTTGTTCTTTTTTTTGTTTTTGAATATCATAGTTAGTCCTGACTGTTTCCAGGTTAAGCATGGTTTGCTGGTTGGCTTTTTGAAGAACCTGAATATATTTATATTGTTCAAAGAAGTGGTTAAAGCTTTTGGAGGAAAAAATACTAATGGATGGAATTTTTTTACTTATTTTGTAATTTTCATTGACTTGGCTCAAAAATAAACTTGATAGCTTGTTTAGATCAACATCAAGTTTATTAATTTCTTGTGTCAATTCGATAATTTCTTTTTTGAGAATTTCTATAGATTGTTCTATTTGAGAAATTTTTAGAGAAGTCAGCTGAACCTGGGAATTAAGATAGTTGATTTGGTTAGAAAGAGTGTCTTTTTCTTTGGAAAGTTGAATTAGTTTTTCTGTATATTGGTCTATTTTGTTTTGAATGTCGCCAGGAGTGTTTTGAGCTTGAATGGAAAAAGAAAAAAAGAAAAAGAAAATGAGAGATAAAAATAAAAAAAAAGCTTTTTTAAAGTTCCGACGGGATTGCCACGTCGTCACGTAATAAATTAAGAAATTTAAACGTGATTTCCTCGCAATGACAGGTGTATCATACTTGCGGGCGACCGCAAGGGTCGCCCCTACAAAAAACTGGCGCAATGACTGGATGTGATGCTTGATACTGGTGATTATTTTATTCACCCGTTTTATCATTTAATATATCTTCTAACTCCTACAAGACTGGCAAGATAAGAAATGGTTACTCCGGCTAAATTGGCAATGCCTAGGATTTTTAGATAATAATTTAAATCAAACCGGATAAAGGTAACGGGTTTAAAAAAGTTGTTAATATCGTTAGCAAAATGATAGGCCAATAAAGAGGCGATAAGCCAGCCGATAAAAGATCCAAGGATGCCATAAATTATCCCTTCAAGAAGGAAAGCTTTTTTGGTATAAAACCTGGAGGCTCCCAAAAGGCGACTGATTTTAATTTCGTCTTTTCTGTTGGTAATTTTCATGCCTATAATGACAGAAATTACGAAAAAGGCCAAGGTTGCCAAAACGGAAACGAGAATAATTCCAAAACGGCGAATATTGTTAGTCCAGGTTATCAAAGATTGAACAACATCTTGTTGATAGATTATTTCATCGACTATGTCTTTTTTTTGGCTGAAATTTTGAGCAATTTGTGAAAGAATATTTGGATTTAAAGCTGAAATTTCAAAAGATGCCGGTAAAATACTGGCAGTAACCATTTCAGTTAGCATTTGGTTATCCTTGTTTTGTTCTTTGTAGATTTCCAAGGCTTTTTCTTTTGAAATAAACCTGATTTCTTTTAGATCTGGATAGCTACTGATTTCTTTTTGAATTGATTCAACGGTGTCTTTATCAAGTCCGTCTTTTAGGAAGATAGTGATTTCTGGTTTTGATTCAAAAAATTTTAGAGTAGAAGACAATCCGGAGCTAATGATATAGAAAGCGGAAAAGACAAAAAAACTGAAGGCTAAAGTGCTTATGGCAGCTAAGCTTTGAAACGGAGATCTTCTGATGTGGTGCCAGGTGGTTTTAGAGGTGGACATGATTTAAGTATATATGTTGGATGACTAGATGACTAGATGACTGGATGACTGGATGACTGGATGACTGGAAAAAATTATTTGGTTGTTTTGGCGGTGTCTTTGACTATTGCTCCGTTTTTTATGCTAATGGTTCGAGTATTTAATGATTCTATAAGATCAAGGTCGTGTGTTGCTAAAATGATGGTAGTACCGGTTGATTTGTTGATTTCTTTAAGAAGTTTTATTAATTTCCAAGAATTATCTATATCTAAATTGCCGGTCGGTTCATCGGCCAAAATTACTTCTGGTTCTATGGCTAATGCTCGTGCCAGAGCAGTTCTTTGCAATTCCCCGCCGGATAACTGTGATGGAAACAGAAACCTTCGAGTAGAAAGATCAACTTGTTCTATGACTTGATCAATTCTGGTTTGAATTCGATTTTTGGGATACGAAACTATATCAAGAGCTAAGGCAATATTTTCTTCTATGCTTTTGTCGGGAATGAGCTGATAATCTTGAAAAATCACTCCGATTTTTCTTCTGGTTTGATCGATTGCTTTTTTGTTATTTCCCCAAATAGTTCCATTTATAAGAATTTGCCCGTAACTTGGTTTTATTTGTCCTAGGATTAATTTTAATATGGTTGATTTACCGGCCCCGCTTGGCCCAATTAAAAGAAGAAACTCTCCGTCATTAATTGAGAAATTTGTTTTTTTTAGTGCTGAAACGATACCGTAATTTTTGGAAACTTTTTTAAATTTTATTTTCATTCTTGGTAAAAGCTGGTAAATATTTCCATGTAAATTATTATTTTTTTTATTTTGTGGTTATGAGATCCCTCGACTTCGCTCGGGATGACAGAGGGTTACTCTAGCACTTTAACACTGCCTACATCCAAAAGCCAAGAGGTTTTATCGGAGGCATTGGTTTCACCTTTTATTTCTACTTTACGTCCAATAAAAAGATCCAAATCCAGAACTGATGAGGTTAAAGATGCCCTTTGAGATTCACCCCCTTCTCTTTCCAGAATGTGGGTCCCAACACCATTAATACTTCCTTCTATTAGAGTTCCGGTAGCTGAATCTTTAAAAGATTTTTCGGCCTCTCCATAGACGATACCAGTTTTGATGTCTTCGGTTTTTTCGATATTTTTGGCAGAAACTAATTCTTCTGTTTTTTGAGATTCCGATGCTGTTTTGTTACTGGGAAAAAAACGAGACAACCAAAAACCTACAAAAATAGCTGAAAAAATTACTAAAATTGCCGAAACTGGAAATTTTCTTTTTGTCTGTTTTGCTTCATTGTTAAATATTTCTGTACTGTCTGGTGCAATTTCTTTTGAATCTAAAAGGCTTGGTATTTGCATAAATTACAAAAAATTAATAAAAGGTTATAAAAGTATAGCATTGTTTGGCAACTGTTGAGTAATGGTTTTTGTCATTTAATAATCTCATTTTATAGATTGAGAAATGAAATTTTGCAGATTAGTTATATTGTCAAAACTAGGAAGAAATACCCAGGCTTTGTTTGTGAAATAATCGGGATGATATATAACCCCAGATTCATCAAACTTATCAAGACCGATGGGAATTTGGTGTTTTTTTAGATCAAGTTTAAATATACCTTTTTTTAGATTAAAAAGAATACTTAATAAAAATTCATCTGTTATGTTGCTATCGGTTTGACTTTTCCAAAAATTATAAAGCTTGGAAATATTATCCGGTTTAAAAATGAAGTTATTATCTTTTATTTTTGTAAACAAAGCTTCTATCAAAAGCTGTTGCCGTTGAGATCGGCCTATGTCGGTACCGCCGTTAGTGGCTGTATCGGCATTTTTACGAGATTTGACAAAAGGAGTGATGTTGTTTTCGTCGAGTTTATTCCATCCTTGATCGAAATTTATTGTCATGTAGGGTTTAGGGCATTTTTGAGGGTCTTTGATATAACAAGGGTCTGGGTATTGATCATCCGTAAAAGCATTTTCTAAATAAACGTTGATTGGACCAACAAGTGCAGGTATTTGTGTGAAGCTGTCGGTTTTTATAATCAAAATTCCATCTATCTTTTGTCCGGTTAGATTACTGAATTTTTTTTGGATAGAAGAAAGGTAATCTTTTTCTGTTTCTTTTGCCTGTGGGTATATGGCGTTTATTTTGGACATTGACTCTTGAGTCCATAAATCTCTTGGCAGAGAGATTAGGTGGATTTGTTGGTTGCTTAGGTTTAAAGAAAGAAACAGAATTGTATCGGTAACTGAGGTTTTTTCCAGCCAATCATCTCTCTTGTCAAGACCGAGCAGAAGAAAGTTTAAACTTGCGGGTAAATTTTGTGATTGCTGGTATGAAGATTTTAGTTTTGTAATCAGTTTCCGGGGTTGATGGTTTATGGAATAAGAAAAATTGACAAAAAAACGGGTTAAAAAAATAAAAAATAAAGATAAAAACAGAAAAGAAGATGTGAGTAGTATGGTAATTATTTTTTTCATAATTTTAATTCTGCCTCTACAAATGCATCTAAATCACCATCCAAAACGGCTGTGGTATTGGATGTTTCATGTTTGGTTCTTAGGTCTTTTACCATTTTATATGGATGTAAGATATAGGATCTAATTTGATGACCCCAACTGGCCATTATGTTTTTACCTTTAACTTGTTTTTTTTCGGCTTCCCTTCTTTCTTCTTCTATGGCCCAGACCTTTGAAGTTAACATTTCCATGGCTAGTTCTCTGTTTTGTTGTTGAGAGCGCTGGCTTTGTGATGAAACCGTTACGCCGGTAGGTTTATGAGTAAGCCTGACAGCGGTAGAAACTTTGTTGACATTTTGCCCCCCACTACCGCCTGATCTGAAAGCAGAGAATTCGATATCTTCATCCTTTACGGGTGGTATGTCTTGCCGGTTAAAAAGTGGGTTAATCTCTACTTTGGCAAAAGAGGTTTGGCGAAGATTGTCAGCGTTAAATGGTGATAATCTGACCAAGCGATGAACGCCAGCTTCGCGACGTAATAAACCATAAGCAAAGTTAGCTGATATTTTAAACGTAACTGATTTTATGCCGGCTTCTTCTCCAGTGATTATGTCAACGAGTTGATATTTCCATTTTTTCTTTTCAAAGAATCTTTGATACATTCTTTGGAGTATTGAGGCCCAATCCATAGCTTCTGTACCTCCCTGACCGGCGTGGATGGAAAAAATGGCCTGGTTGGCGTCGTATTTTCCGGATAAATAGGTTTTTAATTCCAAAGCTTTGATTTGTTTTTCTAACTCAAGCAAATTTTTGTTGTAGTTATTTTTTAGCTCTTCGTCAGTTTCTTGAGAAAGTAGCTTTGAAATTCCTTGGAGAGTTGGAATGTTTGTTTCAATTTCGTCGATTTGGTTAACTGTTTCTTCTAACAGGGAAATTTGTTTCATTACTGATTGAGCGCTGGTTGAATCATCCCAAAATGAGTTTTGAAGGGATTGTTTTTTGAGAGTTTCTAGGGTTTTTTGTTTGTTATCGTAATCTAGTTTGTTTTTTAGATCTTGAATGTTTTTTGTTATTGTTTGTAGTTGGGTCATAAGTGTGTTGTCATTTCGACTGAAATGGAGAAATCTCTGAATTTATTTCAGAAATCCGCCTTTGGCGGATATCTCAGACAAGCTGAGAGATCCCTCGACTTCGCTCGGGATGACAGGTTGGTTAATTAGTGTTATTTTTATCATTTTCTAAGTTTTTTGTAATATCTTGATAAATGTTGTCTATGATTGACTTCTTGAGACTGTTTATTTGTTTTTGCGGAAAATTTGGAATTTCTTTTTTTATTGTATCAAAAAAAGTGTAAATATTTTTGACTATCTTTGTATCAGTGACACCGAGTATTTTTTCTTTGGTAGGGTTTGGAAGTTTTTCAAAGTTATCGGATAAAAAAGTGGCAAGATTATTGTTGTTTGGTTGGCTTTCTTCTTTTGAAACAGTTGGATCTGTAAAATTTTTTTTTGGAGTTTTGTTAATTAAGGAAATTACCCCGAAAATTATGAACAAAAAAAGAGTAATTCTGATGATGTGCTGAAGACTCAATCTGAACGGTTCTTTTGTTTTTTTGATTCTCTTTTTTTTACGCTTGGCCACAAACTATTTTAGCACTGAGAAGTTTTATTTTTTGATAAGTTTTAAAAAGTCTTCAACTGATATTTCAATTTGTTTTAGAATTGCTCTTAAGGTACCAGTTCTGACAGGACGATTGTGAACAGGGATAACCGTTCTTCGACCATCGTGATGTTTAAAAACCACATGACTACCTTTACCTTGACGGGAAATAAAATTGAGTTTAATAAGTACTTTTTCAATTTTTCTTGGTTTTATCTGGGGCAATTTAGTCATTTAAGCTTCAAGCAAACTGAAAAGGGAAAGGAGTACTGATTTGGGTGGTGGTAATAATATCTTGTTCGGGTTTATCAAGAGGAACAGGTTGATTATCTTCAACAAGACTATCTATATAAAGCTGGATAGCATTTTTAACATTAGTTAAAGCCTTTTCAATAGTGTCACCATCATCAGCGACACCCAGTGTAGGACACAAGGCAGTATAGCCTGGCTTGTTGGTTCCTGTTTGTGTGTCCGGGCTGATAATGATCCGATAGTTTAGAATTTGAGTTTGCATATACTATAGTTTAGCAAATCAGGTAAAAATAAGCTATTTCGTTTGGGTGGTGATTTCGAGAATTAGATCGTCTTGTTGAATTTGATCAAGAATTTCGAGGCCGGAGACAACTTCACCAAAATTGACATAATCATTGGTTAAATGCCGGCAACCTTCCGTTTTAAAACAAATGAAAAACTGAGAATCGTTGCTATATTCTTTTGTGTCGGCGGTTCTGGCAAGACCTAGACTACCACGAACAAAAGGAAGATTGTTTAACTCTGATTTTTGCTTACCGCCACCGGTACCAGTTCCCAATGGGTCTCCGCCTTGGGCCATGAAACCATCTATAACACGGTGAAATTTAAGATTGTCGTAAAAGCCTGAATTAACTTTTTCTAAGAAATTTTTGACTGTATTGGGGCATTTATCAGCGTAAAGTTTTATAATTATTTGACCGTTTTTGGTTTTTAGTCCGATTATTGGGTTTTGATCATTTGGCATATTTGGTTGGGTTTGATTATTAACTGTTGATTGGCTTGAATCAGGAAGTGAGGAAGGCCGATCTGTCTCTTCTGGGATTTCTGCTTTTTTGGGCAAAAGAGTGCAGGCGGAGAGGAAAAATAGAGAGGCTAAAAATGGAAGAATTAAAATCGCTTTTCCCCCTTCGGGTGACTGCGCTTTGGCTTGGTTTTGTTTCATATGAGGTAGTATAGCAGTTTGATTTAAACTCTGCTTGTTGCGGGCGACCGCAAGGGTCGCCCCTACAAAAATTTTTAGAGTGATGGGAAAATTATTAGAATTTTTTTGTGACCTAGGTTGATATCTTCTTTTTTGCCTGAAGCTGGAAAATCGTGGATTGATTCCATTAACAGGGAGTAAGAGTATTTAAAATAAGCGCCGTGGCGAGTGCCAACGTCATGAACAGTAAATTGGGAATTGTTATCGTCATAGCCCAGAAT
The DNA here is from genome assembly GCA_018902845.1 of Patescibacteria group bacterium. Taxonomy (GTDB): domain Bacteria; phylum Patescibacteriota; class Microgenomatia; order UBA12405; family UBA12405; genus JAHIPV01. Next base: position 119,725 of record JAHIPV010000020.1, read on the forward strand.
GACCAGATTGTGATAATAAGGACCACCGTCATTAAAATGTTTGTTTTCTTTAAAAAGGGTTTTACCATTAGCCGGAATTATTATAGGGATATTTTGGGAAATATAGTTCTTGATTTGGTCGATAGTAGGATTATCAATAATTTCTGTTTGATAGTTCAAATAATTTTTGGCAATTCGGGCCATTTGCTGTAAATTAACGTCTTTGGTAAAGTCTTGTTGTTTTTCGTAATCAATCATAGATAGGATTGATTGGACTATTTGTTTTTCAGACGGCTTTTGGTTTTTGTAATAAAAATCAAGGGTTAAAAGAGCGGCTTCTTCACAAGCGTCTTGCCAGGGCTGATCCCAGTTTTTTTGCGGGGCTTGTTCTACAAAGGTAGTTTTAATTAGCTTGGATTGGGGAAGAGAAGGCTGAGTAACAGAAGGCGAGACTGGTGTGCCGGTGGTTTGAGGTGTAAAGGATTGGGTTTGGGAGTTTGGAGAGATTTGAGTGGGTTTTTGTTTTAGTTTTTTTAAAAAAAGAAAAAAAAGGCCAATAAATTCAAAAGAAAACAAGAATAGCGAGATAAAAAGATATAAGCTTTGTAATTTGCTTAGTTTTGTCATTTCGACCAAAGCGGAGAAATCTCTTGACCACTAGCTTCTAAAAAAGATTGGGAGGTTGGGAGATCCCTCGACTACGCTCGGGATGACAAACTTAATAATTAAGATTTTTTTGATTAAATTGATCTAGGTCTAAGTCATTTAAGTCGAGTTGCATTTTGGGTTGAGGTATGACTTTTTCCCAGTTAACCTGACTCATTGTATTTTCCATCCAATTACTAAAAAAATTACCAAGATTCATTTTGGAAAAAATATAAATTGTGGCTGCAAAAATTACAATACTGCCAAAAAGTCGTCCCAAGGAAAAGAAAATACCGGCGGTGAAGTTAGCCCAAGCAAATTTGAGTGGATTAGCAGAATAAATCATGAATTTGTTTTTGTTGCCAAATTCGTCGAGTTTGTTGTTTAGGTTCTTGAGCTGTTGGGTTAACCCCGTTTCTTCTTCCATGATGTTTTAAGTATAATCTAAACATGAAACAAAAAGCTATCAGTCCAGTTGATGATTATTTTAAAAAAATTGATTTAGAAAAGAAAGAAGATGAGATTATCAAAAGTATTAGCCAAAAAACCGGTTTTGTATTAAAAGAGATTATTTATAAGAGTAGATATTTTACTAAAGGCGTTGGAGCTTTTGTAATGAAAGGAGAAATAAAAAAAGAGAAAGTAGTAGTAAAGGTTCAGGGGCCAAAACCGGAGATAAATGAGATTGATATGATTAACAATTTTAAAAAACAAAATAAAAGTAAATTGATTCGAGCACCAAGGATAATTAAATATTTTCCAAGAAAAATTGGCCAGGAATGGGAGGTGATTGTTATGGAAGATGTTAAGGGTAAAAAAATAATTGAGTCAGGTAAATTGGCAAGCAAGAGGCAAATTAAGGAATTTTTTGATGTTTGGGAAGAATATAAAAAAAATTGTGTTAATAAAGCATGGTTGAGTAGACCTGAAAAAAATATTTCTTATTTTTCTTCTTTTAGTAAGTTAGTGAAAATAAGAGAGGATTCAGAAGGAAAGGAACTTATTAAGGTTGAAGATGAAAAATTAATTAAAAAAACTGTTTTATTTTTAGACAGGAAATTTAAAAAAATTGAGCCTGTTTTTCTTCATGGTCATTTATCTTGCCACGATTTGATTAAATTTAAAGGAAAAGTGGTGATATTTTCTAATTTGTTTTGGAAATACAGATGGCCGTTGTATGATTTAGTTTTTGCTTATGAATGGTATTTATTAAGTATTGCTCATGAAAATATTGAAAAAATAAAAAAACAAATTGAGTGGTGGAAAGAAGTGATGAGTAATACTAAAGAGGCCAAGAAACAGAGTAAAAATTACCATTTGGCTTTGTTAGAAAGAATGACGGCAGCGTTAAATTTGGATATTTTGATGATAGCCGAAATTAAAGACAGAAAAAAAATGAAGACTATATTAATTAAAGAAATTAAAAGGATAAGAAAATTATTTAATTGATTTATATATTTTATCAGCGATTTTGATCATTTGTTTTTTTGAAATTTTGACTATATTTGTAGCGTCGATGCCTTTGTTGCGGTGATGGTCGTTTAGCCATCTTGGAATAATTCTAATATGGGCATGGGGAACTTCCAGTCCTAAAGTAAGAAAGCTAATAAAATCAGCTTTAACGATTTTTTGGGTAGTTATGGCCAGTTTCTGAGCCACTTGCCAATATTTACCAAAATTTGGTACATCATAAACCCAGGGATAATGTTTTTTGGGAATTAAAAGGCTGTTGCCGATACTTAACGGTTTAATGTCTAAAAAACCAAGAAAATGGTTGTCTTCGTATGTTTTGTAACAAGGAATTTGGTTTTTGACTATTTTACAAAAAATACAATCCATATTTGACATTATTTTGTTTATTTTGGCATTAAAAAGATTTTAAGGCAAAATTGATTTCGACGGGATCCTCCAGAGGTGGACACGTTGCCATGTCTGCGGGCGACCGCAAGGGTCGCCCCTACAAAAAATTCGTGCAATGATAGGAATTATGGTTGGCCGAGGTGGGGGTGGAGGGATTGATCGAGTCAAACTCGACTTTGCAGGAGTTAGGGTTGGCCTAAAGATGGGTGGAGGGATTGGATGGTTTTTAGAAGAAGTTTTTTGACTTGAGGAAGAGACTTTTTGACTTGGGCGCCGGCGGCGGTCGGATGGCCTCCTCCTCCCAGAGCCGTGGCGATTTTAGAAAGATCGTATTTTTTTGAATCACGAGTTCGCATGCTTAGATTGCAAAGATTGGGTTCTACTTCGACAATACAAATTCCAATATTCCAGCCAGTAACCGATTTTAATATATTGCTGATGTTTGATTTGTTTGCATGTTGTAGTTTGTTTTTTTGTAATTTTTTAAGTGAAAGTGCAGAGATTACAACATTATTTTTGAAATACATTTTAAGAGAGTTTAGGGCTAGTGCTTTAAAAAAGATTTCCTCCGGTTTATTATTGTTTTCCATTTCAAAAATATAATCTGTAAAATTAGGGCAAATTTTTGATAATTTTGAAATTATATTGAATGAGTTGTAATCCATGGGAAAATATTTGAATCCACCGGTATCGTGAAAAATACCAATAAAAAGATTGATTGCGATTTTTGGTGTTATTTTTGCCTTCCATTCTTGAAATAATTTATAAACTAACTGGCAAGTGGCAGAGGAGGATGTATTAGTGAGAGAAATGTCGGTGAATTTACCTTCAAACGGATGGTGATCGATTACAATTGTTATAAGTTTTTTGGGAAAAATGATTTTTTGAGTTTGAGAAATACGACTTTTTGAAGATGCATCAAGTATCAAAAAAAGATCAAATTTGTTTAAGTCAATTTGGAAAAAGTTTTTTTTACTTATTTTTTGGAATCCAGGTAAAGAGCTTAAATATTGCGGTAAGCTTGAATCTCCTTTTATCAGAGTTACTTTTTTGCCAATATTTTTTAAAAAATGGTACATGGCTAGGGTAGATCCGACTGAATCGCCGTCTGGACTGGGGTGAAGATGAAGGAGGATGTTTTTGGATTTTTTTATTGAATCCAGAATTATTTTGGCTGATTTAGTGGTGACTTTGGAAAAATGCATAGGAGTTATTATAGCTTATTGGACAGCTAGATTACTGGACAACTAGACAACTGGATTACTGGATAACTTTGACAAAATTTCAATAGGATCCTCCAGAGGCGGACAGGTTGCCACGTTTGCGGGCGACCGCAAGGGTCGCCCCTACAAAAATTTGGCAATGACCGAGTCCACGTCAAACGTGGCCTTGGCAAGCTCGGTTGCACAAGGTTTTTGTTTTGCTTTGTAGGTGGCGGCACGAGTGACGCCGATTTTGATAATAAAGTTTTGATCTTGAAGTTTTTTTATATCATAATGAAGCGTTTTTGGGTTTATGGCGGGGAAACGACGAGAGATGAAATTAAAGGAAGAATATGGATGATCTTTTAGAATTTTTACAATTTCACTACGGCGGGGAGGAAGAAAATCTTCGGGCAAGGGCTTGGTGGTGTTTGTCAATTTTTTTAAAAGAGATTCGGTTTGAGAAATTAGAGATTTTAGGAAAAATTCAACAAACGGAGTAGTGTTTTTGTTCGATTCCAGTGTTTGATAATACAATTCTCTATGTTTATCTATGTATTGCTCAAAAGAGATTAAGCCTTTTAATCCAAAGCCTCCTTTGTTTAATATAAAAGCAGAAAGAAGACGACCGGCTCTGCCGTTACCATCTGCAAACGGATGAATTTTTTCAAAAAGGAATTGGGTGATGGCAGAATTTACACAAACATGATGTTTTGATGCATTACTGGTTTGAATAAGTTTTTTGGTGAGTTGTGGAACTTTGAAATGGGCCGGAGCCAGATAAACAGCAATTCCTGCTTGGTTAAAAATAGCCCACGGTTCTGTTCTAAATTGACCGGCTTTGTAATTTATGTTTTTTAAAATCAGCATGTGAAGCTGGCGGACAAATTTGAGAGTTAGTTTTTTTGGCGCTTTTTTTGAGGAAATGAATTTATATGCTTTTTGTAAATTAAAAAGTTCCAGTTTGTGTAAATTTTTTGGTGCTTTTTTTTTGGAAATTGCATTTATGGAATTTAGAGTTAGAGGATTGCCTTCGATTTTGGCTGAAAAAAGTGAACTTTTTAATAATGACTGACGACGAAGATTTTTTTGGATTTGTGTGGGTATTTCTTGTTGATTAAAAACGATTTTTAGCGCTTCGATTTTAATAAGAAGTTTTTTTATTGATGAAGTTTGTTTATATTTGAAATCTAACATTTTATGAAAACTATGGGCATATATAGACTACTAAACTCCAATTTCACTGGAGACCTCGCATTCGCGAGAGATCCCTCGGCTTCGCTCGGGATGACAGTCTGTTAGATAATGTTAGATGATATTAGGAGATATTGGAAGATGTTAGATTTAGCCGAATTTGGGATAGCAGCATTTTTTGTATTTTTTACCACTGTTACACGGGCAGGGACTATTCCTGTTTGGAGCTTTGTTTTCTGAATTGACAGGTTTAATAACGATTCCCTGATTTTGGTTATTTTGAGCCGATTTGGATATGGACTCAGTTGACTGACTTAGATCTATTTCCTGTCCCCTGCCCTCGGAGACATTTTGAAGAGATTCGACTGGTGATTGCGTGTTGTTTGGTTGGATTCTAAAAATTTTTCTAACTAAGTTGTATTCAAATTGACCCATTAGTTTTTGAAACATTTCAAAACCTTCATTTCTATATTCGACCAAGGGATCTTTTTGGGCATAACTACGCAAACGAACTCCATCCCTGAGATTATCTAGAGCAGTTAAATGCTCTATCCACAGAGGATCAAGGGTACTTAAAATGGCAAATTTTAAGATATCGTTATTGATCTCTTGGCCAAAATAAGAGACTCTTTGCTTCCAAGCTTTTTTTAATTTATCCAGAAGTAGACTTTTTGGATTTTGAGATTTTTTTAACTCTTTTTTTAAGAGAGATCGATTTGATGGATTTAAGGGTAGAATTTCTGAGAATTCTAATAAAAATTTTTGGTAGCTTGGTTTGTTGTCAATTGAACTGTAGGAAAGATTTTGAATAATTTCTATTTGCTTTTCCAAACGACTAAAGAGTTCAATTTCATTTTTTTGTGGTGAATTCAAAGCATTTAGCAAGGTGGCTTCTCTGAGAGAGTACACAATTTGTCTTTGTTTGTTGATAACATTGTCGTATTCGACCAGATTTTTTCTGATATCAAAGTGGTAGCCTTCAACCTTGATTTGAATTTGTTCAATTGATTTTGATACTAATGGATGAGTTAGGGGGGCATCTTCGGGCATATTGAATTTAGTCATAAGAGAACTGATTTTGTCGCCACCAAAGACACGCATAAGATCGTCATCCAGGGCAATGTAAAACTGAGAATAACCCGGGTCTCCTTGCCTGCCTGCCCTACCCCTAAGTTGATTATCAATTCTTCTGGACTCATGCCTTTCGGTTCCAATAACGTGCAAGCCACCCAGGCTGATTATTTCGTCATGTCTTTTTTGCCATGTTTTTGGGTCGTCTTCTTTTGGTCCACCAAGAACAATGTCAACTCCTCTGCCGGCCATATTTGTGGCCACAGTTACGGAACCCTTTTTACCTGCATTGGCTATAATTTGGGCTTCAGAATCGTGGTTTTTTGCATTTAAAACTTGAAATGGAATATTTTTCTTTTTAAGAAGTGAAGAAACTATTTGGTTTTTTTCTACTGAGGTGGTGCCAACAAGAACAGGCTGACCTTTTTGATGTAATTCGTAAACCTTGGCGGCAATAGCAGCGTATTTGGCCCGCTGGTTTTTGTATATAAGATCCTGAGTGTCAATTCTGGTAATTTGTTTGTTAGTCGGTATGATTATGACTTCTAAATCGTAAATTTGTTTGAATTCTTCTGATTCAGTGGCAGCGGTACCGGTCATACCGGCTAGTTTTTTGTAAAGCCTGAAATAATTTTGGAATGTGATTGTTGCCCAGGTCTGCGATTCTTTTTGAACTGTAACTCCTTCCTTGGCTTCTACGGCCTGGTGAAGTCCGTCAGACCAGCGCCTTCCGTACATGAGCCGACCGGTAAACTCGTCAACAATAATTACTTGATTGTCTTTAATGACATATTCTCTGTCTTTTTTGAATATGGCTTTGGCCTTTATGGCGTTTTCTACATAATGAATAGTTTCAAATGACTCTTCATAAAGATTTTTTACTTTAATAATGCGTTCTATTTTTCTGATGCCGTATTCAGACAGAGTGGCAGATTTGGATTTTTCGTCAATGATATAGTCTGTATCTTGGAGCTGATTGGCAATTTGGGCGTATTTATAGTATTTGTCGGTAGGAGCTGTGTTGGGAGAAGAAATTATTAGAGGAGTTCTGGCTTCGTCTATTAAAACAAAGTCAACTTCGTCTACGATGGCATAATTATGAGGCCGTTGAACTACCTGTGATTGATCTCTGGCCATATGGTCGCGAAGGTAATCAAAACCGAATTCATTGTTGGTGCCATAAGTAATATCGGCAAGATAAGCCTCTTTTCTTTTAATGGCTTTTAAGTGAGCTAATCTATCGTCAATTTTTTCTTCCGGGTCACTATAGTCAGGATCGTAAAGGAAAGATTTTTCATGAATAATACCGGCAACTGAAACCCCCAGGGCTTGTAGGGCGGGAGCATACCAGCCGGTGCCGAGCCGGGTTAAATAATCGTTTGGGGTAATTATATGGACACCGTCACCCGTTAGACTGTTTAAATAAGCGGGGAAAATAACCGAGTGAGTTTTGCCTTCGCCGGTTCTTTGTTCGGCTATGGAACCCTGGTGAAGGCAGATGGCTGACATAAGTTGGACATCGTAGGCTCTTTCGCCAAGATTCCTTCTGATTGATTCACGTACAACTGCAAAGGCTTGAGGTAAAATATCATCCAATCTTTTGCCGTTTTTAAGTTGTTTTTTGAAATATTGAGTTTTGGCTTTTAGTTTCTGGTCGGAAAGCTTTTGTATTTCCGGTTCTAGAGAATTTATTTTGGCGATTATTGGTTGGTAGCTTTTTAGTTTTTTGGTGTTGAAATCAAAAAGATTTTTTAAGATTGAGAACATAGGGGTATTATACAAAACAAACCCTGTTGGTGTTTATGCAACAGGGTTGGTGGCCCCGTAATAAATCTAAAGATTTAAACGAGGCTTTCACTTGCGTGGCTCCTCTAATTTTAAGCAGTTATTCTAGACGGGCGACCGCAAGGGTCGCCCCTACTTTTTGGTTATCTTTTTAAAAAGCCAAAAGATAAGAAATAGCAGAAAGAAAATGGGTGAGGATAGAACCAAAATCCAAATGGTTATGTTGAGAACCAGTTTGGAGATTTTTAATAGGAGCTTTCCGGCTGATTTTAGTGTACTAAGAGAAGATTGAATTTCTTTTTCCGGTTTAGTTAAAGTTATTGTAAATTTGGCTGTATTGATAAAAACTGAAATTGAATCCAGCTGTTCTTTGCTCTCGTTTATAATTCTTTGATTTTCAATTATTTCTGATTGGATTTTTAAAAAATCTATATTTGTATTTTTGCCAAGAAGAGAACTTAATTGCTGGTTGTTTTCCTTTAAAGAATTAATTTTTTCCTGGAGTTGTTTTTGTTTTTTGGCAAGGTCATTGTTTTGAATTTTTTCTGATAAAAACTGATGTCCTGAGTCTTTTAGTAAAGAAACAAATAGATCTGAATTTTCGACGGGTAGGTGGATTAATAATGCTCCTTCTTGTTTATCTTTTTGATTAAAAATTTGGATTGAAATAATTTTGGCATTTAAGTCTTTTAGTAAAGATTGAATTTGCTGGTTACTGGTTTCAAGATCAGATGATTGCAGACTAATTTGAAAATCTTTGGCAAAAAGTGTTCCGTTTGGCGGGTTAATGTTGTAATTAGACAAAGAAGAAAGGGTTGGAGAAATCTGATCGCTTTGAAGTTCTGTGTTTTGTTTTATAGATGGAATACCGAATTGACTAAAACGACTGGAGGAAATTAACTTATTTAATAAGTAGAGAATTGTAGTTGTGGCAATAAAAAAGATTATTGGTTTATAAATCTTTTTCATTAGTTGTTTTTGTTGGGGGATATAAATTGGAAATTGGTAAATGGAATTAAAACTTGAGGAATTTTTATAGAAGTATCTTTTTGCTGGTTGTTTTCTAAAATAGCAATAAGAGCTCTGTCAGTAATGGCGGTAGCATTTAGAATGTGAACAAACTGGGATTGCCCGTTTATTTTTGTTTTTATATTAAGGCGCCGGGCTTGATAGTCGGTGCAATTACTACAAGAATGGGTTTCTTTGTATTTATTTTGACTGGGGAACCAAGCGTTAATATCATACATTTTTCGATTTGGTTGGGGCAAGTCTCCGGTGCAACAATTCATAACTTGATAGGGAATTTCCAAGTCCTGCATTATTTCTTCTTGAATAGAAAGCATTTCTTTACAAACGGCGTCTGAGATTTTTGTATCTGGAAGAGTAAATATGTTCATTTCGACTTTGTTAAAAAAATGGACACGAAAAAGTCCTTGAGTATCCTTGCCATAAGTACCGGCTTCGCGGCGAAAACAGGGAGAAAAATTGACATATTTTAAGGGCAGTTTTTTGGCTTCCAAAATTTCGTCCATGTGGTAAGGAACCACTGAATGTTCGGAACTACTGATAAAAACTAAGTCATCGCTTGATAGATGATAATAAGCATTGTTTAGATTGTTAGTATCGGTATAGCCCATTTTCCATTCTGAACTTGCTTTGATCATGGCAGGTGGGATCATTGAAATAAAGCCTTTTTGGGTTAACTTTTTAAAGACGTAAAACATCAAAGACATTTCCAAAACGGCTGCTTGGTTTTTGAAATAACCAAAACGGGAACCAGAAACCTTGGAGGCTCTTTTGATATCTATGATATCTAATTTTTCGCCGAGCTGAACATGATCGAGTGGCTTGAAATCGAAATCTGGTTTTTTACCCCATGTTTTTATGACTATATTTTCACTGTCGTCTTTTCCTATGGGAACATCGCTGGCTGGTATGTTTGGAATTTTCTCCAGTATTTTTTGTAGCTTTTCTTCAGATTCTTTAAAGAGTGGAGTTAATTTTTTTAATTGTTTTTTTAAGCTCAGACCATTTTGGATTTGTTCTTCACTTGGTTTGTTTTTTATGTTTTTTGAGATTTGGTTTTGCTGGTATTTAAGCTGATCAATTTGATTAATGAGTTTTTTTCTTTGTTGAAAAAAAACGGAAAAATCACCTAAAAGGTCTAACTTTATTTGTCTGTCTTTAAGGGCTTTTTTGATCAAATCAAGGTTATCGTTTACAAAATTTTTATCAAGCATTTTATTAATTTATTTTAACAGGGAAAAGGTATTTTTATACCCGCAGATTAATAGCAACTTTGTTAAATCTCAAATTTAAAATTTGAATTTCCAAAAAAAACCAAAGAAACTAATTGTCGTTGCGAGGAGTTCGATTGATTGGAAAATATGGTGGGATAATAAAACAACGATGTCATCTTGAGCGAATCCGCCAATTGGCGGAGAAGTCAAAAGATCTCTCAACTTGTTTGAGAAATCCCGCTACAGCGGGATACCTCGCATTCGCGAGAGATTCCTCCACTTCGGTCGGAATGACAAGAAACTACGTTTCCTCCAAAGGCAGACACGGCGGGATGACAGTTATAATCTGATTTGGTCGGCGATGGATTGCATAGATAGAAAACAGACTTCGATGAATTTGTCGATGGGAATATTTAGACCATCTTTTTTTTCACACAGCATTACTTCTTCTCTTCTGGTGCCGGCGGCAAAACGTGGTTCCTTTTTGAAGCGTTTAGTAATAGATGAGAGTTTGACATCAGCTAGTTTTTTGGAAGGATATACGAGAGCTACGGCAACAATTAAACCCGTTAGAGAATCAGCGCAAAGAATGGCCCACTTGGCTTTTGAGTCGTATTTTATTTTTTCTCTACCATCATGAGCCAGAACTATTTGATGAACAAGGTCAGAAATTTCCAGATTGTGTTTGGCTAAAATTTGTTTGGTATTAGCCGGGTGTTGGTCTTTTAACTCTCCTGAATAATCAATATCGTGAACCAGTCCGGCCAAAAGCCAATCTTCTTTGCTTGGTTCGTTGTCGTCAATATGATTGTTTTCTTTTAGATAGTCGTAAATTCCACCCATACAGGCTTCGAGGGTCAAAGAGTGAAAAAAGATATTTGTTTCCAGTTCGCTTTTTACTGCGTTTAGGTATTTTTGACGATTGGGATAGTTTTTCTTAGTTGACTTAGTCATAGTAACTTTAGTTTGTGTTTTAGGTTTAGTCGTTCTTGATTTTTTTTTCTGTTTGATCTTTGGTTTCATTAGTGGGAAGGCGATAATTTCTCGAATAGATTTGGAATCTGTAAATAGTTTTATTAATCTGTCGATTCCAATGGCGATACCACAAGTGGGCGGAAAACCCTGTTCAATGGCTTCTAGATAATCATAATCTATTTGGTGTGCTTCTTCGAATCCAGCTTCTTCTCTTTTCTTCTCTTCAATAAATCTTTTTTTTAAGTCAACTGCATCGGTTAATTCAGAGTAATTGTTTCCTAATTCTGAACCAAAAGCAAACATTTCAAATCTTTGCGTAAATCGAGGATCTTTGCATTTTTTTGCCAAAGGAGAAATTTCAACGGGGTAATCATAAATTATAATCGGTTGTATTAATTTTTCTTCTACTAATTCTTCAAAGGTAAAATTTATAATTTCACCGATAGATGTCATGGCCGAAAGTTCTTTGTGTTTAGTTTCATTTAGTTTTATATTCTGCAATGAATTTCTTGCATCTTTTACTGTTTTCCATGTTAGGGGATCGATTTTTGTGTATTTTTGTATTGCCTCCACTAATCTCAACTTCTCCCATGGACGTTTAAAACTGAACTTTTTTCCTTGATATTTTAATTCAGTGGTGCCAAGAACTTTTATGGCGGCATGTTCGATGATTTTTTCAATAAGATCCATACCGTATTTGTAATCTTTAAACGCTATCATTGCCTCAAACATGGTGAATTCGGGATTATGTTGTTGATCTATGCCTTCATTTCTAAATACTTTTGTAATCTCATAAACTTTTTCAAAACCCCCAACAATAAGTCTTTTTAAATACATTTCATCAGAAATTCGTAAATAAAACTGAGAATTTAGAGCGTTATGATGGGTAGTAAAAGGTCTAGCAAAAGCACCTCCATAAATTGGTTGCAAAACTGGAGTTTCTACCTCAATAAATCCTTTTTTTTCTAAAAAATTTCTGATAGAACTGACAACATTGCTTCTAATTCTTAAGGAATTTCTAACTTTTGAATCAAGTAAAATATCTAAATATCTTTTTCGAAAACGTTCTTCGGTGTCTTTTAGGCCGTGCCATTTGTCAGGTAAGGGACGAAGTGCTTTTGTCAGAAGTTGAAAATCTTTTATATCAATAGTAATTTCTCCAGCCGAAGTTTTGATCACTTTTCCTTCAACACCAATAAAGTCTCCTCTGTCTATTAATTTAAGTATTTTAAATTTATCCTTACCTAAGTTTTTTTCCTGAAAAAAAAGTTGGATTTTACCTGTTTCGTCTTGAATATCAGCAAAAAGAATTCGACCATGGCCACGTAAACTCATTAATCTGCCGGCGGTTTTGACTTGCTTGTTTAAATTTTGGCAACAGTACGAGACGCTGTGTTTTTTGTCGTAAGAATTAGGGTAAGGATCAATGCCTAGTTCTTTAAGTTTTTTTATTTTTTCTAAACGGAGGTTACGGATTTGACGCAGTTTTGTCTGGTTCATTATCTTAATTTTACACGATTGAGGCAATAGAAACGATTTTGTAAGTTAATTTGCCAATTGGAGCTTCAAAGTCTATGCTTTCGTTGACTTTTTTACCTAACAAAGCTTCCCCCAATGGGGATTGATCCGAAATCATTTGTCGAGCCGGATCAGCTTCGTATTTGCTGACGATAAAAAATTCTTTTTCGGCTTTGTCCTGCAATTTGATTCTGACTTTGGTACCAATTTCAACTTGGTTTGTATTAATGTTTCCGCTTATTATTTTGGCGATGGCCAAAACTTCTTCAAGTTTTTCTAGCTTGGAGCTAATTAATGCCAATTCCTCTTTTAACTGAACAGCCAAACCATCTTCTCCGGACTCATCCGGCTGAGCTACTTCCTCTATTCGAGAAACTAAAAGATCTTTTTTGGATTTTAATTCCTGTAACTCCTGGCTTAGTTTTTCGAAGCCCTTTTGTGTTAGTAATATTTGGTTCATCTTTATTTAAAAAATTAAAACCTCTCCTTTTTTAAACTTAGACGGTTGTTTTTTTTGACAACCCTCTTAAGCTTTAATAGAGAGGCGAATAGTGTTGACGCAAAACAAAATCCCAAAATTGGGTGTGTAGAGTTTTTTCTCTTTGTTGTTGCTTTTTAGCGTCATGGTAGTGATGTTAGAATAGAATGAACATTTTGTCAATGCTTTTTAAATTTAAAATAATGGAAATATTGGAATTTTTTAGAGTTACACCACATAAGCGAAAAGTTAAAATCAAGGGGAAATCAGGTGTGATTTTTAGTAACCCATCTGGTGTAAAAAGACATATTTTTTACGTATCAAACTTGTTGTTGGTTTTTCTGTTGTTTTACGCTTTTTATTTATATGGACCTCTGGTTAGAGTTATTTTTAAATATCATTTCGATAAAACGAACCTGAATTTGCAACCCAAGCCAACAGTTAAGCCAATAACAAGTGTAGAGTTGCAACCTACAATCAGAGAGATAAAAAAAATTGAAAGTTTTAAGATAAGAATAGATAAAATTGGAGCCGTGGCTGATGTAAAGGTTGGTGTTTCCCCTTTTGATGAGAAAAAATTTAAAGAAGTTTTGAGTGAAGGATGGATTGTTCATGCCAAGGGAAGTGCTTTGCCTGGAAGCGGTAAAGGTAAAATGTCATATATTTTTGCTCATTCTACCGAACTGGGAGCAGGGTCGGTACGAAAAAATTCAACTTTTTATTTGCTTGGTGAAATGGAAGATGACGATGAGATTATTGTGGATATTGACGGGAAGGAATATGTTTATAGGGTTTATGATAAAAAAGTAGTGGAAGGAGGAGAAACTGAATATCTTAGTTACAGTGATGCAAGTAGAGATGTTTTGATACTTCAGACCTGCTGGCCGATTGGAACCAATTGGAAGAGACTGCTGGTGTTTGGAGAACTGGTAAATTTTTAATTTCTAATTTTTAATTTTTAAATAAATTCAAAACTTTTTTATTTTATTCGTCATTCTGAGTGTAGCGAAGAATCCCAAGGGGATCCTTCGTCCGACTGATCGGACTCAGGATGACGGTGTGTGTGCCGTTCCCCCTGCGGGCGACCGCAAGGGTCGCCCCTACAATTGTTTTTCTAATAAGCTATAATCCGGTTATGACTGTTGATGAAAGATTGAAATTAATTACCAGAAATTGTCAGGAGGTGTTGGTTGAGAAGGAGTTGAAGGAATTGCTGGGAAATGGGACAGAGTTGAAGCACTATATCGGTTTTGAAATTTCGGGAATGGTGCATTTGGGGACTGGGTTGATTTCGATGGGTAAAATTGCTGATTTTGTAAAAGCCGGAGTTAAATGTCAAATTTTTTTGGCTGATTTTCATTCTTATTTAAATAATAAATTAGGCGGAAATTGGGAAAATATTCGCTGGGCAACAGAAAATTATTTTAAAGAGGGACTGATTGCTTCTTTAAAATGTTTTGGGGTTGATGAAAGCCAAATTGAATTTATTACCGGAAAAGAATTGTACACAGATAATATTGTCCACTGGGAAACTTTTATGGAAGTGGGTAAGCATGTGACTTTGTCACGAAATTTAAGATCAATTTCGATTATGGGAAAAATGCAGGGCAAGGATGTTGATATGGCCACTCTTTTTTATCCCCCGCTTCAGGTAGCTGACATTTTTACTATGGGGGTTAATTTAGCTCATGCCGGAACGGACCAAAGAAAAGCTCATGTGATAGCTCGACAAGTGGCAAAGAAATTGATAATTAATCCGCTTAAAAATGCCAAAGGTAAAGTAATAGCACCGATTGCTATCCACCAAAATTTGATTGCTGGATTAAGCGGACCGACTACAGGCGAGAATAGTGAAGAAAGTTTAAAAATGAGTAAGTCAAAACCAGGTAGTGCTATTTTTGTACACGATACTGCTGATGAAATCAGAGAAAAAGTCAAAAAAGCTTATGGGCCACCAAAAGAGATTGAGTTTAATCCGTTGATTAATTGGATGGAAAATTTGGTTTTTTGGGGAGAAGGTGAAAGTAAGGACGGACTTAAGGTGAAAAGGGCTGAAAGATTTGGAGGGGATGTAAGTTATTATAAAATTGCTGATTTGATAGATGATTATAAAAGTGAAAAATTACATCCGATGGATTTAAAGAGTGCATTAAGCGAGTGGTTGGTTGAAAAACTAGAACCGGCCAGAAAGCATTTTGAAAGTGAAAAGGCTAAAAAAGGGTTGGAAAAGATGAGAAAGTTGATGCTGTCATCACAAGGAACGAAGTGATCTTCCAGAAGCGGACACGTTGTCATGACTGCGGGCGACCGCAAGGGTCGCCCCTACAAAAGAAGCGACATTAATTCTTTGCGGTATTTATTGGCAAAGCGGTGAGATTCGTCGCGAAGGTGACGGAGAAGATTTAAGGCTTGAGAGTTTTTTGGAAGGTTGATTTGTTGAAATGAATTTTTTGTTTTTATGACTATAGTTTCGTCGCTTTTGGCAAGGCCGATTAAGACGATGTGGTTTGTTTTTTTCCGACGGAATTTTCCAGAGGCAGGCAGGTTGCCATGATTGCGGGCGACCGCAAGGGTCGCCCCTACAAAAGAATTTGCAATGACAGAATGGGTGACAGTTACCTGAGGTTTGCCACCGTCGACAAGGATGATGTTAGGAAATTGCCATTCGGGGTGGTTTAGACGGCGGGAAACGAGTTGTGAAATCATTAAGGCGTCGTTTTGTTGAAGTCTGTTGTCATCCTGAGAAAGCTTGCGACCGAAGGATCCCGTGGGAATTTTTGACTCCAACGGGATTCTTCGTCTCCCTGCGGGTGACTCAGAATGACGGGAGAGAGGTTTCGGGTGACGATAATGGCGGATTTTGAATTTGCGGTATTGAGACTTGTCTATAAAACCTTCTTGAAAAACAACCATAGAACCGACAAAATATTTGTTTCCTAAATTAGATATATCATAAGCTTCGATGCGGTTGACTGATTTTAGCTTAGGAAAATAGGGCAAAAGGATTGTTTTGAGTTCGTTTAGAGCCGAATTGGTCTTGTCACTAGCAAGATTAATGGATTGAAAAAGATTGTTTAAATTTTTCCAGCCATCAGTGATGTATTTTAATGATTCAATCTGATCACGTAAGCTTATGGCTTTTTCGTAATTTTGGGTTTTGGAGGCTTGGCGCATTTGTGTTTCCAGCGACTTGACTAGATTTTTGATTTGGCCGTTTAGGATTTTTTTGATATACCCAATGGTCCTTCTGTATTGTTTGGCATTTGGACTAGGACCAGGGCATAGATTTAGATGGCAGTAAAGACAATTTTTTGGATGAGTCTGGTGATAATCTCTGAATGGGAAAATTTTTCTGATTGTTTTTAGCAGAGTGCGGACAGAAGATGAGTTGGGAAAAGGACCATAAAGATGTGAAGTGGTTTTTGTTTTGGTTAATTTGTTTTTGTGAGTAGCAAAAATTCTGGGAATTAACTCTTTGGTGATAACTATATAAATATAGTTTTTGTCGTCTTTGAGCTGAGAGTTGTATTTGGGTTTGTGTTTTTTGATTAAGTTGGCTTCAAGAACTAGAGCTTCGATTTCTGAACCAACTGTTTTGTAGCTGATGTTACTGATTTGTGAAATTAATTGGCGGGTTTTTGGACCCAGAGTATTGTTTTTTTGGAAATATTGGGAAATGCGGTTTTTTAGATTTATGGCCTTGCCAATGTAAATTATTTCTTTTTTTGAATTTTTGAAAATATAAACGCCGGGAGAGGTGGGAAAAGAGCTTGTGTCTTTTTTGTTCATTTCTTAATTGTGAGTTTTTTAGCGGTTGGACTGACAATAAAACCAAAACTAAGATTTCCTTTTACAAATTCTCTTAAAAATACACGAGTTAGTTCTTGTAAAGAAGAAAAACCCATATTTAGGGCTATTTTGGTTACATTATCTTTTAAAGTTTTATTGATTGGAACTTGAAGTACTGTATTATTCATATATTACGATTATATTATGTTTATAATACTTGTCAAGAATTGAGTTTTTTGTGCTAGAATAAAAATGTTGAATAAAGTTATTTTTTGAAAAATATTAAAAATATGCCAAAAGTAGAAAATCATGTTAATAGACTTACGGCGGACATGAGAGGGAATGATTGGAAGGTAGAGGATGGTCAAGAGTCTAGGTTAAGGGATAGATTTGGTGAAGAAATGAAAACATTTATGCCTTGGCTAGATTCATCTTTGTTTGGTCCTTGGACAGATCCGCAAACTATCTGTACCAGACACACAAACAGAAGGAAAAGGGCACAGTTGAGAGAAATGAATGAGAAAAGATGGACAAGAGAGATAATTATTAGTGATGATGCTGTAGATGATTTCGTTGTTGCTTTTGATATTATGGCTCCAGACGAAGGGAAAAGGATTTTTGGATATGTAGACAGAGAAGGTAACTTTATTGCACAATTTGGAAAAGGTGGTGCGTTTTGTATGGTTACTATGCAAAAATCAAACTAATTAAGTTTTTGTTTGAGATAGTGTGTGGTGTGGGAAGATTTGGATTTTAGGATATCTTGAAGCGTGCCTTGGGTAACTATTTGGCCTCCTTTGTTTCCTCCTTCCGGCCCCAAATCAATTATCCAATCCGCATTTTTTATTATTTCCTGATTGTGTTCAATAATGACAACACTATTGCCTTTGTCTGCTAAACGTCGCAAAACCTTTATTAATTTTTCAATATCATAAAAATGGAGACCGGTGGTGGGCTCGTCAAAAATGTAAAGGGTGTGAATGTTTTTTACTTTTACCAATTCTCGACTGATTTTTAACCTTTGTGACTCCCCTCCCGAAAGAGTATTGGAAGCTTGACCCAGTTCCAGGTAACCCAAGCCCACTTCTTGAAGCGTGTTTAAGCTTTTTTTTATTCTGGGAACATTTTCGAAAAAAACTTCTGCCTCATCTATGGTGAGTTCTAAAACTTGGGCAATATTTTTGCCTTTGTATTCTACTTCCAGAGTTTCTTCTTTAAAACGGGTGCCGTGACATTCGTCACAAGTGACATAAACATCGGGTAAAAATTGCATTTCTATTTTTATTTGGCCTTGACCCCGACAAGCTTGACAACGGCCACCTTTGACATTAAATGAAAAATGACCGGCTTGGTAGCCTCTGATTTGAGATTCAACAGTTCTGGAAAAAATTGCTCTTATTTCGTCAAAAATTTTTGTATATGTAGCCGGGTTGCTACGAGGAGTACGACCAATTGGTGATTGGTCAACCAGCAAAATATCACCGATGTTTTCAATTCCTTTGATTTCTTTGTAATCACCGACTACGCCTCGATAAGCTGGATTGAAATGCTTGCGAATGGCACCATAAAGAGTGTCGTGGACTAAAGTTGATTTACCGGATCCGGAAACACCGGTGACACAAACAAGTTTGTTTAGGGGTAAGTTTAGGGTGATGTTTTTTAGATTCCATTGAGTGCAGTTGGTGATGGTAAGAAGGGCTGTGTCATCGCGGGATGAAATTCCGTCATTCTGAGGTGAAGCCGAAGAATCTCGTTGTTGGTTCTGATAACTATGGGATCCTTCGCCGTGCTCAGGATGACGGTGGAGAAGCTTAGGGTTACGGCGGGAAGATAAATATTCTCCGGTTAGGGAGTTGGAATTCTTTTTGATTTGAGCTAAAGTACCTTGGGCTATTACTTGACCGCCATCTTTACCGGCAAGAGGGCCAAAATCAACAATGTAATCGGCTGATTTTATGACTTCTTCGTCATGTTCTACCACTATAACACTGTTACCCAAATCTCTTAGCCTATTTAGAGTTTTTATGAGCCTTTGGTTGTCGCGGGGATGAAGACCAATAGTTGGTTCGTCCAGGATATAAAGAACACCGCTAAGACCGGTGCCGATTTGACTGGCAAGTCTGATACGCTGAGACTCGCCACTTGATAAGGTTCCGGCTTCTCTTTCCAGCGATAAATAATCAAGACCAACGCTTAATAAAAATTCCAGCCTAGTATTAATTTCATTTTTAATGGGGATTAATATCTCCTTTTCTTGGTTGCTATTTAAACTTTTGTGCAAATCCCCTACCCAATTTAATAATTTACTGATTGATAATTGGCAGAGCTGATAAATGTTTTTTTCATTAACAGTGATAGACAGGGCCTGTTGGTTTAATCGGGAAGCCCGACAGTCGGGGCATTTTTCTTTTGACATGTGTTTTTCTATTTCCTGTCTGATAAAATCCGATTGAGTGTTGAAATACCTGTACTCAAGTCTTTTGGCTTGCCACTGGGGCATTTTGGTCCGATCAACTTGATATTTGAAACCAAGACCATTGCAAGTAGAACAAGCACCCTGAGGAGAGTTAAAGGAAAAGAGGCGGGGTTCTATTTCCGGCAGAGATATATTGCAAACAGGGCAGGCAAAATTTTGGGAATAAAGAGTGTCTATCATTTGTTCCGGTTTTTCGGGAAAGATCAAAGAAGGATCGTTGACTTTTGAAATAACACAAAGCCCGTTGCTTAAGCGCATGGCTTGTTCAACGTCCGTTATAAGGCGATCATAAAGTTCTTTGAATTTGGGCTGTTTGAAGCTTTTTTTGTCCAGCACTACCCGATCAATTACGGCATCTATATTGTGTTTGTTGGTGCGGCTGAGGCCAAAATCAGTGTAAAGATCAATTATGTGATTATCAACTCTGGTCCATTTGTAGCCTTGATGCTTGAGATTATCAATTAAACCTTTGAAATCCCCTTTTTTATTTTTGATCAATGGGGCTAAAAATAAATAGCGATCTTGATTAATTCCGTAGATCTGAAGTTTGGCTGAATCTAAAAATTGAGTGACTATTTGTTTGCTGGTTTGGGTTGAGACTTGGCGATGACAATTGGGACAATGGGGATGGCCGATGCGGGCAAAAAGAAGACGGAGATAGTCATAAATTTCGGTAACTGTACCGACGGTGGAGCGAGGATTTTTTGAAATGGCTTTTTGATTGATGGCAATAGAAGGAGACAGGCCTTCTATTAAGTCAACCTCGGGGCGTTTCATATTGCCCAAAAATTGGCGGGCATAAGAAGACAAACTTTCGACATAACGGCGCTGGCCTTCGGCAAAAAGAGTGTCAAAAGCCATGCTTGATTTGCCTGATCCTGAAATGCCGGTAAAAACAACTAATTTGTTTTTGGGGATTTTTAGAGAAACATTTTTTAGGTTATGTTCTCTGGCACCTTTGATGACGATAAAATTTTGATTAGACATTTTTCTTGCTATTTTTTAATATTTTTTGTATAATTGCTTTATAAAGGTTGAGAGAGATGGTGAATCCTAAAGTGTAATAGCTTTGGTGCATCCATTTAGAAAGCTCTCAACTTTTTGTTTTTATAAGAGGTATTTAAGTAATTTTTTTATAGCTACAGTGATATCTGGTTTTAACTTTCCTCGAAATGTATCAATGGCAATTTGATGACATTTTGATTTTTTACCAACGAATGTAAAATCAATTTGATCTTTGTCGAATTTTTTGCCTTGTTTCCTTAATATTTCTACAAGATAATTTTTTATAAGAGCTTCTTTGCCTGTATATTCTTTGTCAATTAAAAAAGAATGATTGATATTTTCAATTTCTGTTTCAATTAAAATTGCAAGTAAAATAGCAAAAGTTTTATAGACAAAAATTTTAGGTTTGTTTATTTTTTTGAATATCTTTTCTAACTTTCTTTTTTCTTTTGCTTTTATTAGCAGACTTTTATGGTGTCCATTAGAAAAGGCAATTACAGTGTTTTTGTTTGTGTATTCAATTTTACTAGACTGATCAATATAAATTTTCATAAAAAGTAATTATATCAGGTGTTTTCCCGATGAATTCTGAAGAATTAGCGGGGCAGGCGTGTTTTGTTTGGGTGAGAAAAATTTAGGTTTCTTTTTCAATTTTTAGGATTTGGTTTCGAACCTTTATGGCGGATTCGAAATCTAGATCATTGGCAAACAAACGCATTTATTAGTGATAAACTAATTTACTAAGTTGTTAAAATTAACTGAATGAAAAAATATATGATTCCAACTAAAAAATTAAACAATGGCTTTGAAATGCCGGTTCTTGGATTAGGAACATGGTTGGTGGGTGGAGATAAATTAAGAAATCCCAATAATGACGATCTGGCAAATGTTAAGGGAATAAAAAAAGCTATTGAAATGGGAATAAGTCATATTGATACAGCTGAAAATTATGCAGAAGGTCATGCGGAAAAACTAGTTGGACAAGCAATAAAAGGTTTTGACCGAAAGAAACTTTTTATTACTTCAAAAGTTGACAAAAGAAACCTTGCTTACAACGATCTCCTTATTGCATGTAAAAAAAGCCTGGAACGACTAAAAACAAGCTATCTTGACTTATACCTTATCCATTCGCCAAACGATGAGATTCCTATAGATGAAACTTTTAGAGCAATCGACGAACTTGTGAATAAAGGTTTGGTTAAAAATATTGGAGTGAGTAATTTTAAGACAAAAAGACTTGCGTCTATTCAAAATAAAACAAAGAACAAAATTGTTACTAATCAAGTTTATTACAATTTGATTATTAGAGAACCGGAAATTGATGGCTTGGTTGAATATTGTCAAGACCAAGATATTTTTCTAACTACCTATAGACCGCTAGAACTGGGTAATTTGTTTATTGCGCCGATCATCAAGGAGCTTTCCGATAAATATGGAAAAACCCCTTTTCAAATTGCAATTAATTGGCTTGTTTCGCAAGATAAAATTTTAACTATTACGAAAATGTTAAGAATTGAACATATCAAGGAAAATCTTGGTGCTTTAAATTGGCAAATGGAAAATAGAGATATAGAAAAACTTCGCATAAAGTTTCCAGGACAAAAAGAAAAATCAGACATTCTTCCTTTAAAATAAAAGAGTTTTCTTGAAATAGAGTTAGGTTTTTTCGATTTTTAGGATTTGGTTTCGAACCTTTATGGCGGATTCGAAGTCTAGATCATTGGCAAATAGGCGCATTTGTCGGCGTAATTTAGTGATATGTTTTTGGCGTTGAAATGGGGTAAGGGATAGAGGATCGACCTTCATTAATTCTGATTGGGATTTAATCTTGTGAGTTTTTACTGAAATAATTTCGGGGCGAATGGCTTTACTGATACTTTTTGGAGTTATACAATGTTTTTTATTATAAGCTAATTGAATACGGCGGCGGCGGTTAACTTCTTTTATGGCTTGACTCATGGCCAAAGAAATGGAGTCAGCATAAAGAATCACCCGTCCTTCGATATGGCGTGAAGCCCTGCCCATGATTTGGATTAAGCTGGATTTTGATCGTAAGAAACCTTGTTTATCGGCATCTAATATAGCAACCAATGAAACTTCGGGCAAATCAAGTCCTTCTCTTAATAAATTAATTCCAACTAAAACATCGTAACTGCCATCTCTTAAGTCTTTTAAAATTTCAGTTCTTTCCAGTGTATTTATATCGGCGTGCAGATAGGCAACTTTAAAATTATGGGCGGTATTGGTTGGGTCGGACAGATAGGTAGATAAATCTTCGGCCATGCGTTTGGTTAAAGTAATTACTAAAGCGCGTTGGCCTTTTGAAACACAAGTATGGATTTGAGAAATGAGATGTGGAATTTGATTTTTGGTGGATTCGATAGTTACTTTTGGATCGATTAAACCCGTGGGGCGGATGATTTGTTCAACTATGCCAAAATTATCATTTTGAGGCAGAGTTCCCCCGTCATTCTGAGACGAAGACGAAGAATCCCCTTGGTTTTGATACTTTCGATGGGATCCTTCTCCCCCTTGCGGGTGATCAGGATGACGATATGGGTGGCATTGCAAGAATGAGTGTTTGGATTTTTCTAACTCAAAATCTGCCGGTGTAGCGGAAAGAAAAATAGTTTTGGCTGTTTTTGACCAAAATTCTTTGGCTTTTAGAGGTCGATTATCAAAAGCCGAGGGTAACCTGAAACCAAAATCGACTAAAGTTTTTTTGCGGGCCAAATCACCGGCATGCATTCCTTTTATTTGAGGTACAGTAACGTGAGATTCGTCTATGATAGTCAAAAAGTTTTTGCCCCAGCGATGATTAAAATAATCGAGTAGAGTAAAAGGTGGTTGGCCTGAAATTCTGTTTTTTTCAAAATAGATAGAATAATTCTCTATACCAGAAACATAGCCAGTTTCTTGTAGCATTTCTAAATCATAATTAACTTTTTGTTTAATACGATGGGCCTCCAGGATTTTGTTTTGGGATTTAAAAAGCTTGACTTGTTTTTGACAATCTTTTTTTATTTTTTTGAATATGCTTTTTTCTTCTGAGGATCCACCAACATACTGCTTGGCTGGATAAAGGCGGAATTCTTTTAGATCAAATTGGTGGCCAGAAAAAGGATGTCTTTGATTAATTTTGATTAATTTACCTTGTTCGAATTCAAGAGATAAAATCCAATCCTGATAAGAAGGCCAGATTTCTATAATCGGACCCCTGAGGCGAAAAGTGGCTCGTTTGAAATCTATTTCAGAGCGTTTATAAAAAAGATGAATCAGGTCTTTAAAAAGTTGGCGCCTGTCCCAGTTTTGATTGATTTTAAAATCAATAACACGACTGCTGAATTCAATCGGATCACCGATGTTATAAATACAGCTGACCGAGGCGATTACTATATTATCGTTACCGGAAAAAATATTAGAAGTAGCTTCTAGTCTAAGTTTGTCGATAAGATCGTTTATATCTACTTCTTTGGCTATGTAAGTATCGGTTGAAGGCATGTAGGCTTCGGGCTGATAATAATCGTAATAAGAAACAAAATATGAAATTTTGTTTTTGGGAAATAGACTTTTAAATTCCTGATATAGCTGGCCGGCCAAGGTTTTGTTGTGAGAGATTATTAGAGTCGGCAGTTGAGTTTGCTGTATTAAATTGGCAATAGTAAAAGTTTTGCCAGAGCCGGTAACTCCCAGTAATGTCTGATACTGATTGCCATTTTTGATACCTGAAACTAGTTTTTTGATGGCTTGAGGTTGGTGGCCGGAAGGTTGGTAGTTAGAAACTAGCTTGAAAGACATAGAAATAATTGTAGCACGATCTTTGGGTTATGTTCGGGACTGGTAAATGTTTTTGTGGTGTACAATATTTATACATGACTATAAAAAGTAAAAAGATCACTATGTTTCTTTCTTTGGATGATAAAGTAGAGATTTCTAGCGGAACTGTTCCCACTTCTAATGCTTCGGTGAAAAAGACTGATTTTAAGGGAATGATAGAAAAGGCAAAAGAGGTGTCTAGGCTTGGAATTTTTGATGATGATGCGCCCAACAAAGACTTTGGTTGTTTGGGATGTTAGTGCCAGAATCGACTTCTTCTGTTCCCTTGATTCTTGATACTTGTGTTATTCAAGCAATGGGAAACAAGAATCAAGATAAAGCGAGAGCGGTGATTGAACAGTTGAGAGAACTTAAGAAAGAGTATAGTTTTTTTATTTCTGAGGTGACAGTTTTTGAAAATTTACAGGGTTTATGGGGTGAAAAACGACAAAAGGCCCTTGAAACATTAAAAAGAATATCATGGAAAGCAATTACTGTTAAGGTAATAGCTTTTGCATCGATACTGGGAGGGTTATATCACGAGGAAGGTGTTCAGTCTGCAGGACTTGCAGATAAAATAATCGCTTCAACGGCCATTTTACTTGGAGGAAGCGTTTTAACTTCGGATCATCAAGATTTTCCGAATCCGTTTTTTAAGCAAGAGAGACTTATTCCTGTGAAATTTAAAAAAGGGCTTAACTTTCGAACTTATGATATGTCTCTTTTTAAGCCTAACAATCTTTTGATAAAAAGAATATTATCTGAAAAGATGAAATTAGAAGTAAAAAATCATGTGAGCAAGGGTGTAAAAGACCAAAAAACAGAAACATCGAGAGTAAATCTGGAAATTTTAAAGTATAGATAAAAAGTGTATTGTTTTAATATGCTAGAGTTATATTGATGTTGGCGAAGGTATGCAGTGCGGCAAATTATGGGTTAAAGGCTATTGATATTGATGTTGAGGTTAACGTAGCCTTAAAGGGGTTTCCTGGATTTGGGATGGTGGGAATGGCTAACAAGGCAGTTGAAGAAGCCAGAGAAAGAGTGCGAACAGCAATTGCCAATTCGGATATAGAATTTCCGGTAGCAAAAATTACAGTAAATTTGGCGCCGGCTGATTTGCCCAAAGAAGGCTCCAGATACGACTTACCTATTGCGGTTGGAATTTTGGCAGCAACTGGAATAATTAAACTGCCTGAAGAAAAATCGTATTTTTATGGAGAATTATCCTTGGATGGAGGCTTGAGACATACAAAAGGAGTGTTTTTGTTGGCTGTTTTGGCAAAAGAAAAGGGAGTAAAAAATGTGTTTGTACCCAGACTTTGCGCTAATGAGGCCAGTGTTATCGAAGGAATAAATGTTTATCCAGTTGATAGTTTAAAAAGCTTGATCTCGCATTTAGAAAATAAAAAAGTGATTAAGGCGTTAAAGGTAGTAAAAAGCGAAGAACTAATGGGCGATTTGAAACCGGAATTTGATTTTTGCGAAATAATAGGACAAGAACAGGCCAAAAGAGCGATGGAAATTGCGGCCACCGGAGGACATAATATTTTTTTGATGGGGCCACCCGGATCGGGAAAAACAATGCTTTCACGGGCAATGCCGGGCATTATGCCTGATTTGACTGAAAAAGAAAGTTTGGAAGTGACAAAAATTTTTTCTATAACCGGAAATATTCCGGCGGGAGGATCTTTGATTAGAAAAAGATCTTTTAGATCGCCACACCACACTACCAGCATGGTGGGTTTAATCGGAGGCGGATCAAATCCAAAACCCGGTGAAGTATCTTTGGCTCATCGGGGAGTGCTTTTTTTGGATGAATTTCCTGAGTTTGGCAGAGGAAGTTTGGAAGCCTTAAGGCAACCGTTGGAAGATGGCAAAGTAACAATATGCAGGGCGGCGGGAACGGTTACTTTTCCGGCTGAATTTGTATTGGTGGCGGCGGCAAACCCTTGCCCATGTGGATTTATGGGAGATCCCAAGCACGAGTGCAAATGCGGTATTTATCAGATTAATCGTTACCAAAAAAAATTGTCAGGTCCGATTATGGACAGGATTGATTTGCATTTGAATGTGCCGGCAGTGGATGTAAATAAATTAATGGCCGATAAGGAAAATATCAAAAGAGAAGGAAGCAGGGAAATAAAAAAAAGAGTGGTGGCAGGAAGATTGGTGCAAAACAAAAGATTTGAATCAGCTGATGGAGTTTTTTGTAACGCTGATATGAAAAACAGACATATAAGACAGTTTGCGTTAATGACCACTAAGGCAAATTTGTTACTTAAACAAGCTGTGAATAAATATGCTTTGTCAGCCCGGACTTATTTTAGATTAATTAAGGTTAGTAGGACTATCGCCGACTTGGCCGGCAGTAAAAATATTGAGGATGTTCATGTAGCCGAAGCATTGCAATATAGAATTCGTTTGCATGAGTAAAATGGTTTCGTCATTGCGAGGAACGGAGTGATCCTCCAGAGGCGGACACGCTGCCACGGTTGCGGGCGACCGCAAGGGTCGCCCCTACAAATTCGTCATTCTGAATTTAGTTCAGAATCTCGAGCTAAAACTTCGGTGGACAAGCAAAATTCAAAACAATCCATTTCGTCATTGCGAGGAGTTTTGCGACGAAGCAATGACAGTTTCTGCCGTATTGGAATTAGTATGTAAAAATATAATTATGAAACAGTTTAATTATCAAAAAGGGAAAAGGGGTGAGGAAATTGCCAGAGTTTTTTTGGAGAAAAAGGGATATGAATTAGTTGAGATGAATTATCAAAATAGAATGGGAGAGATTGATTTGATAATGATAGATGGTGATAGTCTGGTGTTTGTGGAAGTTAAGTTAAAAGTGGGTGATAGATTTGGAAGTCCAGAGGAAATGATTAATAAAAATAAGTTGTGGAAAATAAGGCGAATGGCAGAGGCTTATTTGATGTTTGATTTAAAAATCGCCAAAAAATATGAGAAATATAGAATTGATGCGGTGTGTATTGTTTTGGGTGAAGACAAGGAAGTTGAAAAAATTAGACATTATGAAAATATAGGAACATGAATGACTGGAAAAAATGGGAAATAAAAACAGTTGAAATTACGGACAAAGAGTATCCCGAAAGTTTAAAAAAAATAAAAAGACCGCCAAAAAAGCTTTATTACCGAGGCAACTGGAATGCAGATATTTTTGAAAAAAGCATTGCTGTGGTGGGAAGCCGAAGAGTGACCCGATACGGAAAGGGCGTGATAGACAAATTTATTCCTGACTTGGTGGCAGAAAATATTACTATAATTTCCGGTTTTATGTATGGAGTAGACAGTATCAGTCATTTAAAATGTTTGGAATTTGGAGGTAAAACTGTAGCAGTCTTGGGAAGCGGGCTTGATATATTGTATCCGCGGGAAAATGAAAAACTATATAGCCAGATTTTAGAACAGGGTGGCTTGATGATTTCTGAATATGAAAAAGATTTTAGAGCGGCTTTGTGGACTTTTCCCCAGCGAAATAGGATTGTAGCCGGTTTGTCTAGTTTAGGAGTTTTGATAATTGAAGCGGGAATTAAATCGGGAAGTTTGATAACGGCCAGACTGGCAAAAGAACAGAAGAAGAAAGTTTTTGCCGTATGCGGGCAAATTGATTCAAAAGTTTCGGAGGGCACTAACTGGCTGATTAAAACAGGTCAGGCAAAAATGGTGACTGAGGCTGGAGATATTTTGATGACCCAGCCGTCGCACAAGGCTATGGCGAGGCAAAGAAAAGGTAAGCAAATGGATATGTGGGCGGGGCTAGATAAAAATGAAAGAGAAGTTGTGGATTTATTGGTAAATGAAGGGTTAGATATTGATGAAATTAGTAGAAAACTTAGTAAAAATGTGGCTGAATTGAGTGTAACTACTTCAATGATGCAAATGAAGAACTTGATTGAAGAAGAAGGCGGAAAGTTTTATTTGATTTAGGATGTTTGGAGTTCGAGGTCGACGATTCTTTGCATAACTGTTAGGGCGGAAAGATAGGTTGGCTCGGCTCCTTTTATGGCGAGTGGTCCTTCTCCAAGTGTTTTTGAGAGCGGGTTGTCTGAAGCATAGTTTATAATGCCAAGATCAATCGAGCCTTGATCTATTTTGATAGTTTCATTTGTGTGTTTCTCTTTTGATAAAAATTCTGAAATAGCGTTAAGGCATGGGCCTGACTCCATTTCTATAATATTAAAATCATCTTTCATGTAGGCTTCCAGTTGTTTTTGACTTTCTAAAAAAGTTCCATAAACTGTCACTGCTTTTTGATTTTTTAAAATTCTGCTTTTTGTGACGGTGAATTGACTTTCTTGATTAAAAACATTTTTTATCAAAAAATTGTTTCCAGTCCTTTCGTCAAATACCAGTTTTGGGATTTGTATATCCCCTATTGATCCAGACAAAATCGCGGCTTTTCCAATGACGTAAATGCCTTTTATTTTGTCTAACCTTTTTAAAATTTCGGACAAAATATAATAGGCGGAATGACCCAGTGGATAGTTAATGTTAATGATACAGGCCTGACTTTGGGATAATTTTTCTTTGTTGCTAATGTTTAAATATGGATCAACGGTAATTGCTTTTGTTATGGCTGAAATCGGAATTGACTGCATATCGCAAGGCAATTTATCTCCTAATTTTATGGTTTTGATACCAATACCCAACTCGAAACTTTCTTTTTCTTTTAAAATTTCCGGGTTGTTTTGAAAATATTTACTGGAAATATAGTAAAGAAAGTCATTAACCCTTAGCTCATCTCCGGTAGATTTTATTCGTTGCCATTTTTTGTAAAGATTGGGGAAATTTTGGGCCATGTAATTAAAAATTTCGTTTTGCTTGGTGTAAACAAAGGTTCCGACTATGTTGCTTAAACTATGGAGATTAGAAGAAACCAGATATACGGAAGAGGATGAAATATCAAGAATTGGTAATCCTGAAGTTGAGGTTAGCCACCAATTTTTGGCTGTTTGATGGTACTTTTCTTCTTGCCTACTATGAAGCTTGATTATCAGATTATTTTGATTCAAAATTGATGAAAATTTTTTCTGCCAGTCCGGAGTTATAATTTTTTTTAGTTTTTGCCATTTTTTATCATCTATGCCCAATTGAGAATAATCTTCATTTTTGATTAATTTATTAAATTGTTTTTCTTTAAGTTGGCGGATTTTGTCCATTTCCAAGAAATAAGCAATCAATAGGTTTATTAGATCGTCAATATCTGAATCAGAGCTTATTAAAAAGGCCAGAGTTTGGGTGAAAAAATTATAAAAAGTAGAACGACGTCTTGAAAGGGCTGTTTCTTTTTTCCATGATTTTGCGATTGTACCGGCTATTTTTAACTGGTCGGTGTCTTGGAGTATGAGAATTTTTTTTGCAAAAAAAATTGAAGGTGGTAGACGGGAAAGGGCGTAGTTTAGGGCTGATGTATCAAGAAAAGGAGATGACAAATCTTTGTGGAGCAATGGTTTTATTTCTTTGTAGGTTTCGGTCAAAGATGAAAGTTTTAATTCTACTTGGGGTTTTAGAGCGTTGTAATAAAAATCAATATGCTTTTTGATTTTTTCGTCGGTCGGGTTGGCCAAATTTTCTTCAATCATTTTTATAAATAAGGAGTCCAGTCGGCTATGGGGGCAATATTACCTATACAAAAATTTATTGAATAAAGAATTATGGCAGGCAAAATAACCCAGAAGGCAAATTTAAAAGTTTTTGAGGATAAATATTTTTCAAAAGCCAGAAATGCAAAAGGATAGATTGGGGCAACGTAACGGCTGATATCACGATGGGCCACAAAAAGGGTGGAGAGCAAGAATAGAGCCGGATAAATTGAAATAATATTGCTTTTTTGGTATTTCTTGAAAAGTGTTTGTATTGCTAATAAAGCAAAAAGAAAAATATAAATAATATCTTCCAGCCAAATTGAGTGAACCCAAGAACGATTGCCGGCAAAAACCAAAAATGGAAGCGGATTGAGATGGAAATTATCACCGCTATGAAAATAAGCCAAAAAGTCCCCTGTTTGATATTTGTAAAATGCAAAAATTATTAAAACAGTTAAGGGAACTAATATATATAGTATAAATTTTTTGAAAAGTATGGCTGGTGTTTCTTGTTTTGTAATTAATTTTTGAATAAAAATTAGAGAGAAAGCGCCAAAAAGCAGTATTCCTGGGCTTTTGAGAGCTTGGCTTAAGGCGGCAAAAATGGCTGAATACAAATATTTTTCTTTTTTAAATAAGAGGATGGATAATAGGGTAAATCCGATAAACCAAGTTTCCGGAGCGCCAATGTTTCTTAAAATAAAAAATCTAGCGGGGAAAAAGTTAAAAAGAAAAGTCAGCCAAAGGGCTTTGGAAGAGTTGGTAAAAGTTTTTATCAATTGATAAAAAACTAGATTTAAAAAAATAGAACCAGCCAAAGTAACAAAAAGCATGGCTACCGGAGCGGGGAAAAATATATCCAACGCTTTAATCATTAAGGGGTAAGCCGGCAGATGAGCCGGATAATATTCAAGTGGTTGAGGTAGTGAAAAGCTTTGACGAATACAATCTGTATCATAACCGCACTTGGCAATGATCATGTAATTAGGGCCGTCGTAATTGGCAAAAAGAGTGTGAATACTGGTGTCAGAAAATCCTAAGAGTTTTGGAATATTGAAATAAAAAATTGCCCAAAAAAGAACAGTTGAAAAAAGAGTCAGAAAAGTAATTTTGAGATGGGGGATGTGTTTTTTTGAAATCATGAATTGTTTGTAATTTTATTTTTTTATAACGGCCAGTGGGCTTAGTTTGACTTTGATTTTTATTAAGTCTTTTTGATCTTTTATAACCTGATCTATTGGCTTGTAAGCAGAACTGGCTTCATCCAGATCTGAGACATGCCTGATAGCATGAATTATACCTTTTTGGTCTAGTTTTCTTTTTTCCTGCTCTAAATTTAGGGTTCTTATGGCTTGATTGCGACTCATAAGACGACCGGCGCCGTGAGAACAGGATTGGAAAGACTCGAGATTGCCCAAACCCTCGACTATGTATGAACTGGTGCCCTGAGAACCCGGAATAACCCCAATCAATCCCTTGGTGGCTTTGACGGCTCCTTTGCGATGTAACCAAACTTTTTTGCCAAAATGAGTTTCTAGGGTAGCGTAGTTGTGAGCAATGTCAATTACTGAGTTAAAATCTTTTTTTGGTTTGACAAGGCCGTAAAATATTGAGATTACCCTGTCCATCATCAGTTTTCTGTTAATACGGGCAAAATCAACACAGTACTGCATTTCGGTAAGATAGGCTTGGCCTTCTTTTGAGTCAGCCGGTAAATGAGCTAATTCCCATTTTTCTGGGATCTTGGTATTCCACTGTCTGTTTAGTTTTATAGCAAGCTGGTCGTAAAAATTGGCTATTTTGTATCCCAAATTTCGACTACCGCTATGCAACATGATCCAAATAAAGCCATCATTTCCTTTTAGAATTTCGATAAAATGATTGCCGCCGCCAAGAGTACCGAGTTGACGCAAAGCGCTGTTATATTCTTGGTCGACAATCTGGCATTGAGAATGCCTCGGGGGCATAAGTTTTTTGTCTTGAGCTTTTTGGTGGTGCTTGAAACCCAAAGGAATAACTTGTCTGATTTGGTTCATTATTTTTTTGATGGTATTTGTGTCAATTTTTTTAAGAGAAGTTTTGGTAGCAGAAACTCCACAGCCAATATCAACGCCGACAGCGTTAGGGATTATTGTGTCTTTGACAGCCAGAACCCCGCCGATTGGCATACCGTAACCCTGGTGAACATCAGGCATAATGGCGATATGCTTAAAAGCAAAGGGTAGTTGGGCTAAGTGCAAGGCTTGTTGAAAAGCTCCTTTTTCTATATCATCCGCCCAAAGCTTGATTGGCAATTTTTCGGTTTGAATGATTTTTGGCATGTGTTAATTTACTTTAACTTTATTTAGTTATTTTGAAAAGGTGCTTAAGGCCAAAAGTTTGTTAAAATCAAATAAACTTGGATAATTTAACTAGGCCCCATCGTCTAGCGGTTAGGACAGTAGGTTCTCATCCTACAAACCGGGGTTCGATTCCCCGTGGGGTCACACACAGTAAGGATTCAGAAATTTCAGGATTTTTCGCTCGCGTGCAGGCCGTCACGCGGAGCGATGCGAAGGGCTTTTTGTAATTTATAATAAGTTTTTTGTCTTGCAAAAAGAAGTTCGAGCCAACACTTTGAGCAATTTGTTTCAAATTGCTATCCATATTTTCTTTGCGCGCGACCGTGCCTGCCGGCAGGCAGGTTTTTGACGCAATTATTGCGTCTTTTATGAATTGATTAAAAGGTTCGAGCCAGTGAGAACCGTTTGTTTTAATTTTAGTAATTTTGTCTTGAGTTTTTAGTTTTTTGTTAAACAATTGGTTTTTCTTTTTCTTGTATCCCCTGCTATCAATTCCCTGGTCAAGATGAAGATCTAAGAGAGTATCAAGCTTTTGGTCAATTGTTTCTAATTCTTGTTTTTGTTTGCTGATGGAAAAACAAACTTTTTTTTTGGCTTTGGCTTCATCTCTTTTTAGCCAAGATCGCCATTTAATAGTCCAAGAAGGAGGAAGAGCAACATCATGGATGGACTTAGTTAACTGGGAGACTAAGTTGTTTTTTGAAATGTAAGGCTGGTGGCAGGGGCCGGCTTTTTTGGTACAGCGGTAGTAAATGTAGGTAGCTTTTCTTTTGGTTCTTTTGTAATGCTTGGTGTGTTGTTCAGCGGTAATGCCGGCCCCACATTCTTTACACTTGATTAAACCAGTTAACTTAAAATCATGATTGGCTCTGTTGCAATGATGGCGATCTTTGTAATGAATTTGTTGTTGGACTTTGACAAAAAGAGATTTACCGATAAAGCAGGGATGGCTAGC
The DNA here is from genome assembly GCA_018902845.1 of Patescibacteria group bacterium. Classification (GTDB taxonomy): domain Bacteria; phylum Patescibacteriota; class Microgenomatia; order UBA12405; family UBA12405; genus JAHIPV01. The sequence continues at coordinate 152,661 of JAHIPV010000020.1, forward strand.
CTGATAAACTTCTCCACCATAACGGATGATGCCAACATAAAAAGTTCTGGTTAACATTCTTCTGATTTGATTAATGTGAAGAGGCTGGCCATCATTTTTTGTTATTCCATAAGCAAACATGAAGTTGGCAATCCGGGTGAATGATTGGTTGCCTTTGGCGAAAAGTTGAAAAGCCTTTTTAACAATTACTGATTCTTTTTTATTAACCTTGATAGTTTTGGTATTTCTATCGTTTCGGTAGCCAAGAGGAGCTTTGTTGGGCCAAATACCAAGTTTTAATTTATGACGATTACCTCGTTTGACATTTTCAGACAGATTGTCAACGTAATATTTTGATTGACCAAAGGCAATTGAAAGCATAAATTTTCCTTGAGGTGAATTGTCAAATTGAAGAGTTGGAAATTTCAAGTCTTTAAGTTTGCCTGTATCAAGAAGATAGATGATACGCCCACCATCAATAGAATTTCGAGCCAAACGATCTGGGTGCCAACTGACAATACCATCAATCTTTTCGTTTTCGATTAAATCGATTATCTTGTTGAATTGTTGTCTGCCTGGAGTTTTGGCTGTCTTGGACTCGGTGATGTAATCAACCACTTCTAAATCTTCTTTTCTGGCAAACTGCTTTAACTCTTCAATTTGGCTTTCAATTGATAAAACTTGTTTTGTTTTTTCGTCTGTTGATTTTCTACAATAAACAATATATTTCATCTGGAGCAGTGTTCCTTTTTAAATTTTTGTGTTTTTCTGTTGTCTTTTTGCAATTCCTTAACTTATTATAGCCCTTCGCATGGCTCCGCGTGACGGCCTGCACGCGAGCGAAAAACCCTGAAATTTCTGAATCCTTACTGTGTGTGAACTGTTATAGAAAAGTTAGAATCCACCTCAGGCGGACAAGCTATATTTTGAAGTGTTATGACATTATGAAATAAGGAGCTCACCGCTTCGGGCCAGCGCCCCCACCCGCTGGCCCTGAGCGGCTCGCATTAAAAGTTTTGGCTCGAACTTAAACAGAAAATCACAAAAATTTAAAAAAATTATAGGGTGTTTAGCATTGTAGATGAACAATTAAAATTGTAAAATAACAATAAATCATGAATCAATCAAAAGTTAGTAAAATTGTGGAGGATTATATACGGTCAGTTTCGACTAAGTATAAGTGGGAAGAAACTAGCGAAATGGGTTATCGGGCTGATTTTGAAACTTTACTAAAAAATATATTTGAGTCTATCAATGTTTCTCGGTTTGACCATGATGCAAAAGCAAGGCAAGGCAATAAACCCGATTTTGTGGTGATCAAGAACGAGATTCCTATTCTTTATATTGAGACTAAAGATATTGGTGTTTCTTTAGATAAGATCGAAAAATCAGAACAGATGTCTCGATATTTTGGATATGCGAATTTAGTTTTGACTGATTATGTGGAGTTTAGGTTTTATAGAAACGGTTTGCCATATGGAGAGCCGATTAAAATTGCTGAATACAATAAAGACAGCAGGACGATTGTTTCGATTTCAAAAAACTATGATTATCTAACCCAAACACTTCTTGACTTTAGTAGGTCACACAAAGAACCTATTCGTTCGGGTAAACACTTAGCAAAAATAATGGGAGGAAAGGCCCAGCGTATTCGAGACAATATTCGTCAATTTTTAGTAAAACGATCAGATAGAAACGAAGAACTGGTTCGTATCTATAAAACAATTAGAAAACTATTGGTGCATGACCTTACAGTAGAGACTTTTGCTGATATGTATGCTCAAACTTTGGTGTATGGACTTTTTGTGGCTCGTTTTTATGATGAGAGTCCGTCAAATTTTACTCGACAAGAAGCCAGAGATCTTATTCCTCGATCGAATCCTTTACTTCGACACTTTTTTGATCACATTGTAGGTCCAAACTTTGATAAAAGACTTGAATACATTGTAAATGAATTGTGTGAAGTTTTTTCTCATGCAGATGTTGAAGAGTTGATGAAAGAATATTTTCAAGAAAATTTATGGGGAGATCAACAAAAAGGGCCAGATCCAGTAATTCACTTTTATGAGGATTTTTTGAATGAATATGATTCGGAATTGCGCAAAAAAATGGGAGCATATTACACACCTTTACCAGTTGTAACATTTATTACTAAGTCGGTTGATTATTTGATTAAAAATGAATTTGGTTTAAGTGGTGGACTAGCGGATACTACAAAAACAATTGATGATTTGCATAGAGTACAAATTCTTGATCCTGCGGTTGGTACCGGAACATTTATCAGTGCTGTTATTCGTGTTATCTACGCAAGACTTTTAAAGTCTGGTCAAAAAGGTCGTTGGCCAAAGTATGTGCATAATGATTTGTTACCAAGGATACATGGTTTTGAATTGATGATGGCACCTTACACGATTGCTCACTTAAAACTTGCAATGGCTTTTAAAGAGACTGGGTTTAAATATTTTAATCGTCGTTTGGGAATTTATTTAACAAATTCATTGGAGGAAACCACCAAGCAAGAAGAGTTATTTGCTTCGTTTGGTTTGGCAGATAGTATTGCCCAAGAATCAAAAGAAGCAATAATTATAAAAAATAAAACACCAATTATGGTGATTATAGGCAATCCGCCGTATTCGGGTGAATCAAGCAATGCTCAATATACAAGAAATGATGTATATAAAATGGAGCCTAAGGGAGGCAAACTCCAAGAAAGAAATTCAAAATGGCTGAATGATGACTATGTAAAATTTATTCGGTTTGCAGAAAACATGGTTGAGAAAACCGGTGAAGGGATTGTTGCCATGATTACCGCTCATGGATATATTGATAATCCTACTTTTCGAGGAATGCGTTGGCATTTGATGAAGACATTTGACAAGATTTATGTTCTTGACTTGCATGGCAATACCAATAAAAAAGAAAAGGCTCCCGATGGTGGTGAAGATAAAAATGTCTTCAATATTAAAACTGGAGTGGCCATCATTTTTGGTATTAAAAAGAAAAATAGTAAATCTGTTTTGGCTAAGATTTACAAAGCAGATCTTTATGGAAAGTGTTTAGCCAAGTTTAAATATCTCAATAAAAATCTTATTAATTCTGTTAAGTGGATACAAATTAATCCAGTCGAGCCGAATTATGAATGGGTAGCTCGCGATGAAGAATTGCGAAAAGAATACAACAAGGGATTCTCAGTGAAAGAATTGTTTTCAGTTTCTAGTGTAGGAGTGGTGACTTCAAGGGATAAATTTATTATTGATTCAAATAAAAAAGTTTTGGTTGATAGACTCCAAGCTTTTCTTCGTTGTCAATCACCTCAAGAAGCCAAAGCGAAATTTAAATTACGAGAAAATGAAAAGTGGAAAATAGCCGAAGCTCTAAGGCATGAGTTTGATGAGAGTAATATCATACCGATTAGTTATCGCCCGTTTGATGTTAAGTATGTTTACTATCATGATGATTTTATTGAGAGATCGAGAAAAGAGGTTATGAGAAATTTTATTAACGGAGATGTTATTGGCTTGGTTGTGCGTCGCCAAATGCCAGAAGGTAAAATTTCGTATTTTTCTATTTCAAAATTAGTCATGGCAGATGGTTATATCAGATCAGACAATAAGGGCAGTGAATCTATTTTTCCACTTTATCTTTATTCGGAAGATGGATTAAAAAAGTCAAATCTTAACCAAGAGATTATTGCAGAGATTCAGGTGGTAGTTGGTAAAGGTACTCCAGAAGATATTTTTGATTATATCTATGCAGTTTTGCATTCGCCAAGTTATCGTAAGAAATATCAAGAATTTTTGAAGATTGATTTTCCTAGAGTGCTATACCCGAAAAATGCAAAAAGTTTCAAAAAATTAGTAACGTTAGGTTGGGAGCTTCGACAGCTTCATTTGCTTGAATCTCCAAAAGTTAGTAAATTTATTACTACTTATCCTGAATCAGGATCTGACACTGTAGAAAAATTGACTTATAAAGACGGTAGGGTATACATAAATGAAAAGCAGTATTTTGGTAACGTTCCAGAAGTTGCTTGGAATTTTTATATTGGTGGTTATCAGCCTGCCCAAAAATGGTTAAAAGACCGTAGAGGAAAAAGTCTCACTAATTTAGAGATTGAACATTATCAAAAAATGATAGTCGCGCTGGTCGAAACAGGCAAAATTATGGAGATGATTGATAGGGAAATAGAAATATGATTAGTAAGATATTAAAAATTAAAGGGTTAGGGAAATTTAAAAATTTTTCCAATAGCGGAAATGATGATTTAAAATTTTTGAAGTACACTATCATTTTTGGTTACAACACTTATGGTAAAAGTACACTGACTACAATTTTTAGATCTCTCAAGTATTCTAACCAGAAATATTTAAAAGGCAAAAAAAGCTTTGGTCATATTGGCAATATTGCTATCGATATTTTGGATAGTAACAATGAGCAGTTAACGCTCTCTAATGATAAATGGAGTAATCCCAACATAGTCATATTTGATAACCATTTCATTTACAACTCAGTTTTTGTTGGGGATGAAATAGGTCATAAACATAAATCATCTCTTCATGGTATTTTTGTTGGCGAAAATGTTAGACAAAAGGTTTCCAAACTAAAAAAATTGCGTCATAAACAAAACGAATTAGAAAAGCAGCGGGATAAGATAAAATTTGGGTATACAAAAAGTGATCTAGGTGCATTTGATGTTTTCCTAAAAGCTAAAGTCGTTAAGGGTGTTGAGAAAGAAATTAAAAAGAAAAAAGAGGAAATAAAGAGGCTAAAGAATATTGCGTCACTTAAGCAGGTCATTTTTAACTCCCCCCTAGCAAGTAAATTTGAAAAATTCTCCATTTCAATGCAGAAAACCCTTGATACATCTGCTGAGAAGAATATTGAAGAACATATAAATAACCATTGGAAGGATACTCGGGCATCAAAAAACTTTTTAGCGGATGGTGTTGTTTTGTTGAAAGACAAAGCAGAAGCATGTGTCTTTTGCGGACAAGATCTTTCTTCTGTTACAGAGTTAGTTGATGCTTTTAAAAAAGTCTTTGGAGCTACATATAAAGAAACACTGCAGGAGATAGAGAAAGTTGGTGAGGCTTTCTTGCGTTTTGATTTAGAGGCTGAGATGGCTAAATTTACACCTCTCGGGTTTAATTGTGAGGATATTCTAGATAAGGAGATTTTATTGAAAAACAAAACCTTCCTCAACAAAAATGTTGAGAAGAAGCTTAAGGATTTGAACTACAAGGTTGATTGTGGATCAGAAAATGGACCCTTTAAGATATTTTTGGCTGAGGTTACAAAGTTGCATCCAGTATTTGAAGAACTCGAGGCACAGGAATTTTCTGCTGAAAAGCAGATGATATTAGAGAATGAACTGAAACAACTAGAATTGTCTCAGTATCGACACTCAAATGAAGGTATTGCCCTAACAAAAAAGTATGCAATATCGATTTCTGTAGTTGAAACAAAGAAGAGCGAAATAGATGTCTTGCGAAAAGATATAGTCAAGGTAACAAAAAATGCCGTTGAGAAAAATCAGCAACAAGTGAATACTATCCTCAAGGATACACTTAAAGCTGATTTTACAATCCAAAAAATGAGCAGTCGATCTAATTTGACCAGATCAGATGCTCATTTTGTTGACTATGAATTTGTTATCGATGGGTACACCATTCCTTTATCCAATAAGCATTCCCAAGATGATGAAGAGCCTTTAGATAGGTCTTATTTTGGAAACACTCTTAGTGATAGTGACAGACGATTACTCGCCATAGCATTTTTCATATCAAGCTTACAAACAGATACGAAGTTAGAGGATAAGATAGTTGTCTTAGATGATCCTTTTTCGAGTTTTGATTCAAATAGGAAAGATTATTTAGCAAGAGCAATTATCGATATACAAAATGCAGAGGGTAAGCAACCTGAACAAGTTATTGTTTTCACACATGACGATGGTTTTTTAGGTAGATTGCAAGATAAGTTACCAGCTTCTGATACGAAAACACTCAAAATTAAAAATAGTGTTGCGGGCGGTTCGGTATTAGATGTTTGTGATGTTAACGAACTTATAGAAGAACAGTTTTTTAAAGATATAAAATATATTAGGGATTCTGCTGAGAACTCTCGAAACGTTAACGAAGCATTAGGGAAAGTACGCAAGTGTCTTGAAAGAGTTTTACGACATAAGTATTATTTCTCGTTGGATAAGAGCACTCTTAAGAATGGGTGTATTTCATCCTACTTAGATAAAATTGACGGTAAATGTTTGGTTAAAGATGAAATATTAAAAAGCAATTGGCATGAACACATGCATGACCAGCACGAAATCATGAAATTGTCTGAACCAGAAAAGTTACAGAAATTGAGAGACTTTCTTTCATTACTGGAGAAGATCTAATAAATATGAATAACCAAATCACATGTCCTTATTGTAAAAAATCTTTTGAACCAACGGATGCTTTTAAGCATGAGCTGGAAGAAAAATTACTTAAAGAAGAGCAGGCCAAGCACCAAGAGGAGATTGAGCGTTTAGGTAAGGAGAAGATAGAACTGGAAAAGATAAGAGTTGAGGAGTTGAAAAAAATCAAGAAACAAGTGGCTGAAACAACTCGCCTTGAAACTGAAAAGAAAACCAAAGA
>JAHIPV010000001.1 GCA_018902845.1 Patescibacteria group bacterium
CGAAAGGATTCGGGATTTTCTTAAAAAGATTGGTTCGAACTTCCGCATTGCCGACCGCACTTTGGTTTTGGATTTCAAAAATGCCTTTAAAATTGCGGAAAAATACCATGCCGAGGCGCTTTGCGCCGAGGCAACTTCTTACGATTTCACAAAAAGTGAAAATTGGCGGAGGGGGTGGGATTCGAACCCACGATGCCCGAAGGCACACGCTTTCCAAGCGTGCGGAATAAACCACTATCCGACCCCTCCAAAATTATCTGGCAATCGCGTTTGACGCGATCCAAACTTGTTAATTCAGTGGAATAATCCACTAGGAGTTTATCCTGAGTTTATCGAAGGAAGCCCTCCAGCTTGTTAATTCAGTGGAATAATCCACTAGGAGTTTATCCTGAGTTTATCGAAGGAAGCCCTCCAAATAACCTGCCTTATTATACCAACCCTAAGCCTTTTTTAATTCTTTTTCAAATACTTTTTAACAAAGTTATCAAAATCACTCAGTTTTTTGTCCTCTTTTATTTGACGGATCTTTTTATACTTCTCGTATTCTTGTTCAGCACTTTTTTTTGCTATTTGGTGGGAAATTTTACCAGCATGCTTTAAAATGTTTCGTTCATTAAATTCCAAAAAAGAATTAAGTTTTTTTATCCAGTCTTTCATATACATTGGAATACGACGCATTGCTTGTCCTTCCGCATAGATTAAATATTGTTCTACTAAATTATTTAAAGCTTTTAATTCTCTTTCTTCAAGATAGTTTTTTGCAATTACAACATCATCTTTGCCAGGTTTCGTTCCTCTCCAGCTTGTTAAACCCATATGAAACTTTGTACTGTTTGCTCTTTGAGAAATAATTTCTGCCGCAGTTTTGCCTGTAATTGCCCAGTGAAGCTTGTTCTGTACTGTTTGAAAAAATTTAATACTGATTTTGTTTGCAGGATCATAATCCACACTGGTGGCATAAACATCTGTTATCTTTCGATAAAATCTTTTTTCAGACGTGCGTATCTCTTGGATTCGTCTAATTAGCTCTTCATAGTAGTCAAAAGGATGATCAGGGTTTTTTAGTCTTTCATCGTCTAGAACAAAACCTTTGATTATGTATTCTTTCAGTTTTTGTGTAGCCCAAATGCGGAATTGTGTGCCTCGATGAGATTTTACCCGATAACCAACAGATATAATAACATCAAGGTTATAAAAACTGGTAAGATATTTTTTACCGTCGGAAGCAGTTATTCGGAATTTCCTAATAACTGAGTTTTCTTCTAACTCACCTTCCTGAAAGACATTCTTGATATGTTCATTAATTGTCGGAATTGTTTTTTGAAAAAGATGAGCCATGCCTTTTTGCGAAAGCCAAACAGTTTCATTAAATAAGTGAACCTCTATTTTTATCTTGCCATCTTCTGTTTTATAAAAAAGAAATTCTGTTAATTCATCTTGTGTTATTAATTTATTGTTTTTATTATTTGTCATAAATCAAATTTCTTTATTCAGTTTTTCTCATGCAAATCCACTAAAAATTTATTTTCTTGTTTTATTATATCAGTCAAAAATCTTTTTTATTTTCTCAACGGGATTGCCACGCCCTCCGATAAATCGGAGTTCTCGCAATGACAGGTATTTTCAGCGGTTTTTGCTTTTTAGTTATCTAGTTATCTAGTTATCTAGTAATCTAGTAATCCAGTTATCTAATTTCTTAATTTATACTATCTTCATGTCCACCATCTATCTTTTCCGTCACGGCCAGACATATCACAACAAAAAAAGAAAAATTTCAGGCATCACAGAAACAAAACGAACACCACTTGGAATAAAGCAATCTCAAAATTTAGCCATTTTACTTAAAAACAAAAAAATTCATTTTGCCTATCAGTCGCCCTTACTGCGATCAAAAAATACTCTTAAATCAGTTTTAAAATATCACCCGGAATGTAAAAAAATTATTACCGACAATCGAATTGCCGAAAGAAGCTATGGTCAAATTGAAAATATGTTTTATCGACAAGTAATAAAAAAATATGGAAAAAGAAATTACAAGCTTTGGCGTTACAGTTATTTTACCCCTCCGCCCGGTGGTCAATCATTTGCTGATATAGAGCCAGGAATCCTTGATTTTATAAACCAACTAAAAGAAAAATACCAAAACAAAAAACAAGGGATTGCTATATCTGCCCACTGCGGATCTGTTAGGATTTTTAGAAAAATTGTCGAAAAAACTTCTGTCAAAACAGCTCTTTCATGGGAAATTCCCAACGCCAGATATTTTCAATACCAATTCTAAACTTTTTCTTTTATCAAACTCTCATCCATCTCTTCCGCTTTTTCAATCCCCATTAATTCCAAAACAGTCGCCGCCACATTACTCAAACCACCGTCTTTTAAATTAACTCCAATCAAATCTTCCTTTTTTCCAATTAGTGTACAAGTCACTGGATTAAAACCATGTGAAGCATCAATTTCTCCATTTTCATAAAGCATATGATCTGCATTGCCATGATCAGCTCCCAGCAAAACATAATAATCATTTTCAATTGCTTTCTTAATAATTTCACCCACACATTTATCAACTACTTCACACCCCTTTACTACCGCATCAAAAATACCACTATGTCCCACTAGATCAGCATTAGCAAAATTAACCAAAATAAAATCGTACTTTCCCAATTCTCCCAACACTTTGTCGCACACCTCTCTGGCAGACATTTCTGGCTTCATATCATAAGATTCTACCTCGGGACTATTTACCATCATTCTATCTTCTCCCTTAAAAGTCTTTTCTTTTTGCCCATTAAAAAAGAAAGTCACATGTGCGTATTTTTCTGTCTCAGCTATTTTTAATTGCGTTTTGCCATTTTTTGATAAGTATTCACCCAAACCATTTTCAATTTTTTCCATCTCAAAAGCCACCGGCAAATCCCAAGACTCGTCGTAACGGCACATACAAACCAAAAAAAGCTCATCGTTTTCCTGTAACCGAGTAGGGCACATTGGTAAATTTTTTAACATAGCAATCAATTGCCTTGATCTGTCACTTCGAAAATTAAACCAGATAAGAGAGTCGTTTTCTTTTACTAGTGCCACCGGCTCACTATCATTTTTAATAATAGTTGGTTCAACATAATAATCAGTTTTGACTCCTCTTTCATAAGCCATTTTTATTGCTTCCTCGACGGTACTTGCCTCATACCCTTGTCCATGAATTAACATGTCAAAAGCTTTTTCTGTCCGCTCCCAGTTAAGGTCTCTATCCATAGCAAAATACCTCCCGATTACACTAGCCACTTTGCCAACTTTTATCCTTTCAATTTCTTCTTCCAATCTTTTTAAAACATCCAGTGCTGACCTTTCGGGTACGTCTCTACCGTCCAGAATTAAATGTATAAAAATCTTACTCAAACCATTTACTTTTGCCAGTTCCATCAGTGCAAATAAATGATCCAAATCTGAGTGAACTCCAGCATCAGAAAACAATCCCATCAGGTGTAAGGTCGAATCACTTTTTTTACAGTTTTCGACTGCAGCTAATAAGTTTTTATTTTCAAAAAAACTTTTATCATTAATTGATCTATTAATTAATTCTTGCGGTTGCCATACTATTCGACCGGCTCCAAGAGTTAAATGTCCTACTTCACTACCACCCATCACACCTTTTGGATTGCCAACATCATTTCCCATGCATTTCAAAACAGCAGTAGGGAAGTCTTTTACATATTTATCATGGTTAGGAGTCTCGGCCGTCATTATGGCATTGCCATATTCACTGTCGCTATGTCCCCACCCATCTCTGATTATCAAAACTACTTTTTTCTTTTTCACTTATACTATTTTACACTTTTTTTATCTCAATAAATTTTCTAAAACTCCAGTCTTAACCCGCTTCTGTTTCGTACTTTTCTTTTCTAGTCTAATTACTATAAATACAAGAAAAATCATTCATTTTTAATTCTTAATTTTGATTTTTCACTTTCATAAATTTTTTTAAAATTATTACTAAAGTTCAAAACCCATTTTTGATCTCTAAACAACGGCCTCAAGTCTTCAAGAAGATATTTTTCTTTTACAGAATCAACTTTCTTATCCAATTCTATCAAAATCTTTTTCTTGTTTTTTATACCGGTCAATTCTTTTATTATTTCAAAGTTCGGTTTTATATTTTTTTCCAAAAACCAAATCAAATCAAAATAGTCCCGTCCTTTAAAATTCACTTTTTTACCTTTTTTAAAAGTTCGTTTCAAAATCGCTGTTATTTTACATCCAAACAAATCCGGTAAAGAATATCTTTTTAAAATAAAATTAAACTCACTGCTGGTTTTGACAGACAACTCTTCTTTATAGTTTTTAAATAAAACAGGGGATAAATCAATTCTTAGCAGTAATAGATTAGTCTCGCTTTTAATATTTTTCACCAAACCCAAATCACTCAAAATTGGAAATTTTAAAAATATTTGATGTCCATTACCGGCGATTTTAGTGTTGATTTTTTTAAACTGCATATTTTTTTGAAAGTAATTTTCTATATCCTTGCTAAAAGTTTCTATATTCATATTTTCAAAATCTTTTACATCAAAATCCAAATCTTCAGACAAGCGGGGCAAATCAAAACAAACACGCAAACAAGTTCCGCCCTTAAAAAGCAGTTTCTCTCCCCAAACTGAAGAAAACAAGAAATCCAAAACATAATACTGTAAATTTTCTTTCAATAAATTTCGCAAAAAACCAAAGTCAGCAGATTCTCGATTATCTTCAACTATTTTTTTAAGCCCATTCAATATCATCTTTAGTTTTCTTAATCATTAACCATATCTTTTTCATCTTTTTGCTTTTTGAAAATTCTACATATTTTCTAAACTCTTTCAAAATTTCTCTGTTAAGATTATCCCAATTAATCCTCAGTCCTTCTTTTAATTCATATTTTAAATTCCCCAGATTTCGTTTCAGATATAAATAATCAAACAATGCTTTAGCTGTACTGGCAATTCTTATTTTATATCTGCCCTTAACTACAGTTTTATATCCAAAAAATAAACTTTCTCCAATGTTGCTATAAACAAAATCTACCAATTCACCAGACAAAACGCGCGTAGATTTAAGAGTAATATTTGTTATTGAGTGTATTATTTCCGGAATAATTCCATTTTTAGCCAACACATATTCCAAAGAAATATAAGAAGGATAGCAAATTTTATTTGCCAAAAATTCAACATATGCAGTTTTGTCCTTTATGTTTTTTAAATAGTTTGAACTAACATACAAACCTTTTTTAATTGGAATCAAATATTTTCTATCCAAAAATCGTTGTACTGTTTTGTCTAAATTCTTATCACTTTTACCCAAAACCATAGCCACTCCCTTTTTGTTAAAAAAAGGCAGTTTGTCTAATTCTTCTATTTCATATTTTATTTTAGCTTTGCTACTCATATAGTAGTAATTCTAAAACAAAAATCTTAATTTGTCAATATCTATTCTGAAACTACTACCAAAACAGTAGTAATTCCAAAATAAAATGTCCACTTTTTTACTTGATTTTTTTTGGTTCCACCACTCTATAAACTTTCTCCCCCAATCCTCCTTTTGGTACAAGTTCAAATCCAGCCTTCGGCAAATGTACATGTCTCACTCTGCGATCCTTTACTTCTGTTTCACTTGGAATAGGACCATTGCAATATTGATGAGACACACGACAAAGACCCTTATCTCCAAGCTCTCCGCAGTGCAATAAGCTTGGTTCGGTAGCGATCGTTCCTCTTATAATTACCACTCCTATTGAATCCGGCACATCTGGATTTGGGTAGCGTTGTTCGGGATAACATCGCTCCGTAGCCATTCTTTTAAACACTGATTCTTTGATTTGAATTATTTTCATATCTTTTTTTAACAGAACCAGTCTTATCTTTTCACCCCACATTTTTAAATCAAAAATTTTATTTTCAAAGCTGGATCAGTCAAAAAACTTAACATAAACATTCAAAAAACAACTTTTAACTTAAAACAATCTTGTGTTACTATCTATATCACCATGCAAAAATACAGATTTCCCACACTTTCCAGTATCTTAAAAGTCAAGATTGGCACCAAATACGTTTGGGAAAAAAGAGTTGCCCAGCAAAACTCTTTAATTCATCTTCTTGAAAACATGTATGGGATCAAACTTAATTTTCGTGCTTTCTCTTTTTATCCTAATTATCTTTATTTTGGCATGCCCATCACTTCCCATCCAAACATAAAAAAAGCAAAATTACTATGGCAAAAAATAGATAAAGTATTTGAAAAAAATCGATGGAAAACTCATTCTGCCTACAAATACGTAGATCCAAATTTAGATGTACCAAAAGATTTTGATTCTTTTGAAGATCTTGGTTTTGGTCATGTTCAACTTTTATTATCAGAATTAGTTTTATTAGATTTCAACTATCCTTCTCATGGGGTTGGTCTAGAGACCAACCTTTCTTTGCTCCAACCCTTAATTGGTTTTTCCAAAAATTCGATTTCTCGTATGGTAAAAGGTCGACCCGGCAGTTTGATTCTAAAATATAAAACAGAAGAAGAATTATTAAAAATACTTTGTCAAATTTCTAAAAGAAAAAGTTATCGAAAGGAACCATTCTACATAAAAAAGTGCCCAAACCACCCATTAAAGGCAGTATTTAAAGGGAAAACTTGTCTCAATTGTCTTTTCAAAAACAATCTTCACTAAACACACTCCACTAAAAAATACTCCGTCATTATTTCATCAACACTAAATCAAATTTTTATCTTCGGCGAATTTTTTAAAACTTCTATCATAGGTCGCTTCCGCTTCTTTAGAAAAACAACAAGCCGGCAATGCGCCTTTTTCCAAATGATATTTTAAACATTCACAACACAACCCCTTTCTGGGACATCCATTATAGGTACAGGGACAATTTTTTAAATTTTTATTTTTATTTACACAATCACTCATTTTTTAATTCTTCTTCGATTCGCATTAATCTATTATATTTCACCACTCTCTCTCCTCTGGTCGGCCCAACTTTAATATATGCGCTTCCCATAGCCACCGCCAAATCTACCATAAATGTATCAATTGTTTCCCCACCTCCCCGATGACTTGGAACTGTTATAAATCCTTTCTCTTTTGCCAATAAACAGCAGTCCACTGTTTCACTCAAACTGCCGGCCTGATTAAGTTTTATAAGTATTCCATTGGCCGCTTGTCCTTCAATTGCTTTCTGCCACAAGCCTTTATTAGTTACCGTCAGGTCATCTCCGATATTTATTACACTTCCTAATTGTTTTGTTAGCTCTACCCAATTTTCCCAATCGCTTTCATCCAGCATATCCTCAACTGTCACAATTGAATATTTTCTTATCCATCTTAAATAATATTCAATCAACTCCTTGCTTGTTAATTTTTTATTTTCCAATTTCAAATCATATACTCCGTTTGCGAAAAATTCCGACGCCGCCGCATCCAGCGACAATCCGGCATCTTTGCCAATTTTATGTCCCGATTTTTCAATCGCTTCTGTCAAATATTCCAACGGTTTTTCATTATTTTCAATCCCGCTTGGAGCAAAAGCTCCTTCATTGCCAACATTTACATTCAAACCTTCTCTTTTTAAAATTTCTCTCAAAGATTCATATATCTCCATCCCGATTTCCATACAGTCTTTGATTGATTTTTTACTCAATATTGTTATCAAATATTCTTGTAAATCAGTTGTGTTGTCAGCATGCTTACCTCCTTCAATCATTACAATCATTGGTCTTGGCAAAACCCAACCGTCTGATTCCACCTCGTAAGCCTTTCTTAAATATTTATACAAAGCCATTTTTTCTTCTTCTGCTTCTGCTCTGGCCACTGCCAAAGAAACCGCCAAAATTGCGTTTCCTCCCAGCCTTGACTTGTTTTGAGTCCCGTCTAATTCCCTCATTATCCGATCTATTTCTCTTTGGTCTTCTGCATCCTGTCCAATCAAAATATTCTTAATCTCTCTATTTATATTCAAAACAGCTTTTAACATTCCGTTTCCGTTATAGCGATCCATATCGCCATCCAAAAGCACCGTTGCTTCCTTGCTTCCCGCCGACGCTCCATAGGGGACTGAAGCCAGACCCACAGCCCCAGATACCAGTTCCACCTCCGCTTCAACGGTTGGATTCCCCCCCGAAGCCAAAATCTCCCTAGCCCTTATATCCTTTATTCTTGACATGGTTTATTTTAACATTCAAATATACATGAAAACTTTAATAAAACTTAAAACTAATCCAGCAAAAAACAAAAACAAAAAAACTCTTTTTGATTTAGCTAAAAAAGCAAAGTCTTTAGGAAAAAGTAACATAGTCGCTAATTTTGACAAATATTTACCAAAAAACTTACAATGAATATTTTTGTTGACGCCAGTTTTTTAGTTGCCCTTATAAACAAAGATGATCCTTCTTTTGGCAAGGCAGACAAAATAATTAAAAATCTTAACGACGTAAGTCTTTTTTCCAATCAAATAGTAAAATACGAAGCAGTAAATGTTATTTCCAGAAAATGGGGGATTGCGCAAACAAAAAAATTTATGAAATGGCTAAAAAACTCAGAACTTACCATTATCAGTATTAATGAAGAAATCTGGCAAATTGCATATAAAAACTTAATTAAATCTTTTACTAAAAAAGGCCCCAATCTCTTTGATTACTTACATTTCGCCACTATGAAAAAATATCAAATAAAGCAAGTTCTCACCTTTGATAAACACTTCCAAAGCTTCGGCTTTCAAACTCTCCCTTGACCTTACACTGTCTTCTGTTGTATTATCAGTACTAGCAATCAATTGCTAAATTTGCCTTTCAATTACTAATTTAATTTACTAAATCTTAAATATATGTCAAAAACAAATATCAATCCTATCGCCGGTTACCTAGTTGTCGAACCAAAACAAAAAGAACAAACTACTCAATCCGGTATTGTTTTACCCGATTCTCACGACGAAAAACCTCAAGAAGGTAAAGTGCTTGCAGTTGGTGCCGATTTTACTACCGATTATGGTACAAAGAAATCAGCTCCCTGTAAAACTGGTGATACCGTCGTTTATCGCGAATGGGGCGGAAAAGAATATAAAAATGGTGATCGTCAATTATTAATACTTAAATTCGACGACATCATGGCTATATTAAAATAACACCCGTCATCCCGAGCGCAGTCGAGGGATCCCAATGGAGTTCCATTACAACGCGATAACAAATAATTAATAATTAATTTAAATTTAAATAAAACTATGGCAAAACAATTAATTTTCGGGCAAGATGCCCGCCAATCATTATTAAAAGGTATCAACATTTTGGCTGATGCCGTTGTTACTACACTAGGTCCTAAAGGTCGCAATGTGGGAATTGACAAAAAATGGGGCGCTCCAAACATTATTCACGACGGAGTTACGGTAGCCAAAGAAATAGATCTGGAAAATCCTTTTGAAAACATGGGTGCTCAACTTTTGAAAGAAGCAGCTACCAAAACCAATGATCTGGCCGGAGATGGGACTACTACTGCCACACTTTTGGCTCAAGCTATTGCTAACAAAGGCCTTCAAAATGTTACCGCCGGTTCTAACCCGATGATGATTAGAAAAGGTTTAGAGAAAGGATTAAAAGTCCTATTAAAAGAAATTAACAAAATGAAGACAAATATCAAGCAGGATGATGCCAGTTCCATCGCCAATGTAGCTACCATTTCAGCCGCTGACGCAGAAATCGGCCAAAAAATTGCTGATGCCGTAGTCAAAGTCGGTCGCGATGGCCTTATAACTGCCGAGGAAGGCAAGGGTTTGGAAATAGAAACCAAAGAAACTTCCGGTATGGAGTTTGACCAAGGTTTTCTTTCTCCTTATTTTGCTACCAACACAGAAACAATGGAAGCAACCATAGAAAAACCATACATTATCATTACTGATAAAAAAATCAGCTCTATCCAGGATATTCTTCCTTTTTTGGAAAAGTTAGTCAAATTAACCAAAAACTTTGTCATTATTTCTGAAGAAGTCGATGGCGAAGCCTTGGCTACACTGGTAGTCAACAAACTCCGAGGTACCTTTAACGTTTTGGCAGTCAAAGCTCCGGGTTTTGGTGATAGAAGAAAAGCCATGTTAGAAGATATTGCTGTTTTAACCGGCGGTAGAGTAATTTCAGAAGATACCGGCGCCAAATTCGACAGTATTGATCCGCAGGAATACTGTGGTAAGGCTGATTCGATTACTGCCGACAAAGATAATTGTCGAGTCATCGGCGGAGCCGGTTCCCGGTCTGATGTTAACGCCAGAGTTTCTCAGCTAAGAACTCAAATGGATAAATCGGATTCTGATTATGACAAAGAAAAACTCCAAGAAAGAATTGCCAAATTAGTTGGCGGTGCTATAGTTCTTGAAGTTGGCGGAGCCAGTGAAATGGAAATGAAAGAAAAACTAGAAAGAGTCAAAGATGCTATTGGTGCTACCAAAGCCGCAGTGGAAGAGGGAATCCTCCCTGGCGGTGGCATATCTCTTATTAAAGCATCTTTTGCTCTTGATAAGTTGGAAACGGAAACTGCCGAAGAACAGGTCGGTATAGATATTCTGAAATATGCTCTAGAACAACCGCTTCGCATGCTGGCTCAAAACGCCGGCGAAGACAGTGGCTATATTCTCAATCTAGTCAGAGACAAACTAATCAAAGATCCAAAATCAGACTATGGTTATAATGCTGCTACTGGAGCTTTTGAATCCATGTCCAAAGCTGGAGTTTTGGACCCGGCCATGGTGACAAAATCAGCCCTAATTAACGCTGTTTCAGTAGGAACTATGATTTTGACCACCGAAGTTTTAATCACCGATATTCCAGAAGAAAAGTCTCCGGCTATGCCAACTCCAGGAATGGGCGGTGGCATGCCAGGCATGATGTAAACAAATTCCCGTCATTACCCCGAGCCTTTTGTAGGGGCGACCCTTGCGGTCGCCCGTTGTCATAGTAACGTGTCCGTCTTTGGAGGATCCCACTGGAATTAAAATCCTATCCCTAATTTTTTTCTTATATTACAAAAAAATCAAAATTATAGTAATATAAAACTATGTTACGACAACAACAAGACAGACAAATTACTCGCATTACCGTAGTTCCTTCTATTTGTCGTGCTACCGGAAACCCTTGGCCACCAAGGTTTTCTGCACAAGGAGTCACTGGTGATGGAGGTGCTAGAATAATCGCTTGTGGTAAACGTAGACCAGGTACCTGTACCCACCCTCCAGGTTCTGCTGGTCCCGGTAGTTGTACTCTCGATGATGGCTTGACCTTGGTAGTACCGGGACGTCATTTTGAAACCGCAGTAGAATTAGCCTTATAGGTAATCTCATTTCTTCAATCTCTCTATTCCTTCGGATTTATTAATTTAAGTTTTGTCAGTTTTTAACCGATAAATAAAAACTTTTTTAAATAAGGTATATTTATAAATACTATGAAAACAAAAATAACAACCAAAATCCCGCACTCGGTTGTTTTATTTAATCAAAAACAAGTTCGTCGTTATTGGAACGAAAAAAAAGAACAATGGTATTTTTCCATTATTGACATAATTGAAATATTAACCAAAAGCTCAAGACCAAGAAAATACTGGAACGATTTAAAAAGCAAGTTATCTAACGAAGGAAGTGAAGTGTCCGAAAAAATCGGACACTTGAAAATGATAGCCCCAGATGGAAAAAAACGCAAAACAGACGTAGCAAGCACAGAAACATTATTACGATTAATTCAATCCATTCCATCTCCCAAAGCCGAACCATTTAAACTTTGGTTGGCCAAGGTAGGTAAAGAAAGACTTGATGAAATTGCGGATCCGGAAAAAGCATTTAACAGAGCAATTAAAACTTATTCACAAAAAGGATATTCAAAAGAATGGATTAATCAAAGGTTAAAAAGCATTGAAGTAAGAAAAGAGCTAACTGATGAATGGCAAACAAGGGGAGTCAAGGAAGGAATAGAATTTGCCATTCTTACAGATGAAATCACTCACGCTTGGTCAGAAATGAGTATTAAGCAATATAAAAAATTCAAAAATCTCAAAAAGGAAAACCTTCGTGACAATATGACCAATTTGGAATTAGTGCTTAATATGCTAGCCGAAGCAACTACAACAGAAATATCAAAAGAAAAGAAACCAAAAACATTTCCTGCCAACCGTCAAATTGCCAAACAAGGAGGTAAAATCGCCGGTAATACTAGGAAAGAAATAGAAAAACAAACAGGAAAAAAAATTGTTTCCTCTAAAAACATCAAACAATTAAGAAGTCAGAAATTAAAAAAATTAAATTAACACTATGAAGACAAAAATAATTGCCACCATTGGCCCAGCTACTTTAAACAAAGACATTTTTAACCGACTCATTGACGCCGGCGTTGATTACATCAGAATCAACAGTGCTTATGGAGACTATAATCAATACGACCAAATTTTAAACAATCTAAAAAATCACCCCAGAGCCAAACAAATTAAAACAATTTTTGATATCAAATCACCCACTGTTTTGGATTATTTTACCAAAAACAAACTTGATATTATTGCTATTTCTTTTACAGAATCCGCCAATCAAATCAAAAAAATAAAACAATTGGCTCCAAAATCTCAAATTATTTCCAAAATAGAATCCAAAAATGGTCTAAAAAACTTTTGCCAAATTTTACCTGAAACTTGGGGAGTAATGGTAGCTAGGGGGGATTTGGAAAAAGCAGTTTCTTTGGAAAAAGTTCCTTGTCTTCAAAAAGGTATTTGTCAACAGGCCATAGCTCAAAATAAATTTTTAGTTGTTGCCACCGAAATGCTTTTAACCATGGTCAACGAAGATAATCCCACTTTAGCCGAAGCTTCTGATATTGCCAATGCTATTTTTGATAAAGTTTCGGCCGTCATGCTTTCAGAAGAAACGGCCATAGGCAAATATCCGACTAAATCGGTTCAATGGATGAAAAAAATCGTCAAAAGCACCGAAGAATGCGTTTACGATTCCTGCAGTCTCATTTCTTGGTAAACAAAAACTTCCGCTTGACAACTCCATCAACTTGATTTACAATTAGTACATAAAACATACTAATTATGAATCAAGTACAAAATCTAAAAAAACTAGAAAATCTCAGTTATTTCGATAAAAACACTCTGTCGCAATATACTGATCTTTCTGATAATTCTCTCTATACAAATATCAATCGATGGATAAAAAATGAAAAAATTATCCAACTCAAAAAAGGTTTATATGTCACCGGTTCTTATTTCAATAAACTTGCCGACAAAGATATTTATATTGAATTTATCGCCAACAAACTCAAAACCCCTTCTTATCTTAGTTTAGAATATGTGCTCAACAAATATAGTATTTTGACCCAAGCTATTTTTTCTCACACCTCCATTACTCTTAAATCAAAAAAAACTTTTTCAAATAAATTTGGAACTTTTCTTTACAAAAACATAAAAGACGATCTTTTTACTGGATATCAAATAATAAAAAAGGGCCAATTTGAAATTAAACAAGCTACAAAAGCAAAAGCTCTATTTGATTATCTTTATCAAAAAACCTGTAAAACTAAAGACATTACCAAAGGTCTTTTATTATCATATAGACTAAACCTTGACGAATTTACCAATAAAAACATAAAAGAATTTTCAATTTATTGCCAAAAAGCAAAAATCAAAAAATACGAAACTTTACCCAATTTAATAAAAGAGCTACATGATTATTAAAGAACTGGAAAAGATAGTCCAAGAAGAAAAAGCAAAAAACTCACTTGGTTTATATATACGCAACCTGCTTAAAGAATATCTTCAGGTTTACATACTCTATTATATTTACACTTCAAAAGAGTATCAAAAGAACTTAATTTTTACCGGAGGAACATGTTTACGCCATTTTTATAATCTTGAGCGTCTTTCCGAAGATCTTGATTTTGACTATATAAAAGAATTTGACACAAAAATACTGCAACAAAGCATAACTGATTTTTTTGCCAAAAAATACAAATACAAAATCCTAAGTTCCTTAAAACAGCAAGGTAGACAACTCCTTTTAAAATTTCCTGTTTTGCATAGTTTGGGTCTAGCAACAAAAGAAGAGAGTGATTTACTTTATGTCAAAATTGATTTATCAAAGAACCCATCAAAACATTACAAAAGTATAGTTAGTTCAAAAAGCAAATTTGGATTTAATTTTGTTGCCATACATTATGATTTAAGTAATTTAATGACAGGTAAAATTCATGCTATTTTAACTCGCCAATTTCTAAAAGGCAGAGATTATTTTGATTTGCTTTTTTTCTTAAAAAATTCAACTCAGCCAAATCTCAAAAGATTATCTGATATCTTAAACCAAAAGATAACAAAGAAAAAGTTAGAAAAAATTCTGGACAAAAAAGTAGAAGAATTAACCACAAAATACAAAAATCAATTTCAATCCGATCTAGCCCCTCTTATCAAAAACCCAGATACTTTAGATCTATACATCAACAACTACAAAAACGAATACCTCCGTAATAAAAAATACACTTAAAAATTTCTAAAACAACCCGCCCAATTTTTCCCAGCCAACAACTGTCCCTAGTGACCTTTTTTGCCCCTCATTTCCTCCATAAACAACAAAAGAATTTTTTGGATCAGTTTTACTTAAATTTTGCCAATAGGAAAGATTTTTAAAAAAATTAGATGAAATAGTTTGTCCTGACTTTATTTCAACAGCTTTAATTTTTCCACCTTCTTCAATTAAGCAATCTATTTCATGTCCGCTTTTATCCCTAAAATAACTAAGATTCATTATTTTCCCTCTATTAAAACGATTTTTAACCAATTCCGATATTACAAATGTTTCAAACAAGGATCCACGCAAAGGGTGGGTAATTAATTGTCTTTTGTTTTCTATTCCCAAAAGCGAACAAGCCAAGCCGGTATCATAAAAATATAATTTTGGTGATTTAATCAATCTTTTATTAAAGTTTTTTCTATAAGGCGGTAGTAAATAAATAATATAACTGGCCTCAAGTATCGAAAGCCATGAATTTGCCGTATTGTGACTAATACCACAGTCATTTGCAAAAGAAGAAAGACTCAAAATTTGTCCTGTTCTGCCGGCGCAAAGTCGTAAAAACCGTTGAAATAGTCGCAAATTATTTACATTTTTAATTTGTCGCACATCGCGCTCAAGGTAAGTCTGAACATAGTTAATATACCAATCGAAAGCATTAAGTTTTTTATCCCAAATTCGAGGATAAAAACCGGTAAATAAAACAGAATCAAGATTATTACCAAAAACAATTTTACTGTTTTTAAGTTCTTCAAATCCAAAAGGGAGAAGCGATAAAATGCCAACACGACCAGCCAGACTTTGAGAAATTTTTTCCATAAGCAAAAAATTCTGCGATCCGGAAAGAACATACATCCCGTTTTTGCCTATTTCATCTGTAAGTGTTTGTAGATACGAAAAAAGTCGAGGTACTTTTTGTATTTCATCAAAAATTACAGGTGCTGGAAAAGTAGCCAAGAATCTTTTTGGATCTTCCTCTGCAAAAGCTCTTTTATCTGGATCTTCCAAAGAAACATAAGTTCGTTTTGGAAATAAATGTTTTAAAAGTGTTGTTTTCCCGGATTGACGCGGACCTGTAATAGTTACAATCGGAAAAGATTTTAAATAACCTTTAATTTTTTTGCTTAATTCTCTTTTAATCATATAAAACGAGTATAAGCCATACTGGACAAATTGTCAATCTAATTCTCAATTTGTCCAAAACTCCAATCACAAATTTATTGCTGATAGTTTATTTGATTTATAATTACTATAAACATGAATTTAAACAATATAAAAATCAGAATTCTAAAACAAACCAAAAAATATTTCTTTTATCGATTGTGCCAACCTTGTCGCTATAAAACATTACAACCTAGACAAAATCTTCTCCTTCGACAAATTTTATCCAAAAACCCTCCATTTTTGTTAAAATACATTCACTGACACGGTGGCCGAGCGGTTAGGCAATGGTCTGCAAAACCATGTAGGCGGGTTCAACTCCCGCTCGTGTCTCATTTTTACTGTAAAATAGGCAATGGTTGTTACTCCAAAAATTACCATTGGAATTGTTACCCATAATTGTCTCAAGTACACCAAGCTGTTTCTAAAATACCTAAGACTTAATGCCGATATTCCCTACCAGCTTATTGTTATTGATAACCACTCCACTGACGGCACTGTTGATTACCTGTCCAAGCAAAAGGATCTATTGTTAGTAGCTAATAAAAGAAACTATGGTTTTGCTTATGCCAATAATCAGGCATTTAGCAGAAGCAAAACTCCTCTTTTTTTAGGGGTTAACAACGATACAGTAATTTTCCCCAGATTTTTAAGTCGATTAGTTACTTATGTTAAGAAATATCCAAGATATTCTCAATTCGGTGTCTACTCTAACTGCATTGCCGCTCTCAACCCCTATACTCGACAACCAATAGACAAAGAAATCAAACAGAGTTTTGAAGAATCTGTTTCTCCTGCAAATATTGTTAAGCAATATTACGGCGATATGAATCAATTTTCACAAAAATTTGCTCAATCTAATCCTGGTATTCAAATACTTGAGACTCCTCCACACTTTACCGGTGGCTGGTGTTTTTTGGTTCGTGCTCAAGAAGTCAAACAAGTTGGAGGTCTTTTTGATACTCGTTTTAAAATTGGTTTTTGGGAAGATGTTGATTTAAGCTGGCGTTTAGCCAAAATTGGCAAAATCGTTCATCTTAATAATCTTTATATTCATCACTTTGCTAACATCTCTTTTAAAAACAATAAACTTAAAAAATCAAATCATGCCATCAGTCGGGCTAATGCCCTCCGTTTTGCCGAAAAATGGAGCCAAGATATCAGGTCGTTTTTTAAATCAAAGTTTAGCCAAGGACTTACTCTCAAAGACATTACCAAGAAATATTTTATTTTTAAAGCATATTTTGGATCCGAAGACGACTTGGGTGACAAAGAAAGCAAATTAAAATCGGAATTTATCAATAGCAAGATCGGTTTTAAAGACTTTTTGCTAAGCAGTAAGAAATAAAGCGTCTCACTATTTTCCTGTTCTCACTTTTACATTTTCCGGTCTTATTAACATTTCTCTTAACGATTCCGCCCCAGTATTAGTGCCTCTGCATTGCGGACACACATCTCTTGGTGGAAAAATTTTTATCCCACAATCTTCACATACCTCACCAGCCAATCTGTATCTTTGTTGTTGTAATCTCCAATCCCCGATAATCATTTTTTCTCAAACCCCATCTACAAACAAATCAATCTGATTCCCCCCCAAAACTTTTACTGTCCAAAAAAGCAAATAAGCAAAAATCAAAACTTCAATTACCATAGTCAATCCAAAAATCATTCCCACCGAACTCAAAATTTGCCCATAAAACCAATAATCGGTTACTACTCTGGCGCTTATATACATCAACACCGGAAATAGGGCTGTAGCGCTAATCAACAAAAACTGAGATTTATCTCTTTTTGCTTTTATGGTTCTTAAGGTCAAAAAAGGTTGATAACTCAAAAGATATAAATTACAACACCAACCCCAAACCTGTCTAATTATCAACAAAACACTTAATTTAATTATTTTCTTCATGTATTTTTTTAAACTTTCTTCTGGCTCTTAACAACCTTGACTCCACCGCCTTAACGCTGATTTCTAATTTTTTTGCAATTTCTTTAACCTTTAACCCGTCTATATATTTAAGTCGCAATATTTTTCTATATCCTTCGCTTACTCTTCTAAAAGTTTCTTTTATTTCTTCCTTTAACTCATTTTTAAGGCTATTTCCTTCCGGTCCTAAAGCCTTTTGTGCCACCCCCTCAATTCCGGGCATAGCCGAAAACAAAACGGTTTTTAATTTCTTTTTTCTGTAATAATCAATAATTTTATGTTTGGCAATACCACAAAGCCAGCTAAATTCGCTTGATTTTCTCGAAAAACTTGGTAGAGAATTCCATCCTGCCAAAAGTATCGTGTTTACCAATTCTTCTACATCTTCGTCCTTGTCAACCTTTTTCCTTACAAATCCATTAATACTTTTGTAGTATTTCTCGTAAAATTCCTTCATCCCCTTGATTTTACCAACCATTCAATGCTTTAATTACTAAGAAAGGGAATATTATGGGAAACTTAATGAGTATAAGCAGTAATTTTGATATCGCTTTTTTTTCTCGCACTCTTCTTTTGGGTTTCATCATATTTGGCCTCATGCTCATCATAATGACTATTCTTTTTGGCCTTTCTATTAAAGAAATCAACAACAAAAAAAACAGAATAATAGTTTCAATTATTCTTTGTCTCTCTCTTTCCTTTTTGATTAACCGTTTAAACAGTCCAAATCACTTTTCCTCTAAAGCCACTGATCAGCCACCAATTCCTGACATACAGACACCTTAACCTTTTTCAATGTAATATTAATTAATGAATCTCTTTTTTTCTCCGCAAACCAAAAAACTCCAAAAGTTATCATGGCAATTAAGACAAGATCTTATAGACATGTCCTATTATGCCGGCCATATTCATATTGGCGGATCTCTCTCCGCTCTTGATCTTATTCTTTCGGTATATCTTTCGGATATTTTCAATTTTTCCCAAAACAAGCGAATGCGAAGTCCGCCTGTGGTGGACGCATCAAAGAGAACAGACGATAATTTTATTCTCTCTCCGGGCCACACTTGCCCCGCTCTTTATGTAGTTTTAGCTTATCTCAAATATTTCTCAAAAGTAGAATTAAAAAATTACAATAAAATGGGATCTATCCTACAAGGTCATGTATCAAAAGATGTCCCTGGTGTTCTTTATTCTTCCGGTTCTTTGGGGCAGGGTCTTTCTTTTGCCTCTGGTTTAGCTCTTGCCGATAAACTAGACAAGAAAAGCCGATACACCATATGTTTAACTTCTGACGGTGAACACCAAGAAGGTCAAATATGGGAAGCCCTTATGTTTGCCAATAAATATAAACTCAATAAACTAATCAACATTGTTGATTGCAACAAATATCAAATAAATGGCTCTACCCAAGATATTATGCCCCTTGACGATCTGGCCGCCAAATATATCCATTTTGGCTGGACTGTAAAAGAAGTAAATGGTCACGATTTTAATCAAATTACAAAAATGCTAAAACTAGCCAAACAATCAGATCGCCCCGTTTGTATTATCGCTCATACAACTTTTGGCAAAGGAATTTCTTTTATGCAGTACGATTACAACTTTCACAGTCTTGACCGTTTAACCGATTTTCAATACAAAAAAGCCCAAAAAGAAATTAAAAACCACCTTAAATAATATGTCAAATAAAAAACCAACACTATCATCCACCCGCCAAGCTTTTGGTGACACTCTTAACCTTATGGCTTCCAAAAATAAAAACATTTTTGTTGTTTCGGTCGATCTTAAATCATCTCTCAAATTATCGAAATTTGCCAAAAAATATCCAAACAGATTTATTGAATGTGGAGTAGCCGAACAAAACGCCACTGCTATAGCCGCAGGTCTGGCTAAATCAGGCAAAACTGTTTTTTTGTGTTCTTATTCTTCCTTCTCTCCGGCCATAAATTGGGCCGTTATCAAGCAATCAATTTGTTACAACAATTGCAATGTAAAAATAATTAGTGCTCATTCTGGTCTGTTGACTTCAGCCTATGGTGCTACCCATCAAATGTTGGAAGATATTGCTCTAGTACGGGTTTTGCCAAACATGGAAGTTTTTTCTCCCTGTGATGCCATAGAGACAAAAAAAATTATCAGTGTCGTGGCCAACAGTAAAACCCCTGCTTATGTCCGTCTCGTCCGTCCCGACACTCCCTTGTTTTTTGACAAAAAACTATCTTTCACTATTGGTAAATCTCATGTATTAAAAAAAGGCAAAGACATAACTATTTTGGGCCACGGTCCAATTTTGCATTCTGCTTTTCAAATCCATAATCAATCATTAGCCAAACTTTCCTTAGAAATTATCAACTGTTCCTCCATAAAACCGCTTGATTCAAAAACTATCCTAAAAAGTGTTAAAAAAACCGGCAGGTTGATTGTAATAGAAGATCACCAAAAAATTGGTGGATTGGGCGAGGCTATTGCACACTTGTTGCTGGAAAACAATTTATCGCCAAAATTTATTCATCTTGCCGTTGATAATCAGTTTGGTCAATCAGCCCGCCACTGTCAAGAACTTTACGATTACTATAATATTGGTATTAAAGCTTTAACATCCGCAATCAAAAAAATTATTTCTTAATTCTTAATTTTTCATAAAACATCATGAGCAAAAAAGACAACTCAGCCATTTTTTTCAATCAAAAACACATTCGTCGTCATTGGGATCAAAACAAAGAATTATGGTATTTTTCGATTATAGATATAATTGAAATTTTGACAGACAGCCCAAGACCAAGGAAATACTGGCACGCTTTGAAAATCAAATTAAAGGGAGAAGGAAGTCAACTGTCCCAAAAAATGGGACAGTTGAAAATGAAAGCCCAAGATGGAAAAATGAGGCCAACTGATGTTTTGGACACCGAAAATCTTTTAAGACTTATCCAGTCCATTCCTTCTCCTAAGGTCGAACCGTTTAAACTCTGGCTAGCCAAGGTTGGTTATCAAAGAATTGAAGAAACCGAAGACCCAGAACTAGCCATTAATAGGGCTATGCAAACTTACCTCAAAAAAGGCTATTCCAAAGACTGGATTAATCAAAGATTAAAGACAATTGAAGTTAGAAAAGAATTGACCAATGAATGGCAAAACAGAGGCGTCAATCAAGGAATGGAATTTGCTATTTTAACTGATGAAATCACCAAGGCATGGTCAGGTAAATCAGTTAAGCAGTATAAACAATTTAAAAAACTCAAAAAACAAAATCTTAGAGATAATATGACCAATTTAGAGTTAATTTTAAACATGTTGGCCGAAGCTACGACAACAGAAATTTCCAAAAAAAAGAAACCTGAAACCTTTAAACAAAATCGTCAAATAGCTAAAAAAGGAGGCCAAATAGCCGGACAAGCCAGACGGGGTATTGAAGCCCAAACTGGACATAGTTTAATCTCTCCCAAAAACACTAATCATTTACAGCTTTCAAATTTAAAAAAAATTAACCCTTAACCCTTATTTTTTTAATTCTTAATTAATCACTATGCTTTCTCTAAATCAACTCTTAAACCAATATAAACAAGAAAAAAAAGCCATATCTGCTTTTAACATCGATTGTTTTGAAATTTATCAAGCAATCGAAGAAGTTGTTGCCGAAACAAATCTTCCCTGCATAGTCCAACTGTCTCCCAATCAGGATCAATTTATCCAAGCCGAACGCCTTTTTTTACTTGTCAAAAAAGCCAACATCGAAGGTTTGCCTATTTATCTTAATATGGATCACGGTAAAGACCCGGCTAGATTGGAAAAATTAGCCAAGCTTGGTTTTGATATGATTCACTTTGATGGTTCAATTTTTGATTATGACAAAAATTTAGATCTTGCCAAAACCTTAATAGATAAAATTAAAAGTTTGTCTTTAAACACAATCGTTGAAGTCGAATTTAATAGGATAAAAGCCATAGATAATTCAACTTCTCAAGATATATTTACCAAACCTGATCAGGCCAAAGATTTTATTTTAAAATCAAAGGCCAATCTTTTGGCAGTTTCCATTGGCAATCTTCATGGTGTAAATATAAATCGACCGGAACAGCTAGATATTTCTCTTTTATCAAAAATTGCCACCAATTTTCCAACAAATTCTTTTTTTACTCTTCATGGCGGTTCCGGCATTCCCCAAGATCAAATTAAACAAGCCATAAACTTAGGGGTTGTAAAAGTAAACATCAATACCGATCTTCGGCTTAAATTTAGAGACTCACTTCGCAATTCCATAAACAACACTAACTCCGAAAAAATTTATGAATACATGACTCCAGTAATAAACGATCTTAAAGAAATCATTAAGGAAAAATTAATACAACTGTCATCGTGAGCATAGCATGGCGATCTAATCGGGAAACAGCTGTCATTGCGAGGAAATCACGTTTAAATTTCTTAATTTATTACGTGACGACGTGGCAATCCCGTCGGAATCGAAAACTATATTATTAATTTATATTTTAGATTTGTGATTTAATTACATTATGCTCGACACAATCTCCATCGGCGCCGCCACTGTCGATATTTTTATAAAATCCGAAAGTTTCTCTGTTCAGGATAATTCATCCTGCTCAAATAACCTGTCTCTTGTTTTACCTTATGCTTCAAAGGAGGAGATAAACCAAAGCCTGATTTGTTCCGGTGGTGGTGCCACTAACTCATCAGTTGCTTTTTCTCGTCTAGGCCTAAAGTCAGCCTGTGTCTCTCTTTTTGGTCAAGATAACTTAAGTAATTATGTTTTAACAGATTTAAAAAACGAAAAAGTAAATTACAAACATTCAATTCGTTTGAAAAAAGATAATACTGATTTTTCTGTTATTATTATCGCTCCGGATGGCGCCCGTACCATTCTTGTTAACAGGGGTAGTTCTTGCTTGGAAAAACAGCACATAGACTGGGATTTTTTAAAAAAAACTAAATGGCTTTATATTACATCCCTAGAAGGCAATCTTGATCTTTTGGAAAACTTAATTGGTTTTGGCACAGAGAACAATATCAAAATTTCTCTTAATCCGGGTTCCCGCGAATTAGCTCAAAAAAAACTTCTCAAAAGCTTTTTGCCTTATATAGATTTTCTTTTACTAAACAAAGAAGAATCGGAAACACTTGCTGGTCTCAAATCAGATCATCGGGATTTTTGGTCGGAATTAAAGTCAACTGGTTCAAAAATCACAGCGGTTACAAAAGGGCGTAACGGGGCCTATATTATCTCAGATTCTCAAACTATTTTTTCTCCTATCATTAGTACTGTTCCGCAAGATGAAACAGGAGCGGGGGATTCCTTTGGCTCCGCCTTTGTTGCCGGATTAATTCACCAGCAAGACATTCAAACCTGTCTTAATTGGGCTATCCACAATTCTGCTTCTGTGGTTTCTCATTTGGGCGCCAAAACCGGCCTTCTCACCCTTTCCAAAATCAAAAAACAAACTAAACTAAACCGCCCCCAAGTCTCATTTCCCGAATAGTAAATCATTGTGCTCTTCCTACTACTCTCGTCATATCATTCCCTGTCGGTAGCACCTTTTTAGGTGAAGCACTTTCTACCGGTTGTGGCCTTCTTAGCTCCGTACCCCCTCTATCTCCTACATCAGTCTCTACTCTCCCAAGCCTAAACGGCGGAAGAAAAGCTTCACATCTTCCCACTACTCCTTTCATCATAGCCATAAGTAATTATACATTATCTTTTATCTTTTTTCTCTTTTCTTCACCCCACTCCAAATTAATCAAAAACTTATCAATCTTCCTATCTTGCTTGAAAGAGTAGAGCTTTTAATTGATAATCAATTAAAATGCTTCTCACCAAAGAAAAAATCAATCAAAAAAAGGGAATAAAAGCCGAACAGACGGATCTTGTCGAAACTATTTCAAAAGTCGATAAAACCAGCAAAAACCGTCGTTTTGTTATCATCGCTCTTTTAGTTACCATTGGCTTGTCCGCCATTTTTGCAATTTATGACCTAGTTAAAAAAACAACCCAAAACGGTAAATATACTGATTTTTTGTCAAAAATTTCCCTCTCTAAACCTCAAACCGATATACCAACAAAAGATATCTCAACACCAAACATTGACATATCTAGCCTTATTGAAGAAAAAATTATCAATCATCAGGGTGTTTGGTCTTTTTACATCAAATATTATTCCTTCGCCTCGCCACAGCCTTCAGCGTCGGCGGGTTCTGATTCGGAAAAAATTATTTACACCAGAAACGAATCTGTTTTTTTCTCTAAAAACAATCCAAGCGAAATTTTAAAATCTCTAAAAGACCCAGATGATAAACAGGCAAAAATATTTACAAAAAACTTACCGGACGGTTTAGAAATCTATGAAAAAAATCAATCAACAGAAAATTCAATCGAATCGCATCTTCTTATCATTCTTCCAAACAATAAACAAATCTTTATTCTTATTAAGACTACCGAAGTTAAAGACAATTCTCAGCTCCCATCCCTTATATCTCAACTCGTATCTGATATCTACTGGTCCCTCCTTCAATCAGACTAATTTATTGTTGGTGTCGGGGTTGTTTTGGGCAAACATCTGACTCCATTCTCTGTTCCCTTAACAAAATAACCTTCTTTTCCACAAACCGTTGTCTTAACTATTCCCTCGGGCATTTGCCACTTCTCTTCTTCACGATTTTCTAGTATTTCCGTCATTATTCTATTCCAAATCGGTGTTGCTCCCGAAATTCCCGAAGCTACCCAGCTCATCGGGCTACCATCGTTATTGCCTACCCAGCTGGCTACTAGCACTGACGGTGTCCATCCTATACACCAATTGTCTTTTAAATTATTAGTTGTACCGGTTTTTACCGCCACAGTCCTTTCCGGAATTTTTAACTTGGAATTAAAACCAAAAATAGGAGCCCTGGCCGTATCGTCACTCAAGGCTTCATTTATCAAAAAAGCTAATTCACTGGAAACAACCCTATTTTTGTCCGTCTCCTTTTCGTAAATTCTTTCGCCTAAATAATTTTCAACTCTTAAGATGGGATTAACTTCATTTTTTTTTCCTTCATTGGCAAAAATGCTATACGCCTCAGCCAGTTCAGTCATTTTTACTTCTCCCGCTCCCAGTGCCAAAGACAATCCAAATCTACTTCTATCTTTCCAGCTAGTGATCCCCATTTCTTCGGCCAAATCTATCATATCCATTACTCCGTTTTTTTCTAGTAATTTTACCGACGGAATATTTAAAGACGAAGCTAGGGCGATTTTTAAAGTAACAGTTCCCATGTATTTCCCGTTGTAATTTTGTGGAGAATAGGGATCTTGTCCGGCAATTTGGTAAGTGATACGGTCATCGTCTATCAGTGAAGATAGTGTCCATCCTTTTTTCAAAGCTAAAAGGTAATTAATCGGCTTAATTGAAGACCCCGGTTGTCTCAATGCCACTGTTACGTTGAATTTTCCGTCAACATCGTTCGTATAATAATCTTTTGATCCCACCATTGACAATATATCTCCGTTTTTTGTGTCTATGATTAATACTGCTCCGTTGCTGATTTTCAATTTTAAGACTTTTGCTATTTCCTCTTTCACAATTTTTTCTGCCATTAATTGTTTTTCTCTGTCTAAGCTTGTAACAATTCTAAGTCCTGATTTTTCAATATTTTCAAAATTTAGTTTTTCTTCTAGATACTTTTTGACATAAAAAACAAAATGTGGAAATTCTATATTTTTAATATTATTTTTTATTTTTATTTCTTCTCCTGACACCTTTTTTGCTATCTCTTCATTTATAAAACCGGCCTTCACCATTTCATCTAACACTCTTTTTTGTCTTAACAATGCAAATTCCGGATTTTTTCCATAAGGAGAATAAGAGCTTGGCGCCGCTGGTAATCCTGCCAAAAAAGCTGCTTCAGCCAAATTTATTTCCCAAACGTTCTTATCAAAATATTTAAGAGATGCTTCTTGCACTCCGTAACTTTCTCCTCCATAAGCCACTTGGTTAAAATATCGTTCTAGTATTTCATTTTTTGGCAGTTTCCATTCCAAAGCTATCGCCAAAACTGCTTCTTTCAATTTTCTCTTCCATGTTTTTTCACTACCCAAAAATACATTTTTAACTACCTGTTGGGTTATGGTAGATCCTCCTCTTGGTGGGAACTGGTCTTTTCTTAAGTTGTAAAGTATCGCCTGAAAAACCCCTTTTAAAGAAAATCCCGAATGGCGGTAAAAATCTTTGTCTTCAATAGAAATTGTTGCCCATACTAAAGTTTGTGGAATTTTAGACAGGGGAATCCAAGTTCTATTTTCATCTTCATAAAATTTGTAAAGTAAACTCCCGTCTCTATCCACTATTTTGCTTGACATTGGTGGGGGAGTATAAATTTTTTCAATATCGGGTAAATCAATCAAAATTTCTTTATAGAATATATAAATTCCAAAACTAAAAACTCCCATCAACAGCGACCCCAGTAACCAAACAATCCACATCCAATTTGCTTTTTTCTTTGCCTCGCCATTAATCCTTTTCTTTAATCTTTTCTCTTTGCCTCGCCAAAGTTTCCAACGACGGCGGGTTTTCCTCTTCTTCATTTTTCTTTTAAAACAATTTTCCCAATTATTAAATTTCTTTATTCGTTTACTTATCTTGTTTTTCTTTGTTTTTTTATAATTCTTAATTCTTAACTCGTAATTCTTAATTAATATCATTAACAGTCCAACAATAAGTTTTATTATCCTGTAAATCGGCCTTCCCATCCTTATCAAAAAACTTCTTATCCAAACAAACATCTATCTTATTTTAACTCACTCACACTACCCTTTAAATACCCAAAAGCAATCAATCTGTTTTTTCTACAACTGGACAATCTAAGCAAATAAAATAGCCTCCCGCATCTTCTATTACTGTTCTTTCTTGCCATTCTGCGTTGGGAATATCTTCTCCCTCTTTAACAATTTGACCGGTATCTTTATTAACCACCACTGTTCTTTTTGTAGGCATACTTTTTGTAGGCAAAAATTCTTGTTTAAAATATTCATATCTCGAATCACATCCTTCTTCCGGAATCAGTCCTCCGGTTAAGTTACAGATATGCATACCAACTATACTAGCGGGCATTACCGGCTTTTTAACCAACTTATCTTCCAGTATTTTTGTCATAACATCATTCCAAATCGGTGAAGCTCCAGTTATTCCGGATACCACCCATCCCATTTTTGAATTATCATTATTTCCTACCCAGCTAGATACTACATAATCAGCAGTAAAACCTATTGTCCAGTTATCTCTCATATCGTTAGTTGTACCCGTTTTCACTGCCACTTCCGGATGGTCTTTTATGTTCAACAATGATCCTCTACCAAATACCATTGATCTGGCGCCATCATCAGATAAGATATGTTGAATCAAAAAAGCCGTTTCTCTAGACAAAACTCTTTCTCCTGGTATATATTCATACTCGTCAATCACCTCTCCGTTCCTATCCCTTACTTCCAAGACATAATTTAAGTCTTGCTTGATTCCCATGTTAGCAAAAACACCAAAAGCGGTATTCATATCTATCATCTGCACTTCTCCTCCTCCTAAAGTTAACGACAAACCATAATTAGAGGCATCTTTAAAGGTACTGATTCCCATGCTTCTAGCAAAATCTACAAAAGTTTCTACTCCGTTTATTTCTAGCATTTTTACTGCCGGAATATTTAATGAATTTCCCAAACAATTTCTCAAAGATTGTATTCCATAATAAGACCAACCGTAATTAGTCGGGCAATAATCTTTTTGGTTTATCATCTTAAAACAAGTCTCTTTATCACCAAAAACCGATGCCGCCGTTACATTTCCAAGTTCCAATCCCAAAGCATAATTCAGTGGTTTGATCGAGGAACCGGGTTGTCTTAATGCTGTTGTCACATTAAACTGCCCATTAATATCATTGGCAAAATAATCTTTTGACCCCACCATTGCCAGCACTTGTCCGGTTTTAGCCTCTGTCACCAACACTGCCCCGTTCGTTACATCGTATTTTTCGATTTTAGCAATTTCAGAGGCTACACTTGTTTGTACATAATCCTGCAATTCCATATCTAAGGTAGTTGTCACTTTCAAGCCTCCTTCCTGGATTTTTTTTAGTCCATATTTTTCAGTCAATTTTTCTCGCACCAAAAGTACAAAATGAGGAGCCAATATTCCTTTTTTCGAGACGAAGTATTTAAGTTCCCCTGTTTTGGCATTTTCCATTTCTTCTTTGCTTATAAATCCTTCTTCGTTCATTCTTTGCAAAACCAATTCTTGTCTTTTTTTTGCCGCTTCAGGATGAGCAAAAGGGGAGTATTGTGTCGGTGATGCCGGCAATCCGGCAATCAAAGCTGACTCGGCTAAATTTAATTCTGATACGTTTTTGTCAAAAATACCTTTTGCCGCCGCTTGTGCTCCCCAAAGAGTTCCGCCATATGGAGTTTGGTTGAAATACATTTCAAGAATTTGATTTTTCGAATACAAAATCTCCACCATCCCGGTTAACAGCGCCTCTTTGATTTTTCGCTTTATTGTTCTTTCTGGAGTTAGTAAGGCATTTTTTACTAATTGCTGGGTTATGGTCGATCCCCCTTGCAATCTTTTTTTAAAAATCGTTCTATATAATCCTCTGGCAATTCCTTTCAGATCGAATCCAAAATGTTTGTAAAATTTAGTGTCCTCAATCGCCAGAGTTGCGTTTTTTAAATCTTTTGGTATCTGGTCCAAATCTACCGGAACCCTATTCTTGTCAGAGAATATCTCATACAAAAGTTTTCCTTTTCTGTCAAAAATTAGGGATGACTCAGGGTATTCGTGTGTAGATAATTTTCTCGGACTTGGTAAATCTCTAAGCAAAAAAACAACCAACAAAAAAACCAACCCCAATACTCCCAAATATATCCACCTCTTTTTTTTACTCTTCTTCATGCCACTCTTCCAATTCTACAATCAATTCCTCTAATTCACTTTTTTGATTTTTTGTACTGGTTGCCATACTTCTCAAAACCTCTTCATTCTCAAGATCCTCTAAATTTCTTTTAAATACTTCTCTATAAACCAAACGGGCATCGTCTAGCTGGGAATCTATTAATTTTTTTTCACTCTCCTCTATCTTTAGCGACCATTCTTTTGATTTTTTTAATTTTTTAACAGCATCTCGTGCTGATTTCAAGGACAAGCTTGTTTTATTTTTTTCCATCAGTAACAAGCTCTCTGATATCCTTTTATCGGCCAAAAATAATAGCAATTTTGATTTATCCACCGGCTCTCTGGCTAGTTTTAACCATAGATAATTCCTTATTTCTTTAAAACCATAAAAAAAATTGTCCGGCAGGGTTTTTATCTCTGGTAGTTTGTAATTTATTTTTACCCTCCTTCCTTCTTTGTTTACCTTTTCTACACTTATTGGTTTAACTCGGTAACTATCATAATTTTTTTCACTAGCCAACACTTCCCATGACGTTGCCACCAGAGAAACGAATAAAATCCCTAAAGATACAAAAAAACACATCAATACATAATAAACATACCCACTTCCTAGATTAATCTTTTTCATTGGTCTCTTATTCTATCAAATTACACAAACTATCTCACAATTTTCCACTTTCCCTTTTTCCATGAAAAAAAGCATATCCTAATCCCACTTTTTCCCCTTTCATTTTTGGCTTCATATATAAATATTGCCCCCCGAAAGCCACCAGGTTCACCAACCACCAGAACAAATTAAACCGTTTGTCATCCCGAGCACGGTCGAGGGATCCAGTTGGAAATGTAAAAAGATCTAATTTATGCCTCCATCGGGATTGCCACGTCACTTCGTTCCTCGCAATGACGGTTTGGTCTACCCATCTTTTATTTTCCCCCACAAACTTTTCATAAATATTTTCTTTATTTAAAACTGCTTTCAAAAACATTAAATCACTCGCACTTATTTTTGTCTGCTTAAACTTTGGTAGTTCCAAACTACTTTCATCCAGCCACATATTAAAACAAAACTCATCTTTTCTTTCTTTTTTTCCAACTCTTCGGTGGGGGATTTTCTTAAACCTTATATAAAAGTTCAAAAACAATCTAGTCATCCACAGCCTATTTTTCTTCGTTATTACTAATATGTCTATATCATCATTTTTCTTTGCCCCGCCGGCTCCAACCGACCCGCTCACACCCACAAACAAAATATTTTTAAATCCCAACAAATGCTTTTTTACTAGATTCTCTGTCTTTTTTAGTTTATTTTTACTATATTTATTCACCCAATCTATTCTAAATCATCTTTTCACCTCGTACGTCTATTCCCATCAAACACATACTATAATATCTAACTAGCATATTTCTATGAACAAAAACAGCAAAATTTATCGTCTTTGGGAAATGATTCCAGGCTTTTTTGCCTGGGTAGTAATTCTTTTTCCTATTGTCGGTTCTTTTATTATGCCAAAAGCCGTTGCTTATTTTGTTATCGCTTTTTTAATTTATTGGATTTATCAATCCTTTAAATCTGCCATATTAGCCGTTATCGGTTATTTTAAGATTAAAAAATTTACCCAAATCAATTGGAAAAAAAGATTTTTTAAAAACAAGGACAAAAACTTTTTACCATATGACAAAATAAATCACGTAATAATAATTCCATCATACAAAGAACCTATAGATATCATTGATATGGCTTTCGGCAGTTTGGCCAAACAAACCGACATTAGTTTAAAAAAACTTCATGTAATTTTGGCCCAAGAAAGTCGAGCCGGTAAAGAAAATAACCAGAAAACCAAAAAATATTTCAAACAAAAATATAAAGACACTTTTGGAAATCTTGTTTTTACAGAACATCCACCCGGCTTACCAGGTGAAACCATAGGTAAGCACAGTAACGAAGCTTGGGCCGCCAAATATTTCAAAAAAAATTACATAGACAAAAGAAAAGATTTAAATTTTAACTGCACCACTCTTACTACTTGCGACGTCGATACTATATTTAACCCAAAATATTTTTCAGCCCTAACTTATTTTTTTGCCTCAACCGAGAACAGATATTACAAATTTTGGCAATCACCAATTTTTTGGCATCACAATATAGACAAAGTTCCAGCGCCTATAAGAATAGTTGGTACCATGGGAAACATAATTCATATTGCTAACATTCAGGAGCCGGATGGTCTGTTTTTTAATTATTCTTGCTATTCCTCGTCATATAGGCAAATTCATCTGGTCGGTTATTGGGATTTAGATGTTATTCCGGAAGATTGGCATATTTTTTTACAGTCATTTTTTGGCACTGGAGGCAGAAGTTCGGTGGACCCAATTTTTCTTCCAACCATAGTTGACGCTCCCAGCGGAACAAATTATTTCAATGCTCTAAAAAATCGTTACAATCAATGTCTTCGTCATGCTTGGGGAGCTACAGATATTGCTTATGCCATCGAACAAGCTCGCATTCACAAAGAAATTCCTTTACTCACTCGTATTTTAAGAATTTACAAACTTATAAAAACCCATCTGATTTGGTCCAGTAATTGGTTTATTTTGACTCTGGGAACCAGTCTTCCTTCTATTTTAAATCCCAGGTTTTTCCAAACCTCTTTTGGTTACAACTTACCCAAAATAGCCAATATAATCCTAACTATTTGTTTATTACCGCTTCTCGTCCTTATAATTTTGGATTGGAAATTAAGACCAAGGGATACAAAAAAAACTTTTACTGATTGGTTCAAAAATTTGATTCAATGGCCGTTGATGCCAATTGCCACCCTAACCATGTCAGTTCTTCCCGGACTTCATTCCCATACCCGTCTTTTTTTTAACAAACGTCTTGAATATCAAACCACCAAGAAAAGCTAATAAATCTACAATCCGACACAAAAATAATCTATAATAAATTTGTGAACCAACTAAATGTTAGTCTATGGGGAGATGAAGCTTGGGCCGCCACCTTAATCAACAAAACTCCACTCAATATTATCAAATTTGTTTCTCACGATACTTCTCCTCCTTTTTATTACCTTTTCACTCATTTTTGGACACGAATTTTTGGCATGAGCGAAATCGGCCTAAGAACCTCAAGTCTCTTTTTTTGGTTTCTTACCGCTGTTTTTACTGCTCTGATTGCTCATCAACTTTGGAAAAATAAAAAAACAACCTTTTTAGCTTTTTTGTTGGTTTTACTTAATCCCTTTCTTTTTCAATATGCCTTTGAGGCTAGAATGTATGCAATTTTAGCCTTAATGTCTACAATGGCTACCTATTTTTTTGTAGCCAAAAAATGGCCTGCTTATGTTATTTCGGCCACTGTGTCGCTTTATTGTCATCATTTTTCCTTGTTTATCATTTTT
Organism: Patescibacteria group bacterium; assembly: GCA_018902845.1. Taxonomy (GTDB): domain Bacteria; phylum Patescibacteriota; class Microgenomatia; order UBA12405; family UBA12405; genus JAHIPV01. Next base: position 31,961 of record JAHIPV010000001.1, read on the forward strand.
ATACATTTTCTTTGGACAATTCTGGAATTTATCAAAAAACCCCAAAAACAGAACTTTTGGAAAAAAATCAGGCCTTTTATATTTATAGGATTCCTTTATCTTCCTTGGATTCCGGCTATGTATAAACAAACAAAGATGGTAACCGATAAGGGTTTTTGGTTGGGCAAGCCTGTACCAAAAGATTTAATTGAGCTCATCTTGAAATTTATTAAAGGTTTAAACAAGCACGTCTATCAAAAATATTTAGTAATAATAGCTGTTTTTATACTCTTGCTAAGAAAGTGGAAACTAAAAGATTCAAAAACTAATTTTCTGCTCCTTTCCTTATTTCTTCCGATTTTTATTGTTTACATAATCAGTCATGTTGCTCAGTCGATTTTTTACGACCGTTACATGATTAATTTAATTCCGGTTTTTGTTTTAATCTTGGTCAGCAACAGAAGAAAAACTTTTTCTTTTCCCTTTTTTTTAGTTTTTATTTTCTTTCTCCTTAGGCTTAATTTTTGGTTTTTTACTAATCCCGATAAAAGACCGTTTAAACAACTTGCGTCTTACGTCAAGCAAACTCGCCAGCAGGGAGATACTCTTATTAACTGGAGCGGTAAGGCACATCACCTTTTCGAAAGCAAATATTATGGTGTTTATGCCCCAATCTATACTCCCGATGGCCCTCTGCCTTTTTATACCGGTACTGCCCTTATGGAAAGCTTTGATCAAATTGAAGAATTGCCCGACTCCGAAAGAATTGGTGTCATGACTAGTGAGCCGATAGAAACAATAAATCTTGAGTCGTATATTAAGACAGACCGGCAACAATTTGGTTCCTTATCATTTTCTTGGTGGGAAAGGAAAAAATGATAAAAAATAATTTTATTTTTAAATTTTTTTGCAAAAACAAATTCTTACTTTGTATTTTGCTTTTAAATCTCATCTTAAGAATCCCTTCATTTTTTGAACCCAATCGCTATGCTGATGAGGACATATATTTAAGCCTAGGGCAAAGCTTAAGAAAAGGACAAGTCTTTTACCGCGATATTCACGACAACAAACCCCCGCTTTTATATGTCATCGCCGCCATGGCTGGATCTGTCTCGGCTTTTAGGTTTATTCTCTTTCTTTGGCATTCAGTTAACATTTATTTCTTTTGGCTTTTGGCCAAAAAATTATTCAGTTCATCTTTCTTTTATAATTTTTCTACTTTATTTTTTACCGTTCTTTCAACCATTCCGATGATGGAGGGTAACATAGCCAATGGTGAAATTTTTATGATCATGCCAGCTACTATAGCGGTCTTTCTCATTTTTACCAAACAAAAAAACTTTGCCTTGGCTGGTCTTCTTTTTGCCATTGCTTTTCTTTTAAAAATTCCAATTATTTTTGATTTTTTTGCCATCTTTCTTTTTTTTCTAGTTTTTAAACCAAAAAACATAAAAACCTCGATACAAACCCTTTTTTCACCAAAAATAATTTTCATGCTTTTAGCATTCGCATTTCCCATAGTTTTGAGTATTGTTTATTACTATCTCCTTGGGGCAGGTGAGCCTTATGTAAAAGCCGCTTTGATGCAAAACGTTGGTTATTTATCTTCTTGGGAGGGGGGTGTCTCTAGGCCGATTTATCAATCTGGGCTCTTTCAAAGGTTAGTTATTTTTATCGTTTCTATTGTTCTTCTTTTTAGTTTCAAAAAAAGACTTAACCAAAAATTCCTTCCAATATCATTGTGGTTTCTTGGCGCTCTTTTTGGTTCTTTTCTGTCTGGCCGGCCTTATCCTCACTATCTTATAGAAGTTTTGCCACCCTTTTGTCTTCTATTTTTCTTCTTATTGTCGGCAAAAAGCAAGATAACTGACAGGTTGATAATTGTCTTTTTATTTTCACTTATGGCCCTTGGTATTCACCAATACAAGTTTTGGAATTATCAAAACTGGCCATATTACAAAAATTTTATTCAATATGTCTTAAAGACCAAAAACAAACAAGAATATTGGAACTTTTGGGGTGATTATGTCACCAATAATTTCCAGACAGCTCAATACATCAAAAAAAATACCAGTAAAAACGACAAAATTTTTGTTTGGGGAACAGAGCCTTCCATTTATGTTATGTCGCAAAAATCTCCGGTTGGTAGATATACCGTTGCATACCACGTAGCTGATTTTAATGGTTTTGATGAAACAATACGAAAAATAAAAATCAGTTTGCCTAAATTTATTGTTTACTGTCAAAACAACAAAATTCCCTTCCCTCAGCTGGACTCTGTTCTGTCGGACTATTATTATCTAAATCAAATTTTTGGAAATAATCTAGTTTTTAGGTTAAGATAACTTTCAGTGCCTCTATCAAGACAGATAATAATAAGCTCTATCTCACGCTTTGGTGCCTATTGGCAAAAAAAAAGCAACCGTCAAATTTTAAGATGGAACATTTTACTAATACTAGTACAATTTATTTTGTTGATTTATCGGTTTAACAGTCTTCCTCCGCAAGTTCCCTTTTTTTATAGTCTTCCTTGGGGTTCAGCTCAGTTAACTTCTGCTTCTTATCTTTTTCTTCTGCCTGTTTTTTCTTTCCTTGTTCTTTTGCTAAATAGTTTTTTGGCTACAGTTTTTGATTCTGGTTCCGTATTGCTTTCATATTTGCTAAATATTTCTTCTCTTCTTTTTTCATTGTTTGCTTTAACTACCTTGTCAAAAATTATTCTTCTTATTTCTTGATATTACAAAAATGCTTTTAAATTTTTTACTCTCAATTATAGTTTCCTTTTTTATAAGTTTTATCATTACTCCCTTGGTAAAAAATTTTTTTATCAAAAAAGCCTGGGTCGAAGATATTGTTGCCAAACAAAAAAAAACACATAACGTAACTTCTCTTGTTCCAATTCCTCGCGGTGGAGGTATCCCGATTTTTATTGCCGTTGCACTAACGACACTTTTTTTTCTCACCATAGACAAACATCTTGTTGGTATTCTCTTGGCTGCTTTTTTCGCCCTAGTTATTGGTCTTTGGGATGATATAAAAGACATTAGCCCTCGTTTTCGTCTCCTCACTAACATTATTACAGCCTTAATCGTTATTTTTTCGGGTATTGGTATTAGTTTTTTATCTAATCCTTTTGGTGGAATAATTGACTTGTCACATTTTCAAATAAACTTTACTTTTTTCGGATCTCATTCAATTTGGATATTTTCGGATCTTCTAGCTCTTGTTTGGATTGTTTCTTGTATGAACATAGTTGGCTGGTCGGCCGGAATAGAGGGGCAACTTCCCGGTTTTGTGTCTATTTCTGCCATTTTTATAAGCGTCTTAGCCCTAAAACATTCGGCAGATATTACCCAGTGGCCTGTTATTATTTTAGCCGGTGCCATAACCGGTGCCTATCTTGGTTTTCTACCCTTTAATTTTTTTCCTCAAAAAATTCAACCGGGCTATAGTGGAAAAAGTCTTGCCGGCTTTTTTTTAGCTATTCTAGCCATCCTTTCCGGAGCCAAGCTTGCCACCGTTATCTTTCTTTTGGGAGTACCCATCTTAGACGCAGTCTTTACCATTATCAGAAGAATCTTAAACAAAAAATCTCTACTCTTGTCAGACGGTCAGCATCTTCATCATCAATTGCTCAAACTCGGTTGGTCTCGCAAAAAAATAGCCATAACCTATTGGTTTTTTTCTTTACTCTTGGGGTCTATTACCCTTTTTCTTAATAGCCGTCAAAAATTCTATGTTTTCATCGGATTGTCATTGATATTTTTCTTTTTTCTCACTCAAATTTATCAACATACATCTCCGAAACCCAACCGGTCTCATCGTCATCAAGTTTAATTTCACACCAACCGGCTTCTTCACTTACTAGTTTGTATTCTTCACCCGGATTAGCTTTTTTAATTTCTTCAAAATCACTTCCGGCTCCTTTTCTGACTCGTAACCAGCCTGTTTCAGTTTCTTTTATTTTTACATAAGGTCTGGCGGATTCTGTTGATTCAGTTGTTTTTTCCATCACTAATTCTTTTTCAATTTCTAGTTCTATGTCATCGGTAATTTCACTTTTAGCCAATTTTGCATCTACTACTAATTGAAAACCGTCGGTAAATTTAACAAATAAACTTTTGTTTTTATAGGCAGGAAAAGATAAATCAATTTGTTTATCTCCGCTTTCTATTCTTTGTATTTGTGTCGGAGAAAACCCCTTTACTTCTCCGTCAATCTTAATAGCAGAATCGGCCGGATCTACATTTACAATCAACGAAGATTCCTCTTTATTTCCCGCTTCTTCCATAAACAAAACGTAACCGGAAGACTCATCTTCTTTTTCACCGAATTCCCAGTCGACCACTGTTGTACTAAGATTGTGCAAGCTTACTTTTCTTGACCATTCTTTGAGTTTTTCGTCTTCGGGAACCAGCTTAAGAGATATTTCTCCGGGTTTTAGTGAGTTGTTTTTATAGGGAGTCATACCGGCTTCCCTGTTATCAATAAAAACCCTTACACTAGGATAAGTTACTATCTCAATCGCTGCCTTTTGCGGTTTTAAATTGCATCCTCCCATCATTACGGCAAACAAAATCAATACCAATATTCTCTTAATCATTTCCTTAATTATATACAATCCATTCTTTACTAAACCTTCTTCAACACATCCAGTACTTTTTTTGGACTATCGGCAATTTCGTAAACCATCTTTTCTTTGCTGGTAATCACCAGTTTTTCGACAATACTATTAATTATTTTTCTCCAGAAATTTCCATAAAAAACTATCGGTTCGTGGTAACCATAATTCAATTTGGCCAGCCCCCACACCATTCCCAGCTCAGAAATAGTGCCGGTTCCACCTTTAAAAATCACATAAGCATCTGCAATATCAATCAATTTTTCTACTCTGTCCTCATAGCTTTTTTCTACGTATTTTTTATCCGATAGGGAAGTGTTGTCTATCAATTCTCCCTCAAACTCTGTTGTTGTTTTCTTTTTTTCCCAAATCACTGTTTCTACTTTACCTCCCGCGCTTTTAGCCCCTAGTGTGCTAGCCAGCATCACTCCGGGCCCGCCACCATTAACAATTATGTAACCATTTTCTGCCAATAATAGTGCTACCTCAAAGGCATCTTTAAAATGCCTGCTTTTTTTTCCGGCCTCTGCATCTCCAAAAAAAGCCACCCTTTTTATTTTTTTTGTCGTTTTCCCAATCATTTTATTAATTCTTCAAAATATTTTCCACTATAAACAATATCCACTCCGGCTTCCTCTAGTAATTTTATATTATCAGTATTCACTCCGCCATCAACAGCAATTTTAAATCTTATTTTTTCGTCATCCCGAATTTGTTTCAATAACTTTATCTTCCCCAAAACTTTTTCATTAAACTCATATTCTCCGAATCCTGCCTTTCTTCCCATTAACAAAACCACATCAGTTTCTGTTGGTATGTCTCTGTCAATTTTGGTATCAATATCATAAGCCAAGCCAGCTTCCATTTCTCCATCCTTAACCATTTTTACAAACTCTTCTCTGTCACTCATCATTTCCACCTGTCCGATAATGCGCGATGCATTTACAAATTTGCATTTGTTAATCCACCTGGCGGGCTGATTAACAAGCAAATGGATATCCAGTAAATTTTCCTTGATATCTACATCCATTCTTTTTACCAGTTCCAATTCAAAGCTTTTACCATAAACAAACTTTCCGTCAATCACATCAATCTGAATCCAGCTAGTCAAATCCTTGACTGTCTCTAATCTTTCTTCTGCCTTTTCAAAGCTCTTTTCAAGTATCGTTGGTATTATCTGTATTTTTTTTAAACCATATTTTTCTGCCAATAATATCCCTGCTTTTTCTCTTACAACCTCAATGGGTACATATTTTACTTTCCCTGTTTTTCCATTTTTCATTTTTTCAACTTTCTTTTTATTTACAAATCTTATTTTTCAATTTGTTTATAATTTGCAATATTGGTTATGTTTATTGAAAATTGAATTTTGAAAATTAATCTTGCTTATTGGCTATTATTACCTATATACATTGCCATTTCGATCAGTCTACAGGCATATCCATATTCATTGTCGTACCAAGCTCCAATTGAAACCATATCGTCGCTAACAACTTTTGTCATCCGGCTATCGATAATGCAGGAAGCAGAGTTACCAATAATATCACTGGAAACCAAAGATTCATAAGAAACCCGCAACTTTCCCACCAATTCACTTGATACAGCCGCTTCTTCAAAAATCTGGTTTACCTCCTCAACAGTACTTTTTCGTACTAATTTAAAGGTCAAATCGGAGTAACTGCCACATATCACCGGCACTCTAATGGCAGTTCCGGCAAACCGACCAGAAGCTTCTGGATAAACACCAATAACTGATTTAGCCGCACCTGTAGTAGTCGGTACTATATTAACTGCTCCGGCTCTGGCTCTTCTTAAATCAGAATGACTTCCATCTACTATGTTTTGGTCGGCGGTGTAAGCGTGGATTGTTGTCAATACTCCTTCCTGAAAACCAATTTTTTCATCTATTAATTTCACAATCGGGGCTACACAATTAGTGGTACAAGAACCATTAGAAATTAATTTTTCCCCTTTGTAATTATTCTCGTTAACCCCCAACACAAACAGTGGTATTTTTGCATCTTTGGCTGGTGCGCTCAACACTACTTTTTTGGCTCCAGCCTTAACATGATCCAGTGCTTTTGCGTCTCTAAACACACCGGTACATTCCAATACCACGTCAACTCCGTACCTTTTCCAGGCAATATTTTTTGGCTCTCTTTCAGCCAAAACTGGATACTCCATCTCCCCAACCATCATCCTTCCAATTTCTCCAGCTCCACCGGCCTCCTTGGCCCCAACAGAATAGGGGATACGGCCGTATACTGAGTCATACTTAAACAGGTGGGCGATTCCGTTAATATCCATTTTTCCGCTGGTGTTTATCGCCACAACCTCAACGTCATATTTTTCCATTAACACCGATCTCAAAACTACCGACCCAATTCTCCCAAATCCATTTATTCCGATTCTTAATTTTTTCTTATTCATAAATTAATAATAGACCATTACTTATTCCCATGCTGGTAATGTTCTTTTTGTCAAAAACTCCAAAAGTACCCCGCCTCCCGAACAAACAAAATCCATATTTTCCACTAGTTCTAGCAAGGAAAGGGAAGATTCCGTGTCTCCTCCGCCGATTACTTTATAAGCAGAACTCTTTGCCATTGCCTCGGCAATTTCTTTTGTTCCCTTCCTGTTTTCTTCGTTTTCAAATTTTCCTATTGCTCCCACCCATATTATTGTTCCAGCCGTACCAATCATTTCTTTGAATTTTTCAATCGTTTCATCGCTAATATCCATTCCGCTAATATCTAGTTTGCCTATCATTATTTTATCCATCTTGCCGGCAATTTCTTCTGTAAACATTTCATCAATAAAATTAGGTAATTTTCCTCCTATCAATACATTATCGGCAATATCAGTCAATTTTTCCAAATAATTTAATTTATCTTTTTTACTTCCCCCCAATATAATCAATACCGGCTTTGAAGGATTATCCAAAAGCGTCCTCATTTTTTCGATTTCTTCAATAAAACTCAAACCATAATAGGTGTCCATACTCTTGTGAAGCATTACCGAAGCAGTTTTCCGATGTGCGGTTGCTATTGAATCATTGACAAAGGCCTGACAGATAAAACTTAGGCTGGATAAGAATTCAGGATCACAGTTATCTTCTCCGGGCCAAAATCTCAAATTTTCCAAAAAAACAATTTGATTATTTCTCAAAGCATCTTTAATTTTTTCACTGTCTGTTACATCATCAACAAACACGCTACTTATATCAAATTCTTCGTTTCCATTCCTTAACAAGGACATTAGCTCAGCGTAAACCGGTCTCAGGGATAAGTTTAAATCCATCCCTTGGGGGCGATCTCTATATCCCAATATGATCAATTTACAATTTTTGCTCAACAATAAATTTATGGTAGAAACCGATTTGACCAATCTACTATTATCAAGAATTTTTCCTTCTTCTATTGGCAAGTCACTATCAATTCTCAAAATAACGTTCAAATCTCGGTCAATTTTTTCAACTCCTCTCAAGTTCATATTTTTTTATTTTTCCAATTCTTCTTATGTGTCGTTCACTGCTGGAAAAAACAGTGTTTAAAAACATTTTAACAATTTTTTTATTCATTTTTTCGTCTACCGAATACGCCGACAGGCACAACACATTAGCATCCTCATCTTCACGCGATTTTCTTGCTTGTTTTTCAGTAGTACACAATGCCGCCCTTACCCCTTTTACTTTATTTGCTACGATGCTTACTCCAACCCCCGATCCGCACAACAAAATACCAATACCTTTTTCTATCACTACTTTTCCAGCCACCTTTAGGGCAAAACCCACATAATCATCACCTTTGTCGTATTTATCATTTCCCAAATCCCTATACTCCACCTCCCATTCTTCTAACCATTCCTTAATCACTTCTTTTAGTTTGTATCCTCTGTGATCCGCTCCTAAATAAATCATATCCACTATTATCTTATACAATAAGTCATCCATGAAGCAAATAAACATAAATAACAAACCTTTCACTTATCAAATCAAGCGCAAGTCGATTCATTCCATTCACCTCCATATTAAGGGCAAAAATTCTTTCTATATTTCTTGCCCATACCTCACCCCCAATTTTGTCATAAATAGATTTATTATAAAAAATTCTACCTGGATATTAAAAAACTCAAAAAAAATCTTTAGCTGCCCTAAACTCTCGCAACTCAAAAATCTAGGTATTTTAGGCAAAAAATATAAAATAAATATCACTAAATCCCCCAAAAATAGTTTTAGTATTAATCACAATACCAGCGTCATTCAGGTAACTGCCAATACGCTTTATCAACACCATCTCAAAAAACTTTTTGAAAAAAATCTCCGCCCTCTGGCTCTAGATTTAATCAAAAAAGAAATTAATGCTGTCATTCCCAATTCTTTTGTAGGGGCGACCCTTGCGGTCGCCCGCAGACATGGCAACCTGTCCGCCGTCAAAGAATCCCCCGCCTGCAACGTTGTAGCAACTGCGGGCAGGCGTCGGAAAAAACCTGTCATCCCGAGCGTAGTCGAGGGATCCCGTCGGAACTGTAAAAGCTCACTCCTTCGTCCCACCAAAATTTCCGTTCGTAATCAAAAAACTCGTTTTGGATCCTGTTCAGCCAAGGGCAGTCTTTCCTTCAATTGGCAAATAATTTTTTTTCCGTCCGACAAATTCCGCCACATTGTTCTTCATGAACTGGTTCATCTAAAAATAAAAAATCATTCCAAAAATTACTGGCACGCTCTCTCCCTTCTGGATCCCAACTGCAAAATCAACAATAAATGGCTAAAAACTCACGGCAACCACCACTTTCTCATCAAGCCCTAATTTCAATTCCAACCGGACAATGATCCGATCCTAATACTTCCGGCATTATAAAAGCCTTTTTAATCTTATTTTTTAAACTTTTATCAATAAAAAAATAATCTATCCGCCAGCCCACATTTCTCCCCCTAGCCCCACTTCTTTGACTCCACCACGAATATTGCCCTGCTTCTTTACAAAACAATCTAAAACTATCCAAGTATCCATTTTTAATTACTTTATCAATCCATTTTCTTTCTATTTCCAAAAAACCGGAAGTATTTACATTATCTTTTGGTCTAGCCAGATCAATCTCTTTGTGTGCTGTGTTTACATCCCCGCAAAAAATTATCTTTTCTCCATTTTTCCGCAATTCGTTAATATATTTCAAAAAATGTTCATAAAAATCCAATTTATACTTCAATCTACCCTTATCTCGTTTTCCGTTGGGGAAGTAAACATTAAGTAGCGTAAAATTATCAAATTTCGTTACCACCATTCTACCTTCTTTATCATAAAAATCACTATTTTCAGGGTCATTGATAATCATTCTTGGTTCTAATTTAGTGAAAGTAGCTACTCCTGAATATCCGGCTTTTTCAGCCTCATTCCAATATGAAAAATAATCATTAGGCGATCCTTCGGCTTGCTCTGCCTTAGCCCTAGTTTCTTGAAAACAATATATATCAGCTTTATCCTTTTTTGCAAATTCCCACAATCCCTTTCTCACTGCCGCTCGTATCCCGTTCACATTCCAAGAAATGATACGAATAGTTTTGGTCATAAATTTATTATAGCCTCTTGCAAGTATAAACTTCATGTTTAAACAACTTGACTAAACATAAAATAATTTTTATAATCAAAACATGCACACACAAACAGTAAAATTACAAAAAATAGGCAATTCTTTTATGGCTACCATCCCCATAGATTTGGTTAGGGCTAGTAAATTATCAATCGGAGACGATCTTGTTTTTAGTAAAGCCAAAAAATACAGTGATAAGTTATTGGGTTTCAATATCAAAATAAAAAAAGTTCGCAAAAAGAAACCAAAACTCAAAAGCTTTGCACAAGCAAACAGCAAGCCAACTCTTTCAATTCCAAATTTTAGTATGAAACAAGTTCTAAAATGGAAACATGAGGCGCGCTATGATCGATAAAATTTATCTTGACGCTAGTTTTTTTGTCGCTCTTCAAATAAAAGAACACATTTTTTATCAGAAAGCTTGGAAGAAAATTAACAAAAGCCAATCTATAAAAATTTATTTTTCCTTATTCACCCTAGATGAAGCAATTCATGTTTTAAAAAAATATAAGCTAAGTAAAAGTAAAATTATAAAAATCGTAAAAGATAAGTTAATAAACACAAACAAAAGCATACTTATCTCTTATAAAGATGACAAAAAAACATCGCTAAAATACTTAAATCTGTGGCAAAAATATAATCTAAGACCAATAGATTCGGTTCATCTCTTTTTAATGAAACAACACAAAATAAAAACCATTGCCACCTTCGACAATGACTTCATAAAAAACAAAAAACAACTAGGTATCAAAGTTTTATAAACAAAAACCCTGTCTTCTTCATCCTTTTTCTGTTATAATTTTTCCCAATCCAGCGGTAGCAAAGCGGTTATGCAATGGTCTGTAAAACCATCCTAGGTAGGTTCGACTCCTACCCGCTGGACAAAAGTCATTTTTCTCTTTTTTTCTGTATAATTAACTCCACTATGTCTCCTGCCATAATCCCAAAAAAATATTGTCAAATAGGTAAATCTCGTATCGCTTATATCGAAGCAGGTGACCAAAACTTACCTCATCTTTTGTTTATCCACGCTTGGCCTTCCTCCTCCGATATGTTTATCCCTGTTATTCATAAGCTTTCAAGAAAATTTAATATTCTTGCTCCGGATTTACCGGGTTTTGGCCGTTCTCAGGGTTTCAAAAAAAAATACACTTACAAATCATTTGTCGTTTTTATAAAAAAATTCTTAAAAGCAAAAAACATCGAAAAAACCCACCTTTGTGGCTCTTCTCTTGGTGGTGCAATAGCTTTGGAATTTGCCTATCGCTACCCCAAAAAAGTAAACAAGTTAATTTTAAACGCCCCGCCTCTTTATCTTTATCCATTTCACAAAAACAAAAGTGAAATAGTTAGTTTCATCAGCAAAAAATTTCCATCCTTGACCAATAATTTTTTAAACAAAATCAAAAAAAACAAACTTACTTATGTCTATTTCCTTCTTCGGGATCATTATCAGGGTATCGACAGAAATTTTATTAAATACATTTTTGAGGAAGCTGTCAAAAGCAAAAATAAGGCGGTTCTAGATATTCTTAAAGAAATAGTAAACAGGGATTTGCGTCCTCATGTTTCCAAAATTAAAGCCAAAACATTAATAATTACAGGCAAAGATGATTATCCGGAACTTGTAAAAGATACTATGTACCTAAAAAAACACATTTCAAATTCCAAGTTATTTTTGATAAAAAACAGCAACCATCGCTTGTCTGTCTGTAAGTCAGATATTTTCTCTCAAACCATATTCGGCTTCCTCCAAAAATAATACCTTTGTTACAATACTTTTGTGTTTCTAAATTCCCTAAATTTACAAAATTTCCGTTCCTACTCATCAAAGTCTGTTGATTTTCTTTCCAATGTCAACCTAATATTTGGCCCCAACGGTTCGGGGAAAACTAATATTTTAGAAGCCATATTTCTTCTTTCGGGGGCAAATTCATTTCGGGCTTCAAGATTGGCTCAGATGATTTCTTGGCAAAAAAACTTCGCTTCAATCCAAGGAAAATTAAATAAAAATAATGAAAACAATGACCTGGAAGTCCAATTAATAAAACAAGATGCTAATAGAATTTCCGTATCGCATCGTTTTTTGGTTCAAAAAGTTCAAAAAACCAGAAAATTTTTTTTGAGCCATCTTAAAGCCGTTCTCTTTCACCCTGGCGATATTCGTTTAGTTTCTGGTTCTCCATCTCGTCGTCGTGATTTTATAGACTCTTTTCTCTCTCGTCTAGAGTGGTCCTATGCTTCCGCCTTGTCTCAATATAATAAATCCATCAAACACAGAAACGAGTTGTTAGATTTAATTTTTCAAAAACAAGCATCTGTAAACGAATTATTTTTTTGGGATCAATCTTTAATAAAAAATGGCAACATTTTATATCAATATCGTAAAAAATTTTTTGAATCTGCCAATAGTTTTTTCAAACAAAACAAAAACATACAAATACAGCAAATATCACTTCAATATTTAACTTCAATTATCAGTAAGGAAAAATTAGATTCCAATCTTAATTTTGATATTAAAAACAAAAACACTGGATTTGGTCCGCATCGTGATGATTATCAGTTTGATAATATTTCTTTTCCTTCAGAAGACAAAAATTTAGCCAATTGGGGGAGTGGTGGACAGCAAAGATTAGCCGTTTTAGCCTTAAAACTCGCCCAAGTTAATTATATTGAAAGCAATTACAACCAAACACCTATCCTTCTTCTCGATGACATTTTTTCAGAATTAGACCAAGACCATCGCCATCTGGTTGTAAGTCTTTGCAAAAATCATCAGGTCTTTATCACTACCTCCAGTCCTCGAGTCCAAAAACTTTTGCCTAGTGCAAAAGCATTTTATTTATAATATAATACCTCCACACTTAACTTACTGTTGCCTAATTGCAAAAAACCTCCAAAAGATTTCCAAATCCGAGGAGTTTTTAATTTGTCTAAAGCAACTAAGTTAAAAGTACCTTAACATCAATCAATGTGCGTTTTCATTAGTCATGATTGTTAGTATCAGAGGATGAAATCCTGATGATTTTGTTTACAAAATCTATTAGGATATTTTTTCAAAACTTTTTTCAGTTTATTTAAAACTGAACCCCTTGCAGATTAAAACCTGTCAAGGGTTGATACTAAGAGTTTGATCGTGGCTCAGGGTGAACGCTGGCGACGTGCCTAAGACATGCAAGTCGAACGAGATTCGTATTTTACATAAGGAAATTACATAATAATTTTCTTGTGTAGAATACGATGACAGTGGCGAACGGGTGAGTAATAAGTACGAACGTACCTCTAAGTGGAGCATAGCCTCGAGAAATCGTGGATAATACTCCATAGTCCTCGTATTTCATACAAGGAAATTCAAAGCACTAATATCTAAACTCAAAACTTTTTTGTTTTGGATTTTGAATATTTAGATTTTAAATTTATTTAGGATTTCGATATTAGAATTTAGGATTTTCTCGCATGGAATGCGAGGTAAAGATTTATCGCTTAGAGAGCGGCGTACTCGCTACCAGCTTGTTGGTGAGGTAATGGCTCACCAAGGCGATGACGGCTACCGGCTCTTAGCGGAGGGTCCGGCACAATGGGACTGAGACACGGCCCATACACCTACGGGTGGCAGCAGTTAGGAATATTGCGCAATGGACGAAAGTCTGACGCAGCGACGTCGCGTGTGGGATGACGGCCTTCGGGTTGTAAACCACTTTTATTTCGTCATCATGGCGAGATGAATAAACAGCTACTAATTACGTGCCAGCAGTCGCGGTAATACGTAAGCTGTAAGCGTTACCCGGTTTTATTGGGCGTAAAGGGTCTGTAGGTGGTTTTTTAAGTCCTATTTCAAAGACTCCGACTTAATCGGAGAAAGGGGTAGGATACTGAAAGACTAGAGTTATATCGGGGTTACTGGAATTTATAGCGTAGGGGTAAAATCCGTGGATACTATAAAGAACACCAAGGGCGAAGGCGGGTAACTAGGTATACACTGACACTGAAAGACGAAAGCTAGGGGAGCAAATCAGATTAGAGACCTGAGTAGTCCTAGCTGTAAACGATGTCTGTTAGTTCTACGAGCTTATGCTTGTGGGATGTAAGCTAACGCGTTAAACAGACCGCCTGGGGAGTATAGCCGCAAGGCCGAAACTCAAACGAATTGGCGGGGAGGCGCACAACCAGTGGAGCATGTGGTTTAATTCGATACGAAGCGATGAACCTTACCTGGGCTTGAAATCCTGTTTATGTTTTTCCCGAAAAGGAAAAACTCAGTGGCAGGACAGCTGTTGCATGGCTGTCGTCAGCTCGTGACGTGAGTTGTTCTCTTAAGTGAGGTAACGAGCGCAACCCCTATTCTGTGTTATTTTTTCACAGAAGACTGCTCAGCATTATTTTTGTTGGGAGGAAGGAGGGGACGACGTCAAGTCAGCATGATGCTTATGTCCAGGGCGACACACATCCTACAATGGGAAGTACAATGAGTTGCAATACCGCGAGGTGGAGCTAATCTATAAAACTTCCCTCAGTTGGGATTGCAGGCTGAAATTCGCCTGCATGAACTTGGAATTGGTAGTAATCGCAGATCAGCAGACTGCGGTGAATACGTTCTCGCCTCTTGCACACACAGCCCGTCAAATCAGCAAAGTTGAGGGTGCCCGAAGGACTCCGATCAATCGGAGGACTAAGGTAAATTCAGCGATGAGGGTTAAGTCGTAAATTGTTGCGACTCATGGAAGTAATTCCATGAACAAATCTGGCTGTATCGGGGAAATCTAAGTCCTAGTGTTAAAATTAGGATATGACAACCGCGAGGGAACCCGACCGTTTTTCTAAAAAACAACCGGGACTCCGTAGAGACTATACGCCAGCGCCTCAAATCAGTAAATCTTATTTACTTGGAATTTTGCACGACGCCACAGAAAGAAAAACAACTTTTAGAATTAGTCAAAAAAGTGAAATTTTTGTCAAATTTATTGCCAAAGAAATCAAAAGACTTGGTTCTGGAGCTTGGGTCTATAAAGAAGGGAAAAACAGAAATGTCTACGTTGTAGAATTTTCAAAAAGTTTTCTTAAAGGATTCAAGATAAAAACCAGACAAGACAAAATTGACTACATTCGAGGTTATTTTGATTCTGAGGGAGGTATTGCACATCATCCAAAAGTTCGTTTTTATATTTATTTTTCTCAAAAAGATATAAATGATCTTAAGGAAGTTAAGCAATGTCTCAAAGAATTAAATATTTCTTGTGGAAAAACGCATAATCCAAGCAAAAAAGTAGATCCTGATTATTGGCGATTTTATATTTTAAGCAAATCTTACAAAGATTTTGCTAAAATTATTGGGTCCTTCCACCCAATCAAGAATCGTCTTTTGAGGATGAAGAGATAGTCCGTACCCTTGGAAACAAGGGAATCGATTTTATTAGTTTTTTTAATAATTAAGTAAAATCAAATGAACAAGGTATCCGTACTGGAAGGTGCGGATGGATCACCTCCTTTGAGGTTAACTCAAAATCCCTCTGATACTAACAATTTTGACTAATAGCACATTGATTGATAACAAAAAATTTTAAATCCCGATATTTTATCGGGATTTTTTGTTTGACATTTATACATACGTCAAATATACTATGTATATATGTCCACTGCAGTAATAAATATCAGAACCAACACTCATCTTAAACAAGAAGCAAAAAAAATTCTTGAGGAATTTGGTTTAACGCTAACATCGTTCATAAACGCTAAACTAAAAAAACTTGTTCGTAGCAGATCTATAGTTTTTTCCCTTAACAAAGAAGAAACCCTAACTCCTTGGGCGATTAAACAACTTAAAGAATCAGAAACAGATTACAAAAAAGGTAGAATTTCTCCGTCTTTTACCTCAGCCAAAGATGCGATAAAATGGCTTGAGCCAGATGAATAAACTTAAACTAAATTTTTCCAAAAAATTTCGCAAAAGTTATCAAAAATCTCCGACAAAAATCAAAAAACAATTCCAAAAAAGACTTAAAATTTTTGTTAAAAATCCACTTAATCCATCGCTCAAAAACCACCGTCTTACAGGAAAATATAAAGTTTATCGAAGTATTAATATAACTGGTGATTGGAGAGCTTTATTTTCAACACAAAACCTCAAAAAAAGTTTAATCATTGAATTTAAATTTTTCGGAACACATAGTCAGCTGTATGGATAATTTCAGAATGAATTTGTAATATAATTCGACTAAATAAGTATGAATAAAAAAATCTCACCATTTCTAACCAAATTAAAAATAGATCCAAAAGAACTTCCTAAGCATATCGGCATAATTATGGATGGCAATCGCCGTTGGGCTAAAGCCAGAGGGTTAAATGCCATAGACGGCCATACTGCCGGAGCTAAAAATTTAGAAGCAATCATCGAGCATTGCGGAAAAATAGGTATCAAGCATTTAACTATTTATGCCTTGTCTACCGAAAATTGGCGCAAGAGATCAAAAGAAGAGGTCAAGGGTATTTTTAATCTACTCCTAGAAATTTTTAAAAGATGGAAAAAAGATTATAAAACTAAAGGTGTCAAATTTTTTGTTTTAGGTAACTTTCAGGCTCTCCCTCTTAGAGTACGTGACGCTATCAAAAACACGCTAAAAATAGTTTTAGACAAAGAAAGAATTAAGTTTAATGTAGCTCTCAACTATGGTGGCAGAGATGAAATAGTCATGGCTATAAAAAATATCATTAAAGATGGTGTCCCTGCCAGCAAAGTTAACGAAAAACTGGTTTCAAATTATCTTTATACCAAAGGACAACCAGATCCGGACATGATTATTCGACCAGGTGGAGAATTTAGACTTTCAAATTTTTTACTTTGGCAAATGTCATATGCTGAACTCTATTTTACCGATGTTCTTTGGCCCGATTTCGGACCTAAAAAACTAGAAAAAGCTATTTACTGGTATCAGCAAAGAGACAGAAGAAAAGGAAAGTAAAATCACAACACGCTTACTCCAAACATTGTTTCTACTACTTGCATAATTATATAACTCAAAAATATCAACAAAAACCCAACTACACCTGCTGTAATTTTCCCGTATCCTGCTTTAGTTCTAGCCGGATCGCCGGCCGCAGTCATCAGTTGTATTCCACCAGCAATCAACATCACAAACATTGACAATCCTGCTATAACGTAAACATACGGCAAGGCATCGCTAATTACATCACCCAGATCTCGGTTTGAAAATTTAAAAGCAGTACCTTGATAGCCTGGTAATGTTACTGCCATACTTAGTTTAATCCTGGAATTTTTAATATATCGACCGCAATTAACTTTAGTATAAACAAAGCAAAAATCGACAGCAATAAGCCGGTTACTGCCGATGTTAAAGTTTCCTTTGCCCCTTGGACTTTTTTTGGATCTCCGCCGGATGTAGCTAACAAGATAAAACTGTATACCATCAACAAAAAAGAAATTCCACCTATAATACCAAACAAATATGGCAAAAGCCAAGCAACTAATCCATCAATTTGTACCGGTATGCATCCAAGGGCAGTATTAACTTGTGGATCAGTGCTGTCAGCTCCGTGTCCCGTCGAATCACAAAACTCCTTGTCTTGAGCAAGCACTTTTTGTGGTAAAAATTTATTTAAAGTTACTCCTACCAACAAAAATCCCACCAGAAATACCAAAAAACTTTGCCACAATTTCATAAATTTAAGTATAACACAAAATGCTAGAATGAATTTGTGATTAAAAAAATTTTTTCTCTTTTTTCTTTTTTATTTTTTTTACTAATCACGGTTTACAGTTTTTTCATTGCTAATTTTGCATTTGCCACTACCATCGATCAAGAAATTGCAGAAATCACCAAAAGAATATCAGAACTAGAAACAGCCATAGGGCCTCTCAAAGAAGAATCAGTTGATATTCAAAAAAAGATTAAATCGGCCAAAGATCAAATCTATCTAACCGAAGAACAAATAAAAAACACCGATCAAAAACTTATTGACAAAGAAGCTGACTTGGAAGTTCAAAAACTGCTTCTTTCAGAAAGGGTCAAAAGGCTTTACAAAAACACCAAAAAATTCAACCCTTTACTGATATTTTTTTCAACTTCGCAAGGATCCAGTCTAATCCGCCAGTATTCCTGGTACCAATCCATAATCAACCAAGACACAAAACTTATCACCAGTTTCAATAAGGAAATTTTTGATCTTAACAACAACAAGGCAGAATTAAAAAAACAAAAAATCAAAATAGACGCCATCAAAAAAACTCTTGAAGACCGTTTTGGTTTTCTGTCGGGAGAAATAAAAAAAGCTGAAGATTACAAAGCCGAGTTAACCAAAAAGCAACAATCTCTTATTGCCGAAAAAACAGCCATGTTTAATACCTCGGTTGGTGATGTTTCTTCATCTCAAGATCCAGCTTCCCGCGCTGATTATAATCCGGGTTTTGCTCCCGCCTTTGCTGTCTTTTCCTTTGGTGCTCCTCATCGCAAGGGCATGAGTCAATTTGGTGCTTTTGGTAGAAGTAAGCAAGGACAAGGTTATGAAAATATACTAAAAGCCTATTATGGCAATATCAGAATTGAAACGGTTGATACCCCCGGGTCAATTAGCACTTCTGTTGGAAGTTTGCCTTTTGAAGACAATTATCTTATTGGAATTGCCGAAATGCCAGCCAAATGGGGAGGGGAAGGGGGTATGGAGGCTCTAAGAGCTCAAGCAATTGCCGCCAGAACCTACGCCCTGTCTTATATTGGTTGGCGAATGGCAAATCGCAATGCCATCGGTTCTATTTGCACTACCGAAGCCTGTCAGGTCTATTCGTCTTCTCGTCTTAATAATCCTGGTCTTTGGAAGCAGGCAGTCCAGGAAACTAGAGGCAAAATAATAGTCAGCAATGCTACCAATGATGTTTTCTCTACTATGTATGCCTCTACTGCCGGTGGCGCTCTTTATTCTTATTCGTCCCTCGGTCATTCCACTCCTCAAGTTTGGGACACCAGTTGCAATAATCAATCTTGTTGGCCAAATGATGCTTATGAAAAAGTCTCTGATTCTCCCTGGTATTACAAAGGTTGGTACAAAACCAGAAGTAATCTCTCATGTGGTCGTTCTCATCCCTGGCTTAATCAAAACGAGTTTACCGATGTTCTAAATGCTGTTTTGTATTACTCACAAACGTCTGATTCCTCCCATCTTTCCCAAACAAATTCCGGTGGTTGCTTCGGTGGCGATGATCCTAATGCCTGGAATTATGACGAACTTCGTCGTCAAACCGAAAGCCACGGTGGTCCGATTTCAGCCATCAATTCTATTCATGTCGATTATTCTACTGGTGGTTATACTCACAAAGTTAGGGTTGAAACAGACAAGGGTGGCTTTACCTTCGACGGTGAAGATTTCAAAAAAATCTTTATCCTCCGCGCCCCCGGAGCCATAACCATCAAATCCGGTCTATTTAACATAGAAAAAAAATAAAACAGTGATCTTAGTCTATGCTTTTTCAAACAGGTGGTCAACCAACATTTCATCAAGAACACTTCTTGATCTTCAAAGATCGTCAGACCAATCCAAAAATATCACTTTTCAAAAAATTTTTTTCCATCCAAATCAATTTTTTCAAAGACATATCAAAAACAAAAATTATTCTTTAATAATCGGGCTGGGTGATTTTTTTGGCCAATTGCAAAGAATAAAGATAGAAACACAGGCAAAAAACCAATACGGCAAAAAAAATATTTCTCCCTCCTCGCCCTTTTCATTAAAACTAAGCTTGCCATTATTAACAGATGTTGACAAAAGTAAATTTTTGCTCAGTTCAAATATGGGTATCTACAACTGTAATTGGATAGCTTATCAGACCCAACTATATTTAAATCAAAAACATCCCCAAACAAAACACATCTTTTTCCATCTTCCAAAAAAACAAAAACCACTTTTTTTATCAAAAAGCATTTTTGATTTATTAACAACCAATCAAATGTTAAAATAACCTGTGGACAAAGCCAGCAAATCACGCATTATTTTGACAGACAAAGAACTCAAGCAGGTTACTGGAATTGTTAAAAAGCACATCAACCTAAAAAAGTATAAAGCCTTTATTTTTGGATCCAGAGTAATCGGCAACGCTCAAAAATATTCAGACATAGATATTGGCATTAAAGGCCATAGTCCTTTGCCTGTTATTACCAAGTTTAATCTTGAAGATGACTTTGAAAATTCAAAATTACCTTATTTGGTTGATGTTGTAGATTTTTTTTCTGTTTCAAAAGATTTTGAAAAATTAGCCAAATCAAGTATGATTCAAATAGAATAATGACAAAAAAAGATATTCTACTCCAGCAACTTGTCGCAGCAAAAAACAAGCTCAAAGAAGCGTTAAATCTAGAGCCTACAGAGTTCCACAAATTAGCTACTATACAAATTTTTGAAATTACTTTTGAATTATCATGGAAATATATTCAGCAGATCTTGCAATTTTCTGGAGTAATACCATTCAATAGCCCTAGAAAAATTATAAGGCAAGCAGGCAAGGTCGGTTTAGTCGATGATGTTACTGCATGGCTTAATTTAGTAGATGCTCGAAATATTACTGTCCATACTTACGACGAATATTCGGCTAATCAGGTCTACAAAAAACTAAACTCAGTACCAGAGCTGGTTGACAAATTACTACAAAAAGCAAAAGAATTTAATCAATCCTAATCAAATGTTAAAATAAGTCATGCCTCGTACAAAAGATCTCGATACAGTTGCCCCAGATGATCTAATTTCTGCCTCTCCCCGTAAGCCAAACAAGCCAAAGCGCAGTCACCCGCAAGGGGGGAAACCAAAAAAACAAACATCAAAATCTGCCGATCAGCAATATCGCCAAAAAGTTTACAAACTAATCGGGCACACCAAGCATCCCTTGTCTTCATTCTTGGCTCGGCCTAAAGTCTTTGATTTTGATGATCGCGACGGAGAAGAAGAAATCATACTCGTTTTACGTCGTCACTGGTTTACTAATTTAAACTGGATCTTGGTTTTCACTCTTATGCTGATTTTTCCATCTTTTCTTGATTTTGTCCCTCTCTTGGAATCATTTCCACCTCGCTATAATCTGCTTTTTGTAATTTTTTGGTATTTAATTTCTTTCGCCGTTGCTTTCGAAAATTTT
The DNA here is from genome assembly GCA_018902845.1 of Patescibacteria group bacterium. Lineage (GTDB taxonomy): Bacteria > Patescibacteriota > Microgenomatia > UBA12405 > UBA12405 > JAHIPV01. The sequence continues at coordinate 53,281 of JAHIPV010000001.1, forward strand.
TTATCTTGGTATTTTAATGTTTTTATAGTCACGGAAGAAAGAGTGGTAGATATAGATTTTAATAATCTTCTTAACAAAGAAATTTCCGATGCCAAAATATCCATGATTCAAGACGTTACCTACACTGTCACCGGCGTCAGTCAAACCATTTTTAACTATGGTGATGTTTTCATTCAAACCGCCGCAGAAATACCCGTTATCGAGATAAGCCAGATTCCTAATCCAAACACTGTTGCCAAAATATTACAGCAAATGAGATTAGAAGAAGAGCAGGAAGCATTGGAAGGGAGGATAAAATGACGAACTTGTTTGGTGCTTATATCTTAACAACAGCCAAGTTTTTATCTATCTTTGGGTCTGTCTTGTATTCTATTTTTGCTTTTGTTGTTGTTCGCCAGGTTACCCTTATGTGTAAAAATGTTTACGACAAATTCAACTCTATACTAATTACCTTTTCTTACATCCATTTTTTCACCGCCCTTCTCCTCATCCCTCTTACTCTCATTTTCCTATAGTTCCTTTCTTGTTGTAATATTAATTAATGTACTATACCTGCCGTTCGTTTATTGGAGCAGTTTCTGACAACAATTGGTCCCGCTATTGGGAAAACGAACCCGACGATCCTTTAATCGCTTCGTCAAAAGGACATCTTTTTGCTCTGCTTTCTTTAAGCAACAAATCAGCCCTAATTCCACAAGACAACATTGCCTCAATTGGCCATAAATTAACGGAAAAACTTAACCAAATATATTTTTTCGATTCCGAAACAAATATAGAAGTATGTCTCAAGCAAGCTGTTACTGATCTTTGTAATCAATCTTCAGGCGATTTTGACATAAGCTTAATCGTAGCCGTAGTTCATCAAAACACTTTTTATGCCTGTACTTACAATTCAGGCAATATCTCTATAATTCGCCAAAATCAAATCAGCCAGATTCTTGCCTCAAAAGATCAAGACATTACTTTCGTATCCGGACCGCTTCAGGACAAAGATAAATTTTTCTTTTATAACAACGATATTATTGATCTAATAACATGGCCAAAAATAAAAAAAATTCTATCACTCAACAAGCTTGAACTTATAGAGGAAAATCTTCTTCCTTCCCTCTATTCGGACAAAAACGAATTTTTCCCTGCCGCCGCCATTATAGAAATACACCAGCCGGAAGAAGAAAGTAAAAAACAAGAAATAGAAATTCCGCTTAAAAGTCACCCCAAAACACCTTTTTTCAAAAAAATTTTTAAACCAAAAAACATTATTGTATCTCCTCACCAATTAACCCAGATCAGTAAAAGGCGCCGGCTTAACTTGATCATTGTTTTTCTTTCTCTTTTAGGCCTTGCCGCCAGTACTTACTTTGGTTATCAAAAAAACTCTCAGAACAAAACAGAATCCAGTTTCCAGTCTTTAAAAGGGGACTTAGAGAAAAAAATCACCGACATTCTAGCTATAAAAACTATTAATTTAGATACAGCCTCCCAGCTTTCACTTCAAGCTCAGTTAGTTCTGGACAAAATGAAAGAGCTAGAAATTCATCAAGACGAAGTAAGCAAATATCAGCAAACGATTACTTCTCTGCTTTCTCAAACCGGCTCTTCCAATGCATTTCAACCGGACTCATTTTTCGACCTTTCTCTGATCGTAAGTCAGCCGTCCTTTTCAAAAATGATCTTACATCAGGACAAAATTTATTTATTGGATAATCAAAAAGCTCGTATAGATTCAGTAGATATTTTTCAAAAATCAATCGATAACATTTCCATGGATGACAAAATCAAACAAACTCAAAATATTTTTATAAACAACAACAAAGTTTTTGCTCAAAATCCAGATACTATTTATCAGCTTTCCAAAAATAATTGGCAGGCAAAAATTAACCTAAAAGAAAGCCAGCCGGATCTAAATATTATTGATATTCAGTCCTGGAACAATGCTATTTATCTATTGGATTCAAACACTCCTTCTGTTTGGAAATTTAATCCCAGCGCAGACTCCTTTGGGTCAATTCAAAACTGGATAAAAGAAGATAATTTTTCCAATCAAGCAACCTCAATAGCTATAAACGGAAAAATTTGGATTCTAAAAAAAGACGGAACCATTCTTTCATATTTAAGAGGAGAAGAGGATCCATACAAACAGAACAAGGAAGGGGATTTCAAAGATACCTCTAATTTGCTTACCACTCCTGACACTAATCTCTTGGTTTTTACAGATGACTCGGTCATTATTTATGTCTACGACAAAGAAGGCCAATCAATTGCTAAATACAATCTGGGAGATAAAAAAATCCACGATATCTGTATTCACCAAAGCAGTAATATCCTTTTTGTTCTATGTCACGACCAAAAAATCTACAAAATTGCGCTATAATTCCCCTTAAATGAATTATTTCAACAAAAATTCACTAGACTATAAATTTATAGAAAAGTTCGAGGCTGGTTTAGTTTTAACCGGCTCAGACGCAAAATCATTGCGCACCCAAGGTATTCAATTTGGTGCCGTCAAAGTCGAGATAATAAACAACCGTCCTTTTTTGATTAACTTAGATATTCCACTTTATAAATTCACCTCAAAAAATACTCTCTACGATACTACCCGCAATCGCGCCTTGCTCTTAAATTACAAACAAATCGCCAAACTAATTTCCTACCGCAAGCAAAAATATATGATTATACCCATCTCAATTTACATCAAAAACAATTTCTTCAAAGCCGAAATTGGCATTGGCCGCAAAATGCGTAAATACGAAAAACGCCAAAAAATAAAAGACAAAGAAATGAAGAAAAAACTTGGTTAATCCAATAATTCATGTTTCTTCAAAAAAGCTTTCCCGGAACCCGTTTTTAAGTACTTCTCAAATTTAATAGCAACTTTTCTGTCCGCTCCCAGTCTATCAAAAAAAAAGAGGACCTGTCCTGTAGTTAAAAACGAAAAGAGGACCTGTCCTCCGTAGCTCCAGTTCACTGGAGCGAAGGAGGAGATGCTCAGGTATGACCCGAGGTCCAAAAAACGATTTAAAAAACTTACTACAAGCTTAACTTGCTTAAAACTTAATCTTTGAAAAACAAAACAAGTCAATTTTTCCAAAGTGTCGATTGTTTGTGATTCTACTCACTCTTAAATAATTCAAGAATCGAGACTCAAATTATCGTGTTCCAGTTTAGTTGACACCCTTACTTATTCCCTCTGGAATAGAAAATAAAAGGATGACTCTCTCGCTTAAGCCTAAGCTACAGCAAGATTTAAATTGAAATTGCTACCGGTAGAATAACCGACACCACTTTCAACTCTCGAAAGATTAGCCCCAGCAAGAGCTAGGACATTTCTTAAAGCACTGCCGAATGTATTGGCATGTTTTTTTTGATTTTGTTTTACGGCTGTTAATCAAAGCCGGCTTGCAGTTTTTTAAAGTGCATTTTCTGTCGATGCAATTACATCTCCTTGAGCACAAATTATACCAAAAATTTCGCCAAAGTCAATCCTTTATGTCTCTTTCCATTCTATCCAGTCCTATCCATATTATTATATTAAAAATCAGTCCAAACACAGCTGAAAATTGCTCAAAATAAAATCTAAAAATAGACGATAAAAATATACTTACCAACAATCCTCTCTGAAAAAACCCTAATCCTTCTCTTTTTTGTTTTCTCCAAATCAACACTAATCCAGCCACAAACATCCCCGCAATCAAAGTATCAGAAAATATCTTCATCGTTAGCATCAAGCCATGTGTTTTTGAAAACATAAAAGTATTTTTATAGATATTTACCGCTTCTCCCGGGTCAAAATGAAGAAATATTCCAACAGTGCTAAATAATCCTTCTAAGATATATCCGGCAGACAAAAGCAGTAACAAACTCGTTATTGTCTTTCTTTTAAAAATTTTATGATATCCGAAGAATTTTAATTTTTTCCACAATAGATTTGAAGATCTAATTTTTTTATTTTTTTTACTTGGCAGTTCCACTATCATTTTTCTCAAAGCTATAGAAAGATTATTTATTTTTCCACTTGTTTTTCTCTCCAGTTCTCCCAGCTTTTCTAATATTTCCTTTTTTTCTCTATTTTCAAAATCTCTTTCTGCAATTTCTTCTAACCCGTTAATTATTTGATAAAGCAGGCTTTTTACGTCTTTTGTCTGTATTTTTTCAAAATATCTATATAGCAAAAACATCAATATAAAAAATACATACATAAACACAATTGCAGGTTGAAAAAAATAATCATTATCATGTGATAAAAATTTACCTATTTCATCAATAAACCATCCCAAACCAACCCCAAAAATTATCGACGCTTTTTTTCTGGTTTTTTCTCCATGAAAAACCAAAGTCAATATCATTCCAACAACCATTGCTAATCCTCCCCACAAAACATGGGCAACGTGCCATTTTTCATTACTGATTTCCGGATATCCGGTTAATTCCAAAAATAATCGTGTTCCCAGTAAACTGCCAACGGCCGAGATCATTATTATCAACAACATTTTGCTTCCGCTTTCTCTCTTTACCAATTTCAACTTCATACCTTCATTCTAACTGCTTATTGAAAATTGTAAATTGAAAATTGAAAATTAACTCATGTCTTTTTTTCTGGATTTTTTATTTCCGTCTCGCTGTTATTCCTGTCAAAAAATCGGTCAGTATATTTGTCCAAAATGTCGGGTAAAACTAATTAACAAAGGCATTGATCCTTTTTTATCAAAAAAACTAGAAGCCTCTCTGTCTCTTTTTAAATATCACCCGCCTCTAATCAAAGTTCTTCAAGATTTAAAATATCATTTTATTACCCATTTGGCCGATGAATTAGTTGAAATCGCAGTCAAAGAAATAGAAACAAGATATCCTTCCCTGCTCAAATACTGGCAAGCAAATAACTACCTATTAATTCCAATTCCATTACATCAAAAACGTCTAAACTGGCGCGGTTTTAATCAATCAGCCTTGCTGGCAAAAAAACTTGCTTACAATCTCAAGCTCCAATACTCAGACCAAATCCTTTTTAGGCTTAAATATACTCAACCACAAGCAAAAATCAAAAATAAAAGTTTTCGCGCCACTAATATTTCCAATTCCTTTTCAGTTAGCACACTTGTCACCCCGCCGTGGCGGGGTCCCGTCGGAAATGTAAAAATTACATTTTCTCAATTTACTAACATAATTCTTTTTGACGATATTATCACCACCGGTTCCACCATAAAATCTGCCGTAGATACTCTAACAAAACACAATTTTAAATCAATTTGGGCTCTTTCTTTGGCTGGTTAAAGCAAATTTCCACTCAAACCTCTTTGGCTCCTTATCTCTTCAGCATTTTTTGGCATTCCTGTTTCCATTTTTAATTCACTTCCACTTTCCACCACTTCTCCGTCAATCGGTGTAAGCGAGCTTAAATAAAAATTATCTACAAAAAGTCCATGTGGTTGCAGTGATTCTCTCAGTTCTTCCTTGACTTCGTCTTCTATCTTGCTTCTACTGGTTGCCAAGGCATTATTTAGAGTGTAATTAGTTAGCACCTTTCTAATTCTGCTTCTTGTCACCGGTCTTACTACTTTAGACACAAAATTTTCACCAATATTTTGCCATATCTCAGGTAATCTCTCTGTATCTAGTTTAATCAAGACGGTTGCTTCTACGTTTACAAACTTATTGTCAGCAGTAACGGCATTAATTACCTCATCGCCCATAATTTCCTTATTGTCTTTCAAGCTCACGTCTTTAGAAATCGTATATTCAATCAGTTGAGCGTTAAACAGTTTGGCTCTGTGTATCAAGGGTATCTTAAAATGCATTCCCGGATACCACACATTTTTCAAAACTCCTCTAAAAATACTATAAATACAACCAACATGTCCGGGAGGAACAGTTACCAAAAATCCGCCCACAACCTCGTCAACAAAAAGCGACACTAGTAAATTATCTATCGATGCCATATTTTTCTAAATTATAACAAAATCTCAACAAACTTTCTTAAATCCTTCAATCATTTCTTTTAATTCTTTTTCCGGATCATCGGCGCAAACTATATCACTTGCCACCAAAACTCCCTTAGCTCCCAATTTTAAGGCAATTTCGACATCTTTCTTGTTTTTTACACCAGCCCCAACTAAAACCGGTATCTTGCCACACATTTTAACCAATCTTTTTACCGCCTCAGGTTTTTCGCTGGATACGGATCTGTCTTTGCTGGCAATCAAATACGAGGGTTCATAGGCAATAAAATCCGGTTTTGTTTTTAATGCCCATTTTTCTGCTTGACCAATCGATCGTACACACAAAACAATTTCAAAACCCTTCCTCTTGTTTTTCAAAATTTTTTTTACTTTCCCGGGTGGAATTTTATGCTCTGAATGATTCAAAAGGGTTCCGCTTGCTCCGGCCTTTTTCATTTGATTTGCCGAAATCCAACCAGTCCATCTACCGTCTTCGTATTCGTCTATGTTTTGACAATACAGTTTTAATCCGGTTTCCTTCTTGATTTTATAAATATCAACAGGGGAAACAGCCAAAACAACCTCAATCTTGCTTTCATCCATCACTTTCTTACAGATTTTTGCCAATTTTAAGGCCCCTTTCCCAAAAGTGTTTTTATAAAGTTTAAAATTTATAATTATCATATTTTTTGTCATTCCGACCAAAGTGGAGGAATCTCTGAACTTGTTTCAGAAATCCTGCTACCGCAGAATACCTCAGACAAGCTGAGAGATCTCTCGGCTTTGCTCGAGATGACATTTTAATCATCTAATCGATACATTTCGATAACCCTGTTAATTCCGTTTTGTAAATCTGGCATTATTCCCTGAACAGAAGCATTACTAACTACTATTTTATTAACTGCATCTTTAAAATACTTATTCATTTGGTCATTTAAGCCATTGTCCCACGTATAAGAAGACAGATAACCGGATTCTGACCAATCAGCCACTGCCACAAAAGGAGCTATTTTTTCATTTTCACTCATTGAAGACATCATACTTTTTCGCGGACTAATTTCGCCAAAACTTCTGATTTGAGTTGCTGTCAAAAACATTTTTTCCATCCCTTCTTTTGAGGCCAAAAAAGATAAAAATTCAAAAGCCTCTTTCTGTTTTAAGCTTTTTTTGTTTACTCCTTCCACCCAATAAGTTGCCCAATTTATTTTTGTCAAATTAGCTTCAATCTCCCCATCTTCAATTTGTTTGGGATCCAACCCTTCTAGTGTGGGCATTTGTGGAACAACGCCAATGCCAAAATTTAAATTAGGATTAAGCATTTCAATATCAAAGACTCTCCACGATGGTGCAAAACAAAGGGCCAGTTTGCCATTAGCAAAATATACGATAGAAGGAGGCAAGGTTTCGTCCCATGTTTCATATTTTGTTCTAAAAAGAGTATAAAAAGTTAATATATCCTCTATTTTTTTTAAATTATCAGAACTCCCGTCTGTTAAGTTGACGCCATTTTGCATCATCATCAAACCCAGTATGTCACTCCAATGATCAATATTTTCCGCCAAACCCATTGCCACACCTGCTACTTTAATTTTGTTGTCTATTCCTCTGACAGTTAAGTCTTTTGCTAAATCACTCAATCCCCACCAGGTTTTTGGTAATCTTTTTCCGGCTGAATCCAAAATATCCTTGTTATAAAAAAGAGAAAGCCCGTCATACATCAAAGGAATAGCCAGATAAGAGCCATCTACCTTCAAATCTTTTTTATAAACATCATAAAAATCTTCATCCAATTGCAAACTCGTACTAATTTCTTTTGGAACCCTTGCTAAATTTTCTTCAAGCATTGGTATCCAGCTGGAATGAATTCTAAAAATATCAGGAACATCAGTTCCTTCCTCTCCTTTTTCTAGCTTGGCCTGAAGTCGACTTCGATAATCATCCTTCTGATGTTTTCTATATTCTATTTTTATTCCGGGGTTTTTACTCTCAAAATCCATTATCAAACCTTCTATAACAGTTGGTTCTTCCCACAAACCCCAATAATTCACTACCACCTTCTCACTATTCGCATCTTTCTTTCTCAATCTGGGTAAAATTACCTTAAAAATTAACAAAAACAATAAAAATACAACTACAATTATTCCGATTATTTTTAATAAATTACCACTCACCTTTTTTGATTCAGTCGGTCTGGATACCAAGTTACCGGAAACATTATCTGTTGCGCTGTCTTTTTGGTCTACCCGTGATATTACCGGTTCTGCCCTCCCTTTAAATTCTCTTGCCGGCAATGGAGATTTAATATTGTCTAAGTTTGAATCTTCTTCACCCATATCTCTATCATACCTTAAATTTTCAAATATTCGCCATAAAATAACTTTTTTTTGATAATATAAAGTCATGAAACTATCTATCTACACCGACGGTGGAGCCAGAGGCAATCCGGGCCCTGCCGGTTGTGGTTTTGTTTGTATTGACGAAAACGGCCTTCAAATCCATCAGTATTCTGAATTTTTAGGAACAAAAACAAACAACGAAGCCGAATATATTGGTCTTATAACCGCTCTTAAATGGTTAATAAACAACCAAACCATCCACAAAATTACAAAAACCACAATATTTATGGACTCCCAATTGATTGTTCGTCAAATGCAGGGTAAGTACAAAGTTAAAGCTCCCAATCTCAAAATCTATTATCAACAAGCCATAACTCTTCTGTCGAAAGTTGTATCACCGTTAAATTTTCAGGATATAACACGGGACAAAAATAACACAGCCGATGCCTTGGCCAACCAAGCCATGGATAGGGGTTAAGGCTTAATCTAATCATGAAAAACAAATCACTTTTTTTAATTAGCATTTTACTTTCGCTTGCAATACTTTCTCCTCCGGTCTTTTTTTTTGGCAAAATCTATTTTTCTCCCCAAACCCTACCCAAAACCTTTTTAGTAACCAGGGATTTTTCTAATTTAACCGTTCGGCAAGCCTCAGAAAAATTCGATTCCGAATTCAGACTGCCAAGTTCTCTTATCCTTTCTCACCTTCAAGCAGAAACGGAACTAAGACTATCTTCAATTTCTGCTTCTATCAACAAAAAAGAAACTCTAGAGCAATTATTTCCGCAAAGATTCCAGCCCTTATCTTCTTTTTTCAAAGACAAAAATCACTTACTAAAAATTAAATTTGATCAATCTTTGCTGGATACTTTTATTTCCACATTTTCTGCCCAAATAGAAAAACCTTTTATTCCTACCGAAATCAGTTTAAATTCTTACTCAAAATTGGAAAGCAAAAAAGGAAGTCTGGGTTATCAGCTAAACGAGGATGGGCTCAAGTCTAATGTCATTCACTATCTTTCATACTTCAAGCCAGACGCCCACATACCCGTTCCTGTTGAAAAAATCGGTTATCTTCCTACTGATTTGCAAGTAGAGGATACTCTAAAAAAAGCTCAAAATTTAATCGGCAAGTCTTTGATTCTAAACAATACTGATTATTACATTGATGACATAATAATTGATGACAAAACTTTAATTTCCTGGCTTGAATTCAACGGGTCGCTAAAAACCGAATTGCTAACCCTCTACATAGACGGAGTAAACCAAAGCATAAAAAAAGACCCGGTCAATGCCATTTTTAGGTTTGAAGAGCAAGTGGTAAAGGAATTCAAACCAGCCAAAAACGGTTTTTTCATTGATCAAGGCAAGTTACTCCAATTGATTGAAGAAAATTTTTCAAAAATTTCAAAAGAAAACGACAAAGATCCCGTAAAAATATTTATTCCCCTGCAGATAATCGAGCCGATCGTTCGAACTCAAGATGTCAATAATTTAGGCATAAAAGAACTTCTTGGCCGTGGTACCTCCACTTTTAACCATTCCAGTCAAATTAGAAACATGAACATAGAAAAAGGGTCTTCGGTTATCAGTGGTATCCTTGTTCCTTCGGGTGAAACTTTTTCTTTTGTAGAAAGCCTAGGAGAAGTTACTCTGGCCACCGGTTATCAAAAAGCTTATATAATTAGAGAAGGTAGAACTGAGCTTGATGTTGGAGGTGGAATTTGTCAGGTTTCCACTACTCTTTTTAGAGCCATGCTTGATGCCGGTATGGACATTATCGAAAGACAACCTCATGCTTTCCGTGTTTCTTATTACGAAGAAGATTCTCTTCCGGGTTACGATGCAACTGTTTTTATCCCAAAGCCGGATCTAAGGTTTATAAACGATACCGCTAACCATGTTTTAATCCAAAGCACTTACGATGGTATCAACAAAAAACTAATTTACGAAATATATGGAACTAGTGATGGTCGCCAAGTAGAGATTGGTAATTACAAAAAATGGGGACACTCAGCCCCACCGCCGACAAAATATATAGACGATTCCACTCTTCCGCCGGGAGAATTAGTTAGGGAGGAATATGCTGTCGCTGGTCTAAAAACTGCTTTTGACTGGAAAGTTACACGAGGCGATCAGGTTATTCACCAAAAAACTTTTTCATCTTCCTATGTTCCTTGGCCCGCCGTCTTTAGACGTGGAATCTAAAATTAAAACGGTTTTATCACTTTTATTTTTCTTTCCAATCCTTCAAAATCTTTTATATTCAAACTAAAGAGATTTGAAATTCCATTATCATTTAATACAGCTACCAAATAAATATCAAAAACATCCCTTCTTTTGGCTTTCAAAAAAAAGTCATGATAAGTATTTAAACTGGAAGGAAATGGACAAATTATTTTTATATTGAAACCTTCTAAAATATCTTCAATCGCACTTATAACACTTTTTTTATTTTGTTTATACAAGCTTATCAATACTTTTTCTGCTTCTACTACATTTTGCTGAGCAACTACTAGATGGGTTTTTTTCTCATCCATTTTTCTAAAAAACTCAATAGTTTTTCCATAAAATGGTGATTTCTTATCCAAAAAATACACCAGAAAATGGGAATCAATTGCCCATTGTTTTTTCCAGTCTATTTTCATACAATTCAGATCTTTTTTTATAAATTTTACCAATGCCAATACTAAATTTACCTGCTACCAAAAAAGGATCTTGTAGCTTTTTTTTCTTTTTACTAACTTTTACTTTCTCTTGCAACACACCGCTTAGGTAACTACTAAAACTTTTTTTGTTGTAAGCAGCCAAAATTCTTGTTTGCATATAAATATCTTCTGGTATTGTTACTGTCGTTCTCATCAAATTACTCATACTATATGATAATCATACTATCATACTTTGTCAAGAACCAACTCCAATCTTGCCTCTCTTTCCAATTTATCAATATTTTTCACAAATTCACCTTTTTTGGCTTTACAATATCCTGCAATTCCAACCATGGCCGCATTATCGGTATTTAATTCTTTTTTAAACGGCATAAAAATCTGTAAATCATTTTTTCTTGCTAATTTTCTCAAATCCTTTCTTAATCTCAAATTCGCCATCACTCCACCCGCCCCCATCAAGCTTTTCGGCTTAGTCATATCAATAGCCCTTTGAAGTTTTATTAGCAAACAATCAAAAACCGCCCTCTGATAACTTGACGCCAAATCATAAATTTTTTCTGCCACTCTCTCTTCTTTCCACTTTCTGATTTTGTAATAAAAACTGGTTTTTAATCCGGAAAATGAAAAATTGCAATTTTTGAATTTGCTCATTGGTCTTGGTAAATCCAAAAAATTTTCATCTCCATCTTCAGCTAACTTTTCTATTATTGGTCCTCCCGGATATCCTAACCCCAACATTTTTGCCGCCTTATCCAAAGCCTCTCCGGCCGCATCATCTAGCGTTTCTCCAATAATTTCATATTTTCCAATCCCTTTCATCAAAACAAGTTTTGTATGTCCGCCAGAAACTGTTAATACCAAGGAGGGGAATTTTATTTTTCTTTCTGGTTTTCCTCTACTGTTTTTCAAAAAATTAGACAAAATATGTCCTTCGACATGGTTAACGGCTACTATTTTTTTACCGTATTTTTTAGCTAATTCTTTTGCTACCTCAATTCCCACCCCCAAAGCAATAGCCAGCCCCGGTCCTTGTGTCACTGCCACCACATCAATTTTTTCCATTCTCTCGTCAATTATTTTTCTTATTTTTTCATTTGCTTGCCCGCCGTAGCCTTTGGCGAAGGAGGGTAAATTAGAATTTGTTTGTAATTTGAGATTTGGTGCTTGTGATTTACAGGATATGGCCAGTTTTAAGGCTTGTCCTAAAACTGGCCATATCCTGTCCCTGTGCGCTCTTTTGGCAATATCCGGCACCACTCCTCCCCATTTTTTGTACAAATCTACTTGTGATGAAATCACATTAGACAAAATTCTGTCATTTTCCAAGACTGCCACACAAGTATCATCGCAACTGGTTTCAATGGCCAATATTCTCATGTTGGAAATTATACTACTTATGGTTTATTATTAATCTATGCCTGTTCAAAAAAACAAACAATCTTTTTTCTTTCTTTTTCTAATTGCCCTTTTTTTTATTCTTTCTTCTATTTATGTCTATTCCTATCTTTCTTCAAAAATATCAAAAGAAATGGTTGTTGATAACAGTTCAAGTTTTTATATCCCAACTGTCACCAACATTCCGGAGCCATCCATCTTTCCGTCTATTACGCCAGCCGGTATAACCGGACCATATCTAAAAACTTTTTATTCAGATATTGACAATTTTGAAATCACATATTTTTCTACTCGCCAATTATATGAAGACAAAGATGGCACCTCTAACCGCTATGTTTTTGCCAAAACCGGAGGTACAAACTTTGTAGTTCATGTTGGTGAAAGTTGGTCATGGATTCATCCGGACAGGCAATTTACCAATGATTTAAAAATTGCCGGCTTTGACACTTTCAGATACGATACAACTTCTCAGACAATTTTTGATTTACAAAAAGACGATACAAAATATACTCTTCAATGCATTCACAATGGTATTGAGTCTCTCAAATCCGAATGCCTCGATTTTGTCCAAAGCTTCAAGCTAACAAACTAAACCCAATCTCTCTTTTTCTTTTTCCTTTATACTCAAACTCAACTTTCACAATTCTTGCTTTTTTCTTTAATTTTCTAAAATTTTTATCTCCCATATTCTCCGGCCATTCAACACAGGCAATCACGCCGGTTTTAAATAAATCCAAAAATCCAATCTCATCAAACTCAAATTCCTTACTTAATCTATACAAATCCATATGCAAAAATCTTTTATAGTTTTGCTTGTCCTCCATAGCTTTAGCGAAGGAGGAAATTTTAATATTTGAATTTTGAAGTTGTTTTGAATTTGAGATTTTAGATTTTAGATTTAATTTGTATTCATTACAAATAGTAAAAGTAGGGGACACAATCCTTTTTTTTATCCCCAAAATTTTTCCAATCGCTCTGCTAAAAACTGTTTTTCCTGCTCCTAGCTCTCCACTCAAACAAAACACAACCAGCCGACTGTCATTCCGACCGAATCCGCCAGCTGGCAAAAAAGGATCACCCTGAGCCCCCCCAGCGTCATCCTGAGCGTAGCGAAGGATCCCCCCGGACAACATCTTCTTAAAAATAAACCTCGCAATTCTCCCTGTTTCTTTTTCTGAATTCGATATAAATTTTTTGGCCGAGCCAATTACCATGTCTCCTTTTCTCAAAACTTTCACTTCCGCTTCGGTTGCATCAATCACCGTTGACGGTTTATTCCTTGGTAATCTTCCTGCATCCGCTACTAGATCAACCATATTTTTTTTCTTTTTTGACAAAATATTCAAAAACGATTTAACCGAATAATGCGGTGATCTCCCCGAAAGATTAGCCGATGTTGCCGTAATTGGTTTTTTTAAAATATTTACTAAATCCAAAATATATTTACTCTCGGGGATTCTTATTCCCAAAGTCCCATCTTCCGCCTCTATTCCCTTTGCAACTTTTCGTTTTCCTTTATTCACCACCGTAAAAGGCCCGGGTAATAAATTCTTATAAATTCTTTTAGCCATTTCTGATAAATCCACATATTCTTCGGCCATTTTTTGGCTAGTTACTGCTATCGAAATTGCCTTTCCTGTCCATCTATTCTTAAAAGCCAGTAATTTATCTACGGCTTTTTGGTTACAAGCATCCACGGCCAAAATATAAACAGTATCCGAAGGAAACAGCACCAATCCTCCGTTTTTTATCACTCTAATCGTTTCTTTCAAAACACTTTTATGGTTTTTTGCTATATCCAAAATTTTCACAAAAGAATTTTACCATTTATCCCCGCTTTTCCATGCTAAAATAAAGGCTATGGACAAGCGATACGATCCCGGTTCCGAACAAAAAATTTACCGGCTTTGGGAAAAATCGGGCGCATTCACTCCCACGGTACCAAAAAACAAGGCAAGGCAAAGCCCTCCTTTTACCATAATCCTTCCCTTACCAAACGCCAGCGATCCAATGCACATGGGTCATGCTATGTTTGTTATCCAAGATATACTTTGTCGTTGGCATCGCATGATGGGTGAGCCGGTTTTGTGGCTTCCGGGTGCAGACCATGCCGGTATCGAAACCCAATATATTTTTGAAAAAAGATTATCGGAAACAGGCAAATCCAGATTCGATTATGATAGAAAAACTCTTTATAAGCTGATTTGGGATTATGTTGAAGAAAACCGAAAAATTAATCAGTTTCAGTTAAAGGAACTTGGTTTTTCTTTGGACTGGACTCGTTATCATTACAGTTTAGAACCAAACATTGTCAATCAAGTCTTAAAAACTTTTAGGAAACTTTACCAAGACGACTTGCTTTATAGGGCCGAAAGAATCGTTAATTATTGCACTCATTGCGGTACTGCTTTTTCCGATTTGGAAATTGACCACGTCGAAAGAGATGATTTTCTCTATTATCTTGATTACGGTCCTATAAAAATTGCCACCACTAGGCCCGAGACTATTTTTGTCGACGTAGCGGTGGCTGTCAATCCAAAAGACAAAAGATACAAAAACTTGATTGGCAAAAAAGCTATCATTCCCCTGATAAACAAAGAAATTCCCATTATAGCCGATGATCTGGTTGAGATTGATTTTGGCACCGGTGCCCTAAAAATTACTCCGGCTCATGACTCTACCGATTTTGAAATCGGTCAAAAACACCAGCTACCAACTATTTCCTGCATAAAACTTTCGGGAAAGATGGTAAACACTATTCCTGAAATTGACGAACTCTATCCCTCCCAAGCCCGAAAAAAAACAATCGAAATGCTGGAAAAACAAGCCAAGCTAGTCAAAACCGAACCCTTGCATCACACCATTGGTATTTGTTATCGCTGTAAAAACGTTATAGAATCTTTACCGGTTCCTCAATGGTATGTAAAAACAAAACCCTTAGCCAAGCCGGCCATAGAGTCAGTCAAAAAGGGAGAAACCAAAATTTTTCCGCCAAGATTCAAAAAAACTTATCTCGATTGGATGGAAAACATCCGAGATTGGAACATTAGCCGTCAAATTGTTTGGGGTCCACAAATTCCGGCCTATTATTGTCTTGATTGTAATCCGACTATCCAGATCAATTTCATCGACAAAAAAGGAAAAATTATTTCCGGTTTATATCAGGATCTAAAAAATAAATATCAATTCCAGCAAATCAAAAAAGGCCTACAAACCCTAAATGCTCCTATTACGGCGGATTATTTCTTAAAAAATTCAAAAAACATTTGTCCCAAATGCAAGGTTAGTCACGTTTTGCAAGAAACCGACACCTTTGACACTTGGTTTTTATCCGGACAATGGCCCCTAACTACCTTAGGATTCAACGTCGACAATCCGGCCAACAGCTCGCCAGATTTTGACTATTTTTACCCCACCAGTGTTTTAGACACTCTTTGGGATATTTTATTTTTTTGGGTTGGCAGAATGATGATTTTTGGTTTTTATTTAGCAAAAAAAACACCTTTCAAAACCGTTCACCTGCACGCCAAAGTAACAGATGAAAAAGGTCAAAAAATGAGCAAGTCAAAAGGCAATGTTATTAATCCCAGTAGTACGGTTCAAAAATACGGCGCCGATGCTTTGCGTTTGGCCTTAGTTTATGGCACGGCTCCAGCTAGCAATATCTCTCTTTCAGACAAAAAAATCGAAGCTATGAGGAATTTTACTAACAAAATTTGGAATGCTTCCCGTTTTGTCAAAATCATTATCAACCGCTTCAAAGAGCAAAACCCAAACTTAGAAATCAATCTGTCATTGCGAGGACTCCGACTTCACGTCGGAGGACGTGGCAATCCCGATGATGATGAAATCCTGTCTAATCTAAACCAAATCATCAAATCAACTACTGCCAATCTAGAAAAATACCGTTTTGGTCAAGCCTCAGAAGACTTATATCAATTTTTTTGGCATCAATTTTGTGATGTTTACATAGAAAAAATCAAAGACAGAAAAGAAGATGTAATTCCAGTTTTGATGCATGTCCTAATAACCAGTCTCAAACTTCTTCATCCCTTTATTCCTTTTGTCACCGAAACTATTTATCAGGATTTCAAACAAGAATTTAGTTTAAAAAAGGATTTATTAATCACTTCTCTGTGGCCAAAAGCAAAATGAAATTTAAGTATTTTTTTTCAAAAAACACACCGCAAATAACCATACTGTTAATCATCGGCGCATTTGTTGTTGTTTTGCTTCAAAATCAGCTTTTTAAAATCAATATCAAACTTTTTTCTCTTTCATCTGGAGACAGATACGTAAACAAGCTTGCCCTGTGGCGCTATTACGCCAGTAACGATCTTTGGGATCAAGCCCTTAACCTTGAATCTGCCATTGACCCTATTGATATAGTCAATCAAAAAAACAGCAACTATCCGCCCATAATCAAACAAGAAATTAACAAGCTCATTTTCAAAAACGATAAGTCCGTCGATGATTTCATCGAAATAGCCAAGTTTTATTCCAAGTTAAATCGTCCCGATGAAACAAAATACTATCTTCTAGAAGCAAAAAAAAACGACCCGATTAGAGATGATATTCAATCTCTCTTAAACAGTCTTAACTCAAATTAGTCTTTCTTTTCTTCTTTTTCCTCTTCTACCTCTTCTTCTCCCTCTTTCTTCTCGCCTTCCTCGCCTTCAGTCTCGGTGGGTTCACCTTTTACTGCCTCTTCAACCGCTTCAATTACTTCTTTCTTAGCTTCCTCAACTTTAACAATGGCTTGATCCTTACTGGTTTTTATCTCTACTTTTGAATCAGTGGTTGGCAAATCGGATACGGTCAAAACATCGCCAATTTCCTTCAATCCGGAAATATCAATTTCCATTTTTTCAGGTAAATCAGCCGGTAACGCCTCAACTTCAATCGAATCAGATATTGGCACCAATACGGCTCCCAATTTTACAGCCTCTGATTCACCAATAAGCACCACAGGTATCTCGGCTACAATCTTTTGGCTCAAATCAACTTTGTGTAAATCAATATGAATCAAGATATCACTGACTGGATGATATTGCGGATTTTTAAACAATACTGGAATATTCTCGTCTCCAAGTTTTAAGTCAAACAAACCCGCAGTTCCGATATCAGAAAACAATTTTTCTACATCTGTTTGTAAAAATTTAATAGATACTGACTCAAAACCTTTTCCATAAACACTGGCGGGCAGATAACCATCTTTTCTTAATCGTTTTACTTTTCTTCCCAGAATCTTTCTAACTTCGGCTTTTAAACTTGGTCTTTTAATTGTCATTTTTTTTGTTAAGCAGTTATGCATAAACAATTAACTTATCTTGCATACTAACACAAAAACCACCACACAACAATAAACTTTTATTTTTAATACACTTCTTCGTGTTTTCCAATTCTTAACAAAAAAATTTTCTTTCTCCAAAAATGAATAATGATTTTAATGGACATGTCAACAGAAACAGAATAATTTTTGGAACCGCTTAATTTATGTAATCTTAACGATGGGTAATTCAAGTCATTTTTCATCAATTTCACACATTTATTTATCCTCTTATTATATTTTGGATTCTTTTTCAGTAGTTTTTTTAACTCTCTGTCGAACTTTTCACTTACAAACAATTTCATAAGTTCCTATTCTTATTTTAACGAATCAAAATATTCGTCAATATCCTTATCACTCTCTAAAATCTTGCCTTTTTTCAATTTATACTCGCTTTTAGCTTCTTTAGCCCAAACATCATACTTTGATTCTGACAACAACTTTCTCAAAGCAGTTCTGACCAAATCGCTAAATGAGGCATAAAAACCCTCATTTACAAGGTCTTTTGCTTGTACTTGTAGTTGTAATGGCAAAGAAATGTTTACAGTATTCATATACAAACATTATACAACAATTATACAACAAATCAACAACTTGGTGGTGCTCTTGCTAACCCAAAAGCGGGCTTGTCCACCATAGCTTTATGTGAAGGTGGAAGAATGTTTTAAGGTTATAAACCTTTTCCTTTTTTGTCGCTTTCGCCTTACTCGTCATCCTGAGCCTGTCGAAGGATCCCCTAGGAATTGAAAAACCGAAAAATAGTTATTTAAACTCATCAACCCGCGCTAGCGAGTTTTTTAGTACCCAAAGTCCCAAGCCCATCTGCCTAAACTTAAATGTTAAAATTTAAACAACAAAACTATGAACAAATTAAACAATAAAAAAAAATCATCTATCTCGAATAAACCTCGTATTCTCACTGGCGACAGGCCTACCGGCCCCATGCACTTAGGCCATTACGTTGGCTCACTAAAAAATCGCGTCAAGTTACAAGATACTTACGACTGTTTTTTTATCATTGCTGATCTTCACATGTTAACCACTACTCTTAGTAAAGAAAAAACGTCAAAAATCAACCAGTTAAGCAGGGGATTAGTTCTTGATTATTTATCTGTTGGTATTGATCCGGAAAAATGTGTAATTTATCAGCAAAGCAAAGTTCCAGAAGTAGCCTATCTTTCCCTTCTTTTTTCTATGTTAGTCACAGTTCCCCGTTGTCAGCGTGTCCCCACTCTAAAAGATGTTATGCATGATTTGAAAATCAAAAAACCATCTCTTGGCCTTTTAACTTATCCGGTTTTGCAAGCCGCCGATATTCTTATGGTCAAAGGTAATCTGGTTCCGGTAGGCAAAGATCAAGAAAGCCATGTCGAAATCAGCAGAGAAATTGCCAAAGCTTTTAATAAAATGTATGGAGAAGTTTTTCCAGTCCCAAAAGCACTCATAGGCGATACCGGCACATTGATCGGCACCGATGGTCAAGCCAAAATGAGTAAATCAATCGGTAATTGTATTTATCTTTCCGACGATCAAGAAACTGTCAACCAAAAAGTCATGGGTATGTATACCGATCCTAACCGCATTCACCCGACAGATCCAGGAAAGGCCATAGGCAATCCCGTTTTTATTTATCACGATGCTTTTAACACTAACAAAGGTGAAGTTGAGGATCTTAAAGATAGATACAAAAAAGGTAAAGTTGGCGATGTAGAAGTTAAGCAAAAATTAGCCAAGGCTATAAACAATTTTCTTGATCCAATCAGAAAAAAACGAGCCAAATACGAAAGAAAAACAGATCTAATTAATCAGATTATCAAACAAGGTTCCCAAAAAGCCCGCCTGGAAGCACAACAAACCTTAAACCAAGTTCTCAAGACCATGGGAATTAAAAACTAAACACATCTAAACAGACACCAAGAAATAAATTATTTAGAGACAAGATATTAAATTTTTTGTTATATTTTTAACAAAGAAAGGTCAATCACTGTAAGGTGATTGGCGTGAAAAAATTAAGATGAACAAAAATAAGCAAAAATCTCAAATTATTATTTACCAAACTGATGATGGAAAAACCCGGGTTGAGGTTCGTCTTGAGCATCAAAACGTCTGGTTGACGCAAAAACTTATCGCAAAACTGTTTAAGACAACAGTGGCGAATATTAATATTCATCTTAAAAACATTTTCAAAACAGGAGAACTTCAACAAAATTCAGTTATTAAGGATTTCTTAATAACTGCCTCGGACGGAAAAAAATACAAGACTAAGATGTACGGGATAGAAGTTATCGTAGCTATTGGCTATCGGGTTAATTCGAAGCGTGGCACACTTTTCCGCCAATGGGCAACAGATCGTTTAAAGGAATATATGGTTAAGGGATTTGCGATGGATGATGTACGTTTGAAGCAGGGCGGTCATAAATCACGCTTTTTTGAGGAATTATTGGAACGTATCCGAGATATTCGATCAAGCGAGAGAATGTTATACCAAAAAGTGACAGATATCTATGCAACCGGTATTGACTATCACAAAAATGCTAAAGAAACAGAACTTTTTTTTAAGACGGTTCAAAATAAGATACATTTCGCAGTCAGCGGGAAAACTGCTACAGAATTAATCACAGAGCGTGCCGATAACAAAAAACCACTGATGGGACTTACAAATTTTTCAGGTCTTCGCCCAATTCAGCGTGATATTTACATCGCGAAAAACTACTTGAACAAAAATGAGCTGAAGATGCTCAATCGTATTGTTGATGCATATTTATCGTTTGCTGAGATTCAAGCCAAAACTGAACATGCCATGACCATGAAAGATTGGATAAATAAACTTAATGAGTATTTGACCCTTTTGGGGAAAGGTGTTCTAGAAAATGCGGGTACGGTGCGAGCAAAAGAAGCTGAAGAAAAAGCTAACAGGGAATATAAAATATATAAAAAAGAACAAAATAAGAATTATATTTCCGACTTTGATAGAGTTGCTAAAAAGTATCTACGTGCCAGTAAATAAAATAAACCATAATTAATTAAAAAACCGATCAAAAACAAGAATTTAAAGAAAAGTTTAGTAAGGAAGTAATGAAATCGGCGGTTGCTTTTGCTAATTCTGATGGAGGAATTATTTTAATTGGCACTACTGATAATAAAAAATATTTACTAAATAAGCACTCGTGCCAAACTCGTGCCAAAAATGCTAAAATAAATTATGAACCAATATAAAATCGGAGTTTAGGATTGCCACACTTTTCTCGCGATGACGGTGGAAATTTCCGGAGTGGATGTTTAACCCACTTTATTTTTTTGCTATATTTTTAACAAAATATTGCCTTCATTCATTCCTGTTCTTCATCTCCAATCTCAATAAGTTCTCCAAAAACCCAACCTTCAACTTGCCCTGAGCCTGTCGAAGGATCAAGTTGGATTTTTACCCAGCCATCTTTTTCTTCTAAAGAAGGGAAACTTTGACCATCAGTCACCTTGGCTAAAACCTCTCCTTTCAAAGACGGCTCGCTTCTTACCACAACCCAACTTCCCTCATCGGCAGTAATCGTCGCCAGAGTTTCTCCGGCAACCGCGCCTTTGACTTTTCCCTCTTCTTTTTCCGGAGTGTTGAAAGTATAGTAAGCATCATAAACATAGTTTTTGTTTTGGGACATGACTTCAAAATAATAAAGTTTTCCGGGTTCCAAATCTTTCAGCTCCATCCGGTGTTCCTTTACCCGTTTGTCGGATTGAATTTTTTTGCCGTATGAGGTGTTAAGACCGTAGTTAACCACTGAAGTAGCGTAGTGGTTGGTTCCCCAAACAACCATTGCTGAGGTTGAGTTAACCTCTTCTATTTTTACAAAAAGAATCTTGGTTGGTTCGTTGTCAAAGACAATGGCTATAAATGTGCTGGTGGCGATCCTTAAACGGGTGGCTAAATTCTGGGCTTCTTCCGAAGCCGGCTTGCGGATTGATTCTCTACCGGTTTGCCAGGCAGTTGCCAGCCTGGATGTTTGTTGGCTGATTGTTTTTACTCCTTCTCCAACATTAGAGGCTAAAGCCTTAACTCCGTCAGTCGTCTTGTTGATGGTATTTCCTACTGTCCTATTAACAACCTCCGCTCCATTAGCCAGAGCTAAAAGTCCATCTCTAATTACCCCCGATGTTTTTTGGGTCAGATTAAAGTAGCCCCTGGCCAAAAACAGCTTTCGTTCTTCATTTTTTTGTTTTCTTGAGGCAAGGAACTGGTTGGTTGTTTTGCCAACCGCACCAGCCACAGCACTAACGCCATTCTTTATCTGATTGCCGACAAAAGCCAGTCCCTGGCCGATTTTTCCGGCTAAGAATTTAGCGCTATCAACTGTTTTCCACCAAAGATTGGCAATTCCGGTAAAAATTTTACCAATCGCTTCGGCAATTACGGATGGTTCTTGTAACTCTTCAGGGATAACAATACCCTGTTCTTTGATAACTTCTTCTATCTTTTCTCTGGGAATCCCTTCTTTTTCCAATTCTTCAATTACTTCTTCAACTTCAGGAATTTGAGCAATCTCTTCATAAGTTTTAATGGTTAAAGTAAAAGAAGAAGAACTACCTCCATTACTTGCTTTATCTTTGCCGGTTAAAGTTATTCTGTAAACACCCAAAGGCAAGTCGGTTGTGGGCGTGTAGGAAAAGCTGGAATATTTATTACTGGTTTGTTTGCTGTTATCAGTGATTTTTGAACCATCACTACTCCAATAAAGTTCACTGATATTAACCGTCGCCAAAGTATGGAGGTTGTAAACTCCAAGATAATTTCTTTTTTCAAATTTAATTTCTACCTCTTTAGGTCCTGAAGCAACTTTCAAACCATCCCCTGTCAGCGAGTCGGTTGTTTTTCCATAAATAGTCGGTGTTTTATCAGTGGTAGCTAGGCTATCAGCAGAAGAAGTGTCATTTATTTGTGT
The DNA here is from genome assembly GCA_018902845.1 of Patescibacteria group bacterium. Classification (GTDB taxonomy): domain Bacteria; phylum Patescibacteriota; class Microgenomatia; order UBA12405; family UBA12405; genus JAHIPV01. The sequence continues at coordinate 75,874 of JAHIPV010000001.1, forward strand.
TGCTTCAACGCTCGGCCCGTTTCTGTCAACAAACAAAGTTCTTGATTCTTCTTTCTCATTGCCGGCGTTATCCACCGCCTTGACTTTCCAATATCTTTTGCCCTCTTTTAATTTGCCATCATTATTTCCTGAATTGGAATCAGAACTCCAATCGTTTGAAGATTTAGTGTAAACAGAAATATAATTGTTGGTGGTATCAGAATCACTAAAGTTTTCATAATGAATTAAATATTTACTGGTTTCATAATCGGTTGTTCGGGAAACAGGAATATCATCAATGGTAAAATCGCCGGAATCGCCATTGTCAATTTCCAGTTTATATTTTGAAAGACCGGAAACAGCATCAGGCGTTTCAGCTGCTTTCCATTTAAAACTCGGCCTTTCGGAATTAGAGTAATTTTCGTGGCCCGGGCTATCAAGATTAAACGAGGCGGGAGCCGTCCCGTCATAATAATATGGACCTAAATCAACTGTTCCGTTTTCAACATCCGCGCTGTTGTAGCCTTTCAAGTGTAGATACCAAGAATTACTATCCGAGCCTGCTGTCACGGTTAAAGTTCCCGTAGACCATTGAGTTTCGCTTCCTGTCCAAGTATGAGTTGAAGAAGTATCCCAAGCATATCGAAAATATTCCATCTCGCCTCCAAACCCGCCACTAATACCATTAGTGAAGGTGAAATCAGCAGTGCTATACCAAGTAGAGGTTGACCTATCCGAAGTTATGTTTGAAGAAGTTGGCGCGCTAGACAAGGTAACGGTAGTGGCGTTGCTTGAAGCCACGCTGTCGCCGGCGGTATTAAAAGCATGAACATGTCTGGTGTAAGAAGTATTGGCAGAAAAGCCGGTTTCTTGCCAAGAAGTAACACCGGTAGCCAAATTGCCGGACTGATCATTATTACTGCTGTCATCTACCCTAAAACCGGTTTCATTACTGCTATTGTCCGTCCAGCTCCAAGTGATGGCCGTCGAAGAATCAACACTGCCTGAAAGCCCGCTGGGCGCGGTGGGTAAAAAAGGAGAAGCTGAAGAAACACCGGTATCAGAAAAATCAATCCAGCCCGCATCCTCGGAAAAAACATAGCCGGAAAAAACGCCGGTCGCCAAAGCAACGCTAACATTGCTGTTGTAATTGGTAAAATCAAAATAAGCGGCGGTATTGATTACATAAGCTTTGCCGGTCACTGCTCCGCTGGTCAGATTTAAATTAACCGGCCCCAAAGGATTGTCCGTACTGCCAAAATCCACCCAGCCTACATCTTGGCAAAAAGCGTAGCCGGAGAAATTGCCGGTAGTGTCATCAATAGTAGTATTGCTATTGTAGTTGGTAAAATCCAAATAACTGTTGCCGGTGTTTAAGACTTTAGCTTTACCGGTAACTGAAACGGAAGTTGCTTGAGTTTGGTTGGGAAAAACCAATAAAAAGGCAATACCAAAAAGCAAGTTTAAGCAGATTTTAAGTTTTATTTTCATATATTTCCATCCAGAGCTTTACTTTTATTTAGCAACTTTAATCCATAATTTGAATGGTTCAGCTTTGGGAGAAGGAATTGATTGAATAATGCGGAGTGTGGTTTCAGTATCAGCAGTATCAGTCAGATAAAACTTACCATCCGAAGCCTGCATTTTCAGTTGTCCGATTTTTTCGGACACCTCACTTCCTTCTTTTATAAGTTTAGTTTTTAGATCATTCCAATATTTTCTCGATCTGCCTGTCTGTACCAAAATTTCAACCACGTCCATAATGGCAAACCACCATTTTTCGTATTTTTCATCCCAATGGCGACGAATTTTACTGCCTTTAAAAACAACAGCTTTCGTGGCAACCTTCGGCCTACGGATCTTCATACTACTATACTACACATTTTTCCATTGCTTGACAAATTTTCCTACCCAAGATAAAAATGAAAAATGTCAAAAAGTAAAGATATTCACAACCCCGACCGCTTTTACTCTTCCCAAGCTTTTTAAGGCTTATCTTTCCTGCCGCCAGCGAAAAAGAAAAACAATCAATGCTCTAAAATTTGAACTGGATTGGGAGTCAAAACTTTTTCGTTTACAAAAAGAACTGCAAAACCATACTTATCAGCTGGGCCGTTCAATTTGTTTTGTGGTTACTTATCCAAAAGTTCGCGAAATTTTTGCGGCTGATTTTCGCGATCGGATAGTTCATCACTTGCTTGTCAATAAAATCGAACCATATTTTGAACGCCGTTTTATTTATGACTCTTTTGCCTGTAGAAAAGAAAAAGGATGCCACGCCGCTCTTTCCCGGCTTAAAAAATTTATTTATCAAGTTACCAAAAATAAAAGCCAAAATGCTTTTTATGGCCAATTTGACATTAAAAGTTTCTTTTCCAGCATCGACAAGAACATCCTTCTGACTCTCATTGAAAAAGAGATTAAAAAATCCCTGCCGGTTTACTCTCAAAAGGAGCTTCTCTGGCTGGCTAAAAAAATCGTTTTCCATGATCCAACCCAAAATTATTATCTTAAAGGCAAAAAAGAACTTTTTAACCAAATCCCGGCTCATAAAACTCTGTTTAAAACGCCTAAAAATAAAGGACTGCCCATTGGCAATCTCACTTCCCAATTTTTTGCCAACGTTTATCTTAATGAATTAGATCAGTTTGTAAAAAGAGAACTAAAAGTAAAGTATTATCTTAGATATGCTGACGATATGACTTTACTGTCCGATGATTTAAAGCAATTGAAAAAATGGCGGAGGAAGATAAGCCGTTTCCTAAAAGAAAACCTTGGGCTTGAACTCCATCCTAACAAAGATAAATACGGCTCTGTTTGGCAGGGAATTAATTTTGTGGGCTATATTATCAAACCGGATTATGTTCTTTCCCGCAAAAGAGTCGTTGGCAATCTGAAAACCAAACTCCACTATTTTAATCAAGGGCTTCTTTTAGTATCCAGCAACCAAAAACAAGAAGCTCTTCCTTTATCGAGGCCGCCGACCAAAGAAGAAATTAAGCAAATGGCGGCGATGGTTAATTCTTACTTCGGCCATTTTCGCTGGGCCAATTGCTATAATTTGCGTCAGAACCTTTATGAAAAGCACTTTGGAGAATTAAAAAAATATCTATCTTCCTGATCTATCTCCGATTCTGCCGAATCAGAGATTCGGAGAACGAGTCGTAAGATCGGAAATAAATTTTTTCCGCTTCCATACGCTCTTTTTTAAACTATGCTCTCTCCATCTAGCCTCATTTCTTTTTTCATACTCCTCATATCCTATTAGTTTAAAGGGTGTTCGGTGTTTTGTAGACTTAACCTTGCCTTCATTATGTTCCTTTAATCGTTTCTGAAAATCATTAGTTTGTCCAATATAATATTTTCCATCTTTCAGGCTTTGTATAAGATAAACATAATACATAATTTGATAAAATTGTTGTCTCCGACCCTCTGGGTCGTTCTCCGAATCTCCGATTCTGCCGAATCGGAGATAGACCCGGAGGGTTCGTGTTGCCGTTGTTCTCTCCGAGCCTCTGGCTCGTTCTCCGAATTTCCGATTCGGCAGAATCGGAGATAGAGCCGGAGGCAAGTTCACGTCTCCGACCCTACGGGTCGTAGACCCGGTGGGTTCCAGGCGTTGGCAGGATTATTCGAGTTCTCCGTAGACGACCAAAAGTTACTGGTTATTTCCGCCGACTTTTAAAATCTTCAAAAGACTGATTGGCATTTCAGCCAAAAAATCTTTTTGCATCAATGTCAAATCTTTCCCAAACCTGTTTCTCACTATGCCTAAAAAGGCGCGACGGAACGGACTGATATTTGGGCTATCTTTACTATCCAAAGTCCCGCTTTGCGGGATTGAAACAGTAAAATCTACCGCAAGATTATGATAAGTGATCCCCCTAATTCTGTCAAATTTGCAAAGAGATTTTACGAAAAAAATTTCGAAAAAATACCAAATTTTAAATTATCTAAATTCTATTTTTAGTCCCGGCGAACACAGCGAACGTCGTACGTAGCAGTAACCTTAGTATTGACGTTCGTGTAGCCGTAGTGCAAGAGCACGTACCAGGCGTAGGCAGGATTATCCGAGAGCTCCGTAGACGACCAAAAGTTACTGGTAGTCGTCCAAGTCGAGTTTTGGTTGTAGGCGCCGTCAATGTAGGCTTGCTGGAGTTCTTTCTGGCTGGGTAAATACCAGTCGGTTTCCGCAACCGCATCGCCATCAGCATCTAAAGAAAGAATTCCGCAGGCGTTGATGCTGTTGCCGCAATCCGCGTCTAAGCCATCATAAGCGCCCCGGTCAGATAAAGCGAAAAAAGGACAGGCGGTATGTGTGGTATCGGGAAAAATATTATCAAATTGGCCTCGACTGTTGCTCCAGTAAAGCCCGGTTCTGGTATCCTTCCAGACGCCTGCAGTGGCAGTTCCTGCCGTATTGGTCCAAACAGCTTCTTCTGCGGTCGAATCTCCGGTTTTATAATCATCCCACTCAACCAAAGACTGCTCATCAAAATAATAAAGATCGGCCGTGCCCGCCTGCTGGGTAAACGAATCGCTGTAGAATGTTTTACCTGAGCCAACATCTGCAGTCGTCGCATCTCCCGTCAGAGAAAGTGTTCCCGTCTGCTGGGTTCGGCTGTCTTTATAAAAAGTCTTGTCTGACTTGACGTCTCCAACAGCGGCATCTCCGCTCGGCACCCATTCTCCAGCAGAACGAATTCTGTTCCACCAGGTTCCCCAGTTTCCCCATCCTCCGGCGCTTTCTGACCCGTGGGAAAGAGAAACAAGAGAGTCATAAACCGCCTTTATCCTTGAATCAGCGCCCGATTCCGGCGAAGAGCCTGATTGCTCGGCAAATACATTAAGTTTTATCTGCCACAAGCCAAACAACCCCAAAATCAAACAACTGATTATGAAGATTTTTTTCATTAAATTCAGTATAATATTTAGTGAGAGTACTAGTCAAGCAAGGGGATTCTTCGTCGCCAATGCTCCTCAGGATGACGGGGGAAAAGAATCCCCTTCATGTTAAAATTAAACTAATGACGATTTTCCCTCAGCGAAAATCAATAAGATATTTGCGTCTAAAACCGTAAATGTTTGTTTGGGGATATTGTTGGTGGGAAAATGGCAATGTAACCACCGAATCATTGCCATGTGTTATCCGGTCATTTAAATCCGAATGCACCAAACAAATACGGAAAAAATTAAATAATCCAAATATTATTGTTTGGCAACGCAATTATCGAGTTTACCATGAGCCCCGCCTTAAGCGGGACAAACTCTGTCGAAGGGAATATATTAAAACCAATCCCGAAAAGTCAACTTCTGGTGGGCATACCTGGATTCGAACCAGGGACCCCTCCGACGTAACGTCGGAGCGCTCTAGTCATTTATAAGTCTACAATTTTGTTCATCAACAATTTGTTTTAGTATTCTTTTCGATTTCATTGATTTTAACTTGTATTCAATCTGTCTTGCTTGTGTTGCCGATTTACACTTTTGCTTAAAAACCAACCTCCAGGGAATATATCCTTTGGTTGCTTTTACCCTACCAGCATTGTGGTAAGTTTTTAGTCTTAACTCTGGATTGTTAGAACATCCTAAATAAAAACAATCATTTTTTTTATTTTTGATGATATAAACAAATGCCATTTTCGTGGGCATACCTGGACTCGAACCAGGGACCCCTGACTTATAAGATCAGTGCTCTAACCGCTGAGCTATATGCCCGATGTAGCAGGGGCGGGAGTCGAACCCGCGACCTCAGCGTTATGAATGCTGCGCTCTTACCAACTGAGCTACCCTGCCATATTTTTAAAAAGGTATCAATCAATTCGTACGACCTCTCCGACGTTACGTCGGAGCGCTCTTACCAACTGCGATTCCGACTTAAGTCGGATGAGTCCCGAAATTCGATTTATCGAATCATCGGGAAGCTACCCTGCCATATTTTTAAAAAGGTATCAATCAATTCGTACGACCTCTCCGACGTTACGTCGGAGCGCTCTTACCAACTGCGATTCCGACTTAAGTCGGATGAGTCCCGAAATTCG
>JAHIPV010000021.1 GCA_018902845.1 Patescibacteria group bacterium
TCTATGATAATTAATGTAAATATTAAAGTAGTTTTTTAACCATTCATTGAGACTATCAACCACTTGTTTTGAAAGATAAGCATAACCCATGTTTTTTCTGATAACACTGCCGTTTTTGCTTTCCACCAAAGCATTGTCATTAGTATGTCTGGATCTGCTTTTAGTTTGATCGATTAATAATTTGTCCAGTAACTCGGCTACTTTGTAGTTAATAAATTCTGATCCTCTGTCAGAGTGAAAATTAAATACAACAAAGGGACATTGGTCAATAATATATTTTAATGCCGGCATCAAAAAGACTTCACTGATTGCTTTTACTGCTATTACCAGTTCCCATTGGGTAATTTCATCAATAAGGTTTATGTAATAAATATCTCTTTGATGTACTGTATCAATTCTAATACTGCCTGGAATACCATTGTTTTCAGGTTCACAGGTTGTGCCTATTGATACTATTTTGGGCTTGGTTTGATTAATCCAATGATCTTTGTAAACAAGGTGTTTTCTTAGATTGTTAATGTGTGACGGAGATACTTTAGAAATATTTTTAAATTTATCATTTCCAAAAAGCTCCACTTCTCTTCTTAGTATTTCTTTAGTAGAAAAGATATTTAGTTTTAAGTGTAGCTCGTCTGTTTGTTCTAAAAGCTTTATGTCATGGCTTGAGTATTTACGATTTGGATTTTTTCTTTTGTAATCTTTCTTTTTTAATTTGCCCAGTTTGGCTCTGGTAATCAGTCTATAAATTTGGGCTTGTTTGTAACCAGTGATTTTTTTAATAAATTTGATTACCCATCTTTTGTCTTTTTTTCTTAAATATTTATACCCTAGTCTATTAATTGTTTTGTTAATAAAATTGTATTTCTCGTCAATAGTATGACTCTTTAAGGATAAGACCAGTTTTTGAGACCCTTTTAAAAAGGCTTTTATTTGGTTAATATTTATTAGGCGTGAATCATTCATAGTAACTTTCATCAGTAACTATTGTTTATGATTTACGCCGTTTTTTAAAGATGGAAAACCTTTGTTCCCTCTTTTTCCAAACCACAGTTAACACTCCAAGCAACTAATTTTTCACTATCATTTTTCGTTTAGTTGTCAGACCATTTCACTATCATCTTCGATTAAACAAGACTTATTTTTGTTTCCAAGATCAGAATATGACATAATACCGTAAGTATGAAAACTAATATTTTATCCTTTAAAAATTTTGTTGGAAAAAAAGTTGAAGCCATTGGCTGGATTGCTCATTTTAGAAAACATTCAAAAGTTGGGTTTATTGATTTGTATGACAGAACATCCCATATTCAAATTGTACTAGATGGTGATTTATTAAAAAATGATTACAATTTAGAAGATCTTGTTTCTATAAAAGGAGTGATTAAAAAACGATCCACTCAAACGGTAAATTCCGAACAAGACCTTGGAAATATTGAGTTAATGGCCACAAAAATTACGACACTTTCTAAGTGTTCGGATTTACCATTTAATATCAATAGATCCACATTGACAATAAGAGAATCATTGCGCCTACGCTATAGATATTTAGACCTAAGAACAGAACGTATGCGCAAAAATATTATTACAAGAGCCAAGATAGCCAAATCTTTAAGAAGTTTTTTTGATAAAAAAGGATTCTTAGAAATTGAAACACCTGCTTTAACAAAAGGAACACCAGAGGGAGCCAGGGAGTATTTGGTTCCATCACGATTGCATCCAGGCAAAGGCTATGTACTTCCCCAGTCTCCTCAACAATTCAAGCAACTTTTAATGGTTGCGGGAATCGAAAAATATTATCAATTGGCTCGTTGTTTTAGAGATGAGGACTCAAGAAAAGATCGACAACCGGAATTTACACAATTTGATATTGAAACATCATTTTTTAATCAGAAAGAAATAATAGCGCTTACGGAATCTGCAGTATCTTCCATGGTAAGAGATGTTTTTCCATTCTTAAGGCTACCTCGTGGCAAATTTCCGGTTTACACATACGATTATGTTATGAAAAAATACAATTCAGACAAACCCGATATTCGAAAAAATCAAAATGACCCAACAGAGTTAGCTTTTTGTTGGGTAGTAGATTTTCCAATGTTTGAGATTGATCCAACACGGCATAAAATTTCTGCAGTACACCACCCATTTACCAGGCCACTTATAAACAACATTAAAGATTTAGATAAACCAGAAAAAGATTTATTAAAAATTAAAGCATCAGCATATGACTTAGTTCTCAATGGTCACGAGGTGGCAGGAGGGAGTTTAAGAATTTCGGACATTAAATTACAACATAAGGTTTTTGAAATCCTTGGGTTGCAAGAAAAAGAGATAAAAACAAGATTTGGTCATATGCTTAAAGCCTTTAAGTTTTCTCCCCCTCCTCACGGAGGCATAGCTCTTGGTTTTGATCGTCTAGTTGCGATACTTTGTGGAGAATCGAGTATCCGCGAAGTAATTGCGTTTCCAAAGACCGGTGAAGCTCGGGATTTGCTTATGAACGCGCCTTCTAAAATGACTAGTAAAGCACTAAAAATTCTCAATCTCAAAAAAACAAAATAAAACTTTATTTAGATCTCTGAATTAAAAGTGGTCCACAAGCCTGACTTGTTGGCACTACTTCAATAGAATTAATATTTAAGTGTAGAGGAAGACATATCAAGTCTTTTACTATTAGAGCAATATCTTTTGGTCTAATATATTCCGTGTTTTTGTATATAGACTTAGCCTTTTCTTTATCATTTTTCAACCTCACAACAGAAAACTCCGTTTTTGCCAAACCCGGTTCTATGCTTGTTACTCTAATGTTCTTACTGACAAGATCACTCCTCAGATTCCTTGAAAAATGATTTACAAAGGCCTTAGTGCCTCCGTAAATATTATTATTTGGATAAGCGTAGTTTCCCGCTACCGAACCAATATTAATTATGTATTTATTTTCACCCTTACATTTTAGAAAGTGGCGGGTCACATGTACGAGAGACAAGATGTTTATTTCAATCATGGTGTCTGTGTCTTCCAAGCTCATCTGATCATACGGTGCCGCACCCAAAGCCAACCCCGCATTGTTTACCAGTAAATTAATGTCAATACTTTTTATTGACTTAAAGAATTTAACAATCGCAACTTTATCTCCCAAATCAATGCCATACCCGACAAAATTACTATTTTTTCTTTCCATTTTCTTTAATCTGTCAACACGTCTAGCCAAGCCGTACACCTTATAACCTTCAGACAAAAGCATCTCGCTTATTGCCTTACCAAAACCAGAACTCGATCCAGTAACTATTGCGGTTTTTGATTTATTCATGAATTAAATTTTTAAACAAATTTAAAAAATCTAGTAGCATTATTACAAAATATATCATTTTTGACCACCTGTTGCTTTTTGGGCATATATAAACTCTCGACAGCAGCTTTTATAGCCTGAAGGGCGGGCCAATGCATGTGGGTAGCTCCTTTTGCATGTTCCTTATATTTTTCATGCTCCTTCTTATTTACCCAATGATACATGTACTCGGTTACAATTCTTTGGCCCAGTTTTGGGTTTTGATATACAACAGATCTTACTAAGTTAATAGGTTCATCCGAACCAAACATTATTCTTTTTGGTCCAAATATCCTAATTGCCATGGTTAATACACCACGCGAGGGCACCATTGCCGTATCCATGTAAATATTTGGATGTTTGGAAATTTCTTCATATGTTTCCGCTAAATCAGGAATAATCGAATGAGGTAAACCCAAGTGGGCTAATGAAATTTTCAAATTTGGGAAATCTTTTATTACATCAAGTAATTCTTCTTTACATGTAGTAATCATTTTTGGCAAATGTAAAATTATAGGTATTTCCATTTTTTCTGCCACCCCTAAAATTTCTGGTGGAAAATATTCATATATTTGTTCGGAGGGAGGGTTGAACTGCTGATGATACATTTTAAGTGCGTTAAATTTTCCTGTTTCCAGCATAGAAATTGTGTAGTTTATATCACTCGGTATACCGCACAAAGCAATTCGATCCGGCTCTTTTACGTTGGACAACAAGTACTCATTGGTGGTTTTTATATCGATACCCCTAAAAGGGAACGGAAATCTCAGCCGTTTAAGGTGTTTATTTTTAAAGAAAATCCCTTCAGTCCTGTATGAATCTTCCAAACTGAACCCTACAAAAGTACTTATCATTTGATGGTACATTTTTTCATCAACCTCTTGAACATGATCACGAAGATTGCAGTGAGTATGACAATCAACTATTTCATTGGGAAGCCAATCTAATAACTCCTTGGATAGACACTCTTCTTTTTCGGTAAGATCAAGTGAATCTTTAAGGTATTTTGTTGAGTCAATTCCTCGTAGCGGGTCCATCATTTCTACAAAACCAATGATAAAATCTCGAAGTAATTCCAGTTCATTATAGTCATGAGACTCACCCGAAATTACTTCTGTTTCAGTATTCTTAACATTTTTATCTGATAAAAACTGTTTTAGTTCTTCAGACGAAGCAAAAGGATCTTTTGTGTGTTGAATCACCAAGGTTGAAGTTGAGTAATTATTAAACCAAGTATCTATATCAAAATTATTTTCTCTTGCCCATTTCAAAGGAATTCCAACAAAAATACATTTTTTAGGTGAAATTTTGTTTTCAAAAATTGTTTTTAAAACTATCAGAATTCCCGCTGATTTGGCAAAAATAACAAAATTACCGGAATTCTTAGCAATTTTTGTTAATTTTTCTTTTTCCTTGTCTAAATCAATCATTGGTTGGTTGGTTTGCCAATGGTCATAATTTAAAATTTTTGTAGAAACAAAATTAGGTTTTAAAACCCGTTCAATTTTTTTTATCCATTCTTTATTTACAACACCATTACCACCCAACAGTATCAATCTCATGCCATATTATAAAACAATTATTAATGAACTTGGATTTTTGTTCTAAAACTGGAGAAATGCTTGTTCCTCACTCTGAATGTTTGTTAAAATTAAAAAGATGAAAAAAAAGAATTTGGCAGTTGTGTTTGGCGCAAAGTCAGCGGAGCATGAAGTTTCAATTGTTACTGTTTTTCAGGCGTATGAGTGGATAGATAAGAGCAAATATGAAGTTTTTTTGATTTATATTGATCGGGAAAATAAAGCTTTTTTGTGTCCGAAATTAAGAAAGGAAGATTATAAAAGTTTTATTGAGAAAATACTAAAGCAACAAAAAAGGATTGAGTTTGTGAAAAACGGTTTTTTGTTAAAAAATAAGTTTTATTGGAAAAGATACAAGCTGGATGTGGCTTTGTTAATAATGCATGGCAGTTTTGGCGAAGATGGCAAAATACAGGGAATGTTTGATTTTTTGAATATTGCCTATACCGGTTCTGATGTAGTTGGTAGCGCCTTAGGAATGGATAAAGTATTGATGAAATCTGTTTTGAAAGAGCTTGGTTTGCCTGTTTTGCCTTATGTTTGGTTTTATAAAAGAGAATTTAGGGAAAATAAAAAAGAATTTTTGGCAAAAATAAATAAAGATTTAAAATATCCTATTTTTGTTAAGCCGGCTAATGCGGGATCGAGTGTTGGAATAACCAGGGTGGATTCAAATCGACAATTGGTAAAAGCGATTGATTATGCTTTACGATTTGATAGAAAAGTTTTAGTTGAACAGGGATTGGATAATGCTGTTGATATCAATTGCGCCGTAATGAGAGATGGAGAAATAAAAACAACTGTTTGCGAACAGCCGATTAGTGAAGATAAGTTTTTATCTTTTGAGGAAAAATATCTTAAAGGTGGTAAAAGAAAAGGAATGGCAAGTTTGAGTAGGATTATGCCGGCTCCAATTTCAGATAAAGTATCGGTTCGTATTGGCGAGATGACTAGAAAGATTTTTAGAGTTTTGGGTGGTTGGGGTATGGCTAGGATGGATTTTTTGTATCAAACAAAAACGGGCAAGCTTTATCCTAACGAGATTAATACTATTCCTGGTTCTTTGGCATATTATTTGTGGGGAGGCAGTGGCGTAAAACCAAGGGAACTAATAGACAAAATGATTAATTCGGCTATAAGGAGGCAGAAAGAGACGGAAAGTTTAACTTGTCAGTTTAAAAGCAAAATTCTTGATTAGAAGTAATGATCCGGAAGTTCGTTTTCTAAAAGTACAATTGTTGGCGGTTTTAGTAGGGGTGAAATTTTTTGTCCCCAATTTTCATTGTTGTTTACCAGAATGATTTTTACAGTTGTTTTTTTTGCGCCTGCCAATAATGCTTTTTTGTTTGTTTGACCAATAATGACAAAAATGTTGGTTGTTTGTCCTGCCAGTTTGGCCATTTTTTTGTTGAGTTGGTATTGTTTCGAACCAAGTTCTACCATTCCAGGTGTAACAATAATTTTTTGGTGTTTAGAAAAAAATTTGAGTTTTGTTAGAGCTTTTTTGAAACCCAGTGGGTTAGAGTTGTAAGTATCATCAATAGTAATAAGGTTTGAATTATTTTTGTTGATATTTAATCGGTGTGGTGGGGTGGTAAATTGTTTTATTTGGGTATTAATTGTTGACAAGGGGATGTTAAATTGTTGAGCAATTTTTTTGATGACCTGATTTGTATCGATGAATTGGTGGTTTTTTTTTGGAAAAAATAATTGTTTGCGGTTTTTTATAAATGGAATAACTTCTAATTTGGTTGTTCTAATATTTTTAATTGTTTTAAATCTTTCGAGATGCATCCAGCCAATTACAGTTACAATAGCAAAATCGGGTTTGATAAGTTGGCATATTTTTTTTATATCTCCCCTATCATAAGCTCCGGCTTCGATAATCAAAAAGTGGTGATGTTTTTTTAATTTAGACAGAATGAGAATAGCAATACCTAAATCAGTATTAATATTTTTGGGTGTTTTAAGAATGGAATATTTAGTGGTAAGAATATGGCTAAGTTTTTCTTTGAAAGTAGTTTTGCCGTAACTTCCTGTGATTATAATTCTGATGGTATTAGGGAAAAAGGAAAGTTTAATTTTGGCAAGAAAGATAATTATTTGTTTTATTGGTGAAGAAATAATTTGGATTAAATTGTTGGCTAAAATAATTGATTTTGAGATCTTGAGAAATGGCATGAGTGGCAAAGAACTTAAAATGATAAGGATAATATTGGGTGTGTATTTGAGTTTGTTTTTGTTTTCTTTTAGCTTATTAATATCGTGATTTTTGAGCCATTTTTTAAAACGTTTAGTGTTATATTCTTCAAGTTGGAGGAGATATAAGTGTTTTTTTAATTTATTCATGTTGAATGAACCGGTCAATAATTAAAGCGATTTTTTTTGGTTTTTGCCAAAACGGGAAATGATTGGTGTTTTTTATAATTTTAATTTTACTTTGAGGTATTAATTGATGTATTTGTTGTGCGTCTTTTGTGGGTAATTCCTTGTCGTTTTTTCCCCAGATTATGAGAGTTAGATTGGTGATTTTTTCAAAAATTGGTTTTATATCTTCTTTGACAATGTTTTTGAAAATAGGCAGTAAATTTTTGGCTTGTTTATAGTCTTGGCTAAATAGTAATGGTTTAATAAATTTTTTGATAAAAGTTGGAATATATTGGTTTAGCGAATACCAGAATTTAGGATGAGTTATGCCGGATGAGGCGATCAGAATTAGTTTATGAATTTTTTTTGGGTGAGTTGAAGTTATAATTGAAGCGATTTTACCGCCAAAGGAATGGCCGATTAAAACAGGTTTTTTAATTTTTTGTTCTGTTATCCATTTATATAGAATGTTGGCATAATCAAATGATGTAGCCGAATTGGGAGGCTTAGGGCTGTGCCCGAATCCGGGAAGATCGAGAAAATACAAGTTGTATTTTTTGTATAGAAATGGAATTAACTGATTAAAAGAGTTTTTGTTTTGTTGCCAGCCGTGGAGAAAAACAATGCTTTGATTTTTCTTATTACCAAAGTGATTAAAAGAGATTGACATAATTGATTTTAACTTTTTATTAAAGTGTTTGTATAAAACAAGAACAACGAGAGTGAGAGAGTAAGAAAATAGAAAGTAAAAGGAATAAAAAATTTTTAGTTTTTGTTAGAAAAAGTTCTTGTTTTTTTGAGAAAATTTGTGGGTTTGAGATGGTATGTATATGTTGTGTATTAGTTTAGATTTACTGCATCTTGACAGACAATATGTTATACTCTTAAGAAGTAAATTTGTTTGTTTTAAAAAGTATTTACAAAATTTATAAGAGGAGGTGAAGTTGTTTTATGATTGTTTCAAAAGAATGTTCTTTGGTTGTTTCCAATAATTTACCAAAATTAGAAAGACTCAGATCTTACATTGCTCCTGTGGCATCGCGACTTCCGGTTAGCCGAATTGATAGAGCGACTGCTTGTGCTTGTAAAGCGGGAGATGATAATCCTTGGCCTCAGTAAAATGTAGATAATATGGACAAAAAAATAATAAAGCTTGAAAGACAGCTGAAAACTTTTGAATTATCTTCTCGCGTTAAGTTTCGCTGGCGCTTTTTAGTAAAAAATGGATTTTGTTTAAAGGTACTTCCTCAAAAAAGAAATTTTTCTAAATATATTGATTATGTTTTGGTTAACAAAAATGATTTGGTTGCCGAAAGTGAATATGTCAAGAATTGTCTTTTAAAAGGTGTTTTTTGGGGAGAAATTTTGCTTGTTGAAAGGAAGAATAGAGTAGTGGCTAGTTTTGGACCCAATAGGGTTGAGCGAGATGAAAATGGAAAAATGAGAGCTAGGCCCGGTTATTTTAGTGTTTTGCCTGAGTTTAGAAGCGAAGGTGTTGGGGCTGTTCTCTGGTCGTTTGGTTTGGAAAGGATGAAAAAAATGGGAGCCGAGTATATTCAATGCTCGGTGGTAAAAAAAAACTTAGCTGCTCTAAAAATTTATTTTAATTCTGGAATGAAAATAAATGAATAAAATCGTTAGCAAATTAGCAAAAAATTTTGTTTTAAGGAAAATCGGTGAGGATGTATTTTTAATCCCTTTGGATAAGGCTCCTGAAAACTTATTTCTTCTTAATAGTTCGGCTGCTTATATTTGGAAAAAGCTTTTAAGTGGTTTTTCAATTACCGAGTGTGCAAAGAAATTAAGCAAAGAATTTTCTATTCAAGAGGAAATTATTGAGGCTGATATAAACAAACTTTTAGCCGGAGTTGAAAATGGATTAACAGAAAAAGTCAATATAAAGAATATTAATAAAAAATCAAAGCTGGCAAGAATTCCCATTCAGGGAAGTTTTGACCTAACTGGTCGTTGTAACTTGGATTGTCTTCACTGTTATGCTAAGGGAGAAAGAAAAAGAAAAGAACTTTCATTGGTGAGAATTAAGAAAATTGTGGATCAATTAGTGAAAAACGGATGTTTATTTCTGCAATTAACTGGCGGAGAATGTTTGATGAGAAAAGACTTTAAGGAAATTTATTTCTATATAAGGCGAGTTGGAATTATTCCAACAATTTCTACTAATGCCACTCTTTTTAATAATGATTTAATTAATCTTTTTAAAAAATATCCTCCTTACCAAGTAATAGTGAGCGTTTATGGAGCAAAAAGTTTTGTTCATGATCAAATTACTCGAGTTGATGGATCTTTCAGAAGAACACTAACCAATGTTAAAAAACTTAAAAAGGCAGGTATTTTTGTTTGGTTTTCGGCGGTAGTGATGAAACAAAATTTTTCCAAAGTTTCTGAAATGAAAAAATTGGCTCAAAAAATTGGTGTGCCTATTGTTTTTTACCCTTTTTTAATTCCCAGACTAGATAAAAATAAAACTCCATTAATTTATTGTATTAATGACAAACAATGTTTTCAGATTCTTGATTTCAATAAAAAAACAAAACCATTTCAAAGAGTTAAGCAGATTAAAAGGCGAAAAAAGGAAATTTTTTATCCCTGTAATGCCGGTTTACAAAGTTTTCATATTGATGCAGAGGGAAAAGTTCGTCTTTGTAAAATCGAAAGAAGCATTGGTTTTTCGTTGTTTGAAAGTTCTTTTAAAGCTTGTTTGCAAAAACTATTCAGAGTAAGAAATTCTAAGTTACGCCTTCCCAAAACTTGTCTTGATTGCAGTTATAGGATTGATTGCAGAGTTTGTCCTCCGATGATGAGACTATATCAGTCTTCTGGATGTGGTAAGCTTTTTTGTCAAAGGGTTAAAATCGATAAAAACCTATCGAGCTAATTCGGAGAGGCCAAAGTCATATCGTAATTTTTCCCAGCTATTCTTTTAGCCAAAAGCGTTTTCATCTATCCTGTTTCAATCAATATATTCAGTAGAATTATGAGTTTACATCTTAGTAGAAGAATAGTTTAAGTTGAGAAAAGTTCTTAAAAAAGATAAAAAGTTGTAAAAAATAGTTGATCTTTTTTGGGTGAGTTATTTTTTGTTGAGGTTTTTGTATGAGAAAAAGTTTTAGGTGCAAGTCCTAAGATTGACACTTAAAATTTGTGAAAAATTTGTTTAATAATTTAGAAAAAAAGAAAGGAAATGAGTTGTGAGATTAATGTTTTGAAGATGGTGAGAGAGTGGGTCTGTTTGTTTTTTCGTTTTCTAGGCATTTTTCAAAAAGATCTTTAACCAAAAATTCTAATGTCATTTTTGAGTGAATGCAAAATGGGTCGTCTAGTTTCCAGATTGAGTCATGTTTTAAAAAAGCTTCATAAGCACAACCTCCGCCACAAATACCTAGAGCAATGCAGTTGGTACATTTTTCCATATTGAAGGGCGATCTGGTTTTCCATTCTTGCCAAAGTGGATGTGTATTGGTATTTAAATCAGGAGAGTATGGAATGAAGAAATCTTTTGGTCCTATACCACCATGACAAACTCCAATTTCTCCTGTTGGTGCCATTACTATTTGTTGACCACAACCGGCACAATTATTTATGCGCGGTTTTTTTTGAGTGAAAGCATTAACCTTACGCATTATTCTGTCTTCATATACTCCTTTTTTTCTTAAGATACGATAACTTTCTATAACAGCTCTTGATGCCTTTTCCATATATTCTGGATCTTTGAGAGAGAATTTTGGGTTTTCTCTTAAAAAATTAAAACCGATAGAGACTATATCCAAATCATTTACTAAGAATGTTGCAATTTCTTCTAAGGTTTCCAAATTGCCTTCTGTCAAGGTACAGGAGATTCCTACGTGTACATTGTGGTTTTTTAAAATCTGTATACCCTTTGTAGTTTCAATAAAAGTTCCTTTAGACGAATGAAAAATACGATTACGGTTATGTTCGGTTTCTCTACCATCCAAAGAAACTGATACGCCAACGTTATGTTTCCGTAGAACTTTGGCAATTTCAGGAGTAATTAGGGAACCATTTGTAATCAAATTTACTCGTGTATTAGTTGGTAAACTGCCCTTTTCTTTTCGAGAGGCTATATCACCTAAAGCAAATTCCACAGTATTCCAATTAAGTATTGGTTCACCGCCATAAAAAATAATAGTTCTTCGCCTTTTTTTGCCAGAATCTATATTTTTAACAAATAAATCCATGCCTCTTTTAGCTATCTCTTGACTCATTTGATTGCGAGATTGATTTTTTGTATACCCGCCTTCAATAAAACAATAACGACAATCGAAATTACATTTGTCTGTTACTAATAAATAAAGAACAGTTAATGGTAAGCTGTTTAGTTTGTCTTTGACTGTTTTGTAACTTTTTGTGTCCTCTGTTTCATCTTCTATCAACAAACCCCTTGTTTTTAAATTTTCAAGATTTTGTACAGGAATATTTTGTAAAGAACCTGTTGAAATTTTTTTTGCCAATTTATCTTCAACAAAAACTGTTTCCATATTTAAAGCGTGATATATCGCCTTGTACTCACTTCCAACATCCATAATGTGCATAAAGCGCGAAGGTATCAAATTGTTTGTCGTATTTTCTATTGCAATAACTTCGCGCTTTGTTCGAGTTTTAAGATTTTTTTCTATCATTTCTCTCTCTTTTAATAAACTTTGCCTATGCTTGACCGCAGTCTGAAATGTCAATGCTGCAATCTGAACAAACACCATTTCCACCATCCTGACAATCACAAGAACAGTCTGATGGAACACAATCACACTGTACTTGTAATGTGTCGAGATTTATTCTTGGCTCTGGTCTTAATGCTTGGTAGTTTTTCTCGGTAGGAAAAATTATTGGCGATTTAATTAAAGGTATTGTTTCCATTGTTTTAAACACCTCCTTTATGTTTATAAATTTTTAAACTGTGAGTTAGAAATTTTTTAATATTTTTTGACTGATTCCAACGGTCAGTTAGTTTTTCTTTCAATGGGATTAGTCTTGGATATCCTTGTGAGGAAGATTTTCCTAATAAATCGATAAAATTAGATTCAGAAAGAATTAGGTCATTAAAAACTTCTGATAATGACCAAATATAATTTTTATCAAAAAGATTAGAAAAAGAGAAGTTGTTTTTTAAAAAATCATAAAATAAAAAGTGAAGTAGTTCGTGAGCAATTATTTTGTTTGTGGATCGAGATTGGTAATAAATTTGAAAGGTTTTGTTGTGAAGAAAACGAGGGTTGATATTGAAGATAGAAAGATATCCTTTATATTCACCTTTTGGCCATGGGTGGTTATTAAAATATTTTTTAACTAATTCAAAAAAATCTGATTCGATTTTTTTCCATTGTTGTTCGATTTCTTTATTTGTCTTTCTTAATTTTTTTAGATTATATTGATAATATTTTTCTACATAATTTTCGATTAGTTTTTTTTGTTTTTTTGAGTCTTTAATAACAGCTATTTTTAAATCTGGATGAATACTTAGTATTTTTTCTCTCCAATTGACTCCGGCTTTTTGATGATTAAAAAAAGCGATTCCTATTTGTTGGTCTAAGTTTTTGTTAAGTAAGATTTTTATTATTAATGATTTGTTCATAGTTTATTTTTAAATTTTCAAACTAGTTTATATTATAGTTAGAGATATGATAGTATAACAAGTTTTTTTAGTGTTTGTTCTGTAATATATTAATTTTTATTGAGATATTTGTATGAGAAAAAGTTTTAGGTGCAAGTCCTAAGATTGACACTTAAAATTTGTGAAAATGAGTGATGAGATTGGTTAGAGAATGAGGAAAGTTTTGGTATATAGCTAATACTTACAAAGTAATATTATCCCTGTTTTATTGTAAAAAACAAGTATTTTTTATATAATACCTTTTGTAATGTTGTAGTAAATTATCGTTTTTTGCAAACAGAAACAAATGACTAGAACAGAGCATGAATTGACAAGATTAAAAAAAGATCTTTTATTAATTGTCCCTCCAACTTATCCTCGTGGACGAGCACCTGATTATAATCCCAAGCCTCCGTTAGGGCTTGAGTATCTTGTTGCGGCAACTGAAGAATTTGTTTCTACCGGATTAGTTGATTTTGATGTTCTTGGTCAATCAGCAAGAGAAGGTGTTGAGGAAATAATAAAACTTGATCCGATTTTGTTAGGTATAACTGTTCTACAAAGAGCCCTTCCTTCGGTTCGAATAATTCATCAAGAACTAAGACAAAGAGATTATAAGGGAACTATTGTTTATGGTGGCATGGGAGCTACTCTTAGTTATCAGGAAATTTTAAGAGAATTTCGTGATTTAAATTGCTGTGTTGTTCGGGGTGAAGCAGAAGAGGTTTTGCCTCCTTTGGCTATTTCTATTGTTGAAGGTTATGATTGGAGAACTAATTGTCCCTCGCTTGCTTTTTTGGACCCTAGCGATTCTGAAACTATAATTACTAGAGCTGTGGTTATTCCACCTGATCCTAGGGTGGTTGAGCCACCGACTCGTATAGGTTATGAATATTATTCAAAAAAATCTGGCTATGGAACTTTTATGACGTCAAGAGGATGTCCTTGGTCGTGGTGTGAATTTTGTAGCAATGCTGTTTTTGAAAGACAGCATTGTGGTGAGGTTTGGAGACCAAGGGATCCTGGTCAGGTTATTCAAGAAATTATAGAGCTTTATCAAACTTATGGTACCACTCGTTTTAAAACCAATGACCCAAACCTTTTTGGGCCACCAGATAATTTTGCACATGTTTGGCAATTATGCCAAGAAATTATTTTTGCTAAAAGAGCGGGAGAGTTGCCTGAGGAATTATCGTTAATGAGTTTTGTTCGCGGGGAAGATGTGGCTGGACAAACTAGGTTATTAAAAGAAATGAAACGAGCAGGTTGGGATAGATTACTTTTAGGAGTAGAAACATCGGATAATTATGTTCTTGAAGAAAAGTTTAAAAAAGGAGAAAGAATAGAAGTATTAACGAGGGCAATTAGAGATATTCGAACAGCTGGTATGTCAGTAGTAGCTGGTTTTATGATTTTTCATCCGTGGTCGACACTTTCAGGGATTCAACAAGATCTTAATTTTTTAAGGCAAATGGATCTGATGGTTACTCTCAGCAAATCTCTTAGAGTATTTAATGGTGTTCCAATGCAAGAGTCTTTGGCAAGAGAGGAGAAATTGCAAAAACATTCCCCTTTTGAAACTTATCATGAATATATTGTTCCGATTGAAGTTGCGCAGACATACTATGTTCTCAAAAAACTTCATGTTTTGATTGAAGATCCGATAAGGAAATTGGCTCAAGGTAGAATATGGCAGATAAAGGCACAAGGAGTTGGATTCGAGGATAGGAAAGGTTTTGTTGATCTTTCTCAATTATACTGGGAAATGGAATCTGGTTTATTGCAGGCATGTTTAGATTATTTTGATGTGGGTAGATCTGCTTGGTCTGTTGATCAAGCAATTACTCAAATTTATCAAGGACCATTAGGGAAATTAATAGAGCAACTAGGGTTAGATGGTTTAATAGAAGAAGAAATTATTAGTTTAAAAGAATTTAAAAACGAGGTTTTTACAGCATTGCAAGATAATAGTAAAAATACTTTGCGTGAAGAATATGTTTGGGAACAAAATTAAAACTATTACTGATTTTATTTTTATTAAACATCAATTAAATCAAAAAGGTCTCTTGATAATTCCTGGGACTCATAGGGAAAGTTTAGTGAAAAAAGCGTTGAAAGTTTATCAGAAAGGATTTGCCGAATATATTATAACTACCGGCGGAGTGGAGAATAAACAAGGTGTAACTGAATCACAAGAACAAAAAAATTATCTTATTAAACACAAAGTATTGGCAAAAATAATTTTTTCTGAAAATAAATCTACCAATACAAAAGAAAATGCCGTTTATGCCAAAAAAATAATTAAGA
>JAHIPV010000004.1 GCA_018902845.1 Patescibacteria group bacterium
AATGCTCCCAACAAGTCTCTTTTGCTTTTTGGTACTTCACTTTTTCCAGAGTTAAAAACCTTTTAGATCTTAAAAAACTATGGGTCGGTTGGAAAAACCTCTATAACTCAAAAAAAGCACACTAAATTTTACTTAAACTAACGACGTGGCAATCCCCTTGGAAACAATCTTATCTTTTACATATCCAACGGGATTGCCACGCTTCGCTCGCAATAACAAAATTTTTTTATTTATCTTCCGTCTTTCGATTTTTCTCCTTCGTCATCCTGAGTAAGTCTTACGACCGAAGGATCTAGCGAAGCGTTTTTTTTGAAAATCAAAATTTTAAATTTCGTGTTTGTCTTGAATTTTGATATTTGAATTTAAATATTGTTTAGGATTTCGATATTAGGATTTTTGATTTATAAAAAGGATTACACTTCATCACTCTCTTCACTCCCATCCACCCGCCCTTAACCACTCCATACTTCTCAATAGATTTATAAGTATATTGACTACAAGTTGGATAAAATCGGCAATGACTACCCCTAGAAACATATTTCTTATAAAACACCAGCAATTTCAAAACCATCTTCTTAATCATTCTCTTATAGTCACCTTTCCAAACATCTCTCTTACCACATCTTCCAACCTTGGTTCGTTTATATCCAAATCATCCACATCAAATTCATGCAACAACTCCGAAGCTTTTTTTGGCACTTCTTTTCGTCCTACCTTAATCACTGCCCTTATTCCATTGTTCTCTATCACCTCACCAATCTTTGTCAACCTCTCACTATCTACTTTTCCGTTAAAAATCGGTATTAACACCTTGTAATTCGCATATTTTTTGATCAATTTTTCAATACTTCCATCAAAAACAATCACACCTTTATCAATAATAATTATTCTTTTACAAATTTCCTTAACATCGTCCATATAATGCGAAGTCAAAATCACAGTTGCTTTATATTTTCTGTTGTATTCCAAGATAAACTCTCTCACTTTTTTTTGCATTACTACATCCAAACCAATCGTCGGCTCATCCAAAAACAAAACCTTAGGTTTATGAATCAAGCTGGCAATCAGTTCACATTTCATTCTCTGCCCCAAACTCATCTTCCTAACCTGTTGATGCATCACTTCTTTAACATCAAGCATTTCCGCTAATTCATTCAATATTTCCTTATAATCCTCATCACTTACTTCATAAATTTCTTTATTCAAAACAAAAGTTTCAATAGCCGGCAAATCCCACCAAAGTTGATTTTTCTGCCCCATTACCAGACTGATTTGTTTTAAAAATTCATATTTTCTTTCAACCGGCCTAAAACCCAAAACCTGACAATTTCCACTGCTCGGATACAATAATCCACTAAGCATTTTCAAAGTAGTTGTTTTTCCTGCTCCATTTGGCCCAATAAAACCCACCAATTCTCCTTCTTCAATATCAAAACTAACTTTTTTTACAGCCTCAATTGTCTTATATTCCCTCTTAAACAAAGCCTTCACACTCCCTATCAATCCTTGTTCTCTTTTGTGAATTCTAAAATTCTTGCTTAATTTTTTTAACTCAATTACTTTTTTCATAATTAGCTACTAGCACTACTATAACTTTTTAAGGCAAAATTCCAAAACACATTCGACATTTTCAAAAATACAACTGCCATAACCAAACCCATCGGTATCCACCACCACACCAATTCACCTAACAAAACCTGCGTCGGAAAACTAACCATAAAAGCCAATGGCAAAATAACCAAAAATACAAACCTCCATGCTCCGCCATAAATACTAAAAGGCTCTTTGGCCATAAACAAAAACTTCTGAGCCAGCATTGGCAGGGGAGTTGCTTGAACCAACCACATAGACAAAGTAACAACCATCATTCCAACCGAATAAGCTACAACTAACCCACAACCAAAAATAATCATAAAAGGAAATAAACTGAGCCAGTTAAAAACCAAATTCCCCAATTTAAACCCAAATACCATCATAATCACTCCAGCCAACATGCTTGGGATCAAAGCAAAATAAGGCCTCCACAAAGACACCATAAACTGAGAATTCAAAGGTTTAATCAATATCAAGTCCAATTCTCCATTAGCTATCTTCTCAGGCAAACCTCTTAAATTAAAAATAAAAGCCACTCCCAAAACTATTTCAGCAAATATCATATTAAGTCCATACAACACCATAATTTCATACAAATTCCATCCCGCCATAGTCTTAATATTCCAAAATAAAACTTTCATTCCCATAACAGTCACAACAAAATAACCAACTTCAACTATAATCTCCAACAAAAAACTCATTCTATAAGTAGTTTCCAAAGTCGCCGAAAACTTAATCAACTTCCAATAAATTTTTAAATATCTTTTTATCTTTTTCATCTATTTTTTCATTCCTTCCTTCTTGTCATCCTGAGTGATCCGCCAACTGGCGGAGACCGAAGGATCTAGTGAAGCGTTTTTTTTATTTATTTTTTGTTTTTTATTCTTAATTCACCTGCCGCCCGTAGTTTTAACAAAGGGGGGTAATTTTTAATTGAAGTTTTATTTAATTCCCATAAGCTTCATATTTTTTTAAACCAAGTTTAAACAAAATCTCACTCAAAAAATGAAAAAATCCAATCCAGGCCAAAAGTTGAACAACCTGAAAACCAATCTCAAAGGAACTTAGTCTACCTCGCAATACAGACACAGGTACAAAATATATAAATTTAAATGGCAAAAAATTAAAAATCTTCCACAAATTTTCAGGCAACAAATCCAAAGGAAAGCTCATTCCACCAAACATAAACAAAACTATAAATTTCAAATGACTCAAGGCCCATACATCATCCATCCAAAAAGCCATATAACTTATCGATAAATCCATAAATGCATGCAAAAAATAAACCAAAAAACAAACCAAAAAACCTATCATCGCATTTCCAAAACTCAAACTAATTCCAAAAAAATAACCGACAACAGCTAGCATTGCCACAAAAATCGGCATATAAATAAAAAGTTTCACCATTCTCCAAGCAATATTGCCAACTAAAATTTTTACTTTTAAATTATAAGGCTTAATTAATTCAGCCGAAATCACACCGTCTTTAATTTTTTTTGGTAAACTCTCTGATATATATACATTCGTAAACACTCCAACTATAGGCACTAAAACATAATAAAAAATCATTTGTTTAAAATCATATCCCCCCACATTTAAATTATCTCTATATACAGCCAACCACACAAATATCACAGTCACCAAACCCATTAACTCAACCAAAAACCAAGTCGCCAACATTCCTCTATACTCAAAGCTTCTCTGTAACTCAGATTTAAAAAACACCCAATACTTCTTCACACTTCAAATTATACCCTCAAACCAAAATTCCTCGCCCCTTCAACCCTCAAATCTCCAAATTCCCACCAAACTGCATACTGCCACTATACAAAATACTATTAAAATGATATAGTACACCATGCAATACAAAAGAACCATTGAAAAACAAATCAAAAAATATTTATCAAAAAAAGATTACAAAATTCTTTTTATTTGGGGCCCACGTCGATCTGGAAAAACAACTCTTTTAAACAAAATCTCAAAACAAGCAAATGCGCAGTCCGCCTCTGGAGGACAAACAAAAAATCCAATCTTCAATTTTGACTTGCAATCTGACCAGGATAAATTCACCCCAGATTATCAAACATTAGAAAAAATCGCCCTAAATCACTCAATTATCCTGATAGACGAAGTTCAAAATCATCCAGAATCCACCTTGCCATTAAAAATCTTGCACGATCAATTTAAAGTAAAAATTATTGCCACCGGCAGTAGCGAACTCAAGCAAAAAACAAAAAAATTTGATAGTCTGTCAGGCCGTTTCAAAGAATTATTTTGCTTGCCCTTAAGCCTGGGAGAAATCAAACAAAATACAAAAATTAAAACATATCAGGAAAAAGAATTTTACCAGCAAATACAAGAAAAAATACAAATATTTGGCAATTATCCGGAAATCTGGAAAGCAAAAAAAGAAGATGAAAAAATCAATCTTTTACAAAACATTTTTGACACTTACATTCTCAAAGATATTATTAATATCTACAAACTAAAAAATACAAAACTTGCCAAAGATATCTTAACAAAAATCGCTTTACAACTAGGCAGTGAAGTCTCGTTAAGAGAAATAGCCAACAGTCTTCAAGCCAATGTTTCTACAGTAACAAGTTATATTGAAATATTTATCAAAAATTACGTATTATTTCCACTACCATCTTTTAAAACCAACTTAAGAAGAGCTGTTTCAGAAAACCGTAAATTCTACTTTTATGATCTTGGTATTCGCAATATTCTAGTTAAAGATTTTCGTTCACTAGATCTAAGACCAGACAAGGGTGGTGTTTTTGAAAACTTCATTATCTCAGAAATCTTCAAAAACAAAAAAAATAACAATTACAAACTTAACTTATATTTTTATCGAGAATATGGAGGCAAAGAAATTGATTTAGTCCTCGAAAATTACAAAAAAAATTATATCTGTGTCGAAATAAAAAGCAAAAAAGACAAATCTCAAAAAATCTTTCCAATTCCACACCAAATAAAAATAATCAATTCTCAAAACTATTTCAAAATCATCCCTCAACTCCCAGCCTCTTTTCTTGCTTCTTAATCCCCATCCTCTCAAACATCCTCTTTACTTCTGTTTCTACTTCCCCAAACTTCATCCCAATTATCTCTTTTTTCACCAAAAACAACACCAGATAACCTTTTTTAATATTTTTTAAATTCACTCTCACACTCTCTGCCAACAATCTTCTGATTTTATTCCTCACCACCGCCTTTTTTGAAATCTTTTTTGAAATCACAAACCCAAATCTCGACTCTCCCTCGCTTCTTATATCCAACGTCACCAACCCAAAAATAGGTGACTGATGAATTTCCCCTCTAGTCCTAATCTCCTCAAACTCCTTTTTTAGTCTAATAATATTTATCTTCTTCAACACAACCTATTCTAACCTATTTCTATATATAAAAACCCCAACCCTATCTTTTGTTTTTTTTGGAAATTTTGATTTTAAACTTTATATTTAATTTTACGCTCTCAATTTCTTCTTCACCGTCAATTTCTTTCGTCCCTTAATCCTACGTCTTTTTAGCACATTTCTCCCATCCTGCGTCGCCATCCGCTTCAAAAACCCATGCTTTCGCACCCTTTTCTTCTTCTTTGGTTGATACGTCCTTTTCGGCATGTTGCTATTCTATCACAAAAATTTTGATTATTTATATAAAAATCTCAAATGCAATTTTCGGCTAAACAATTTTTTAATTTTTATCTTAAATTTTAATTTTTTTTGAATTTCAGTATTTGTTTTGTTTTGAATTTAAAACTTTTGGATTTTGAATTTATTTAGAATTTCGGATTTGGTATTTAGGATTTAAAGGTATCAAAATTTGATACCTTTCATCCCCCTTCCAAATTGTGGAAAACTCATCTAAGATTTCTGTGGATAATCGATTCAACCCTGCCTTTTATTAAATGTTTTTCTGCCCTAACTATCATTATTATTTATGTTTATTAATTATTATTATTTATTAATTATTTTTTATCTAGTTATCTAGTTGTCCAGTAATCTAGTAATCCAGTTTTTAATTATTTTTTTATTTGGAAATTTAAATTTTAAATTTTAGATTTATTAACATGGATCTTGATCAACTTTGGAAAAACACACAAGAAGAATTAAAAATTGTTCTTGCCCCTGCAGTTTTTCAAACCTTTGTCTCCCAAACTCAGTTAATTTCTTTAAAAGATCAAACCGCCACCATTGCTTGTCCTAATTCTTATTTAGTCCAAATGAACAACAAGCGCTACTACGATCTTTTTAAATCGGCCCTCGACAATCAAACCAAAAAAAATATCATCATCAATTTTATTGACCAACAGCCCATAGAAA
Organism: Patescibacteria group bacterium; assembly: GCA_018902845.1. Lineage (GTDB taxonomy): Bacteria > Patescibacteriota > Microgenomatia > UBA12405 > UBA12405 > JAHIPV01. The sequence continues at coordinate 5,922 of JAHIPV010000004.1, forward strand.
TCCAAAATTCACCCAAAAAAACATCTACCCCTCTTTTCTCAAAAAATTATTCTACTACCTCTTATGATCCAAATCTTAATCCCAAATATACTTTCGATAATTTAATTGTCGGCAACAGCAACAACTTTGCCTTTGCCGCCGCTCAAGGTATTATCAAAAACCCCGGTTTATCTTACAATCCTTTCTTTATCTGGGGTGGGGTAGGAGTAGGCAAAACTCATCTTATGCAAGCTATTGGTCATCAGCTTCTAAAAGACAATCCTGATATGAAAATCAAATACTTTCCGGCCGAAACTTTTGGAAACGAATTGGTAGATTCCCTCAAAACCAAAAACATGACCAAATTCAAAAACAAATATAGAAAACTTGATTGCATTTTAGTTGACGATATTCAATTTATAGCCGGCAAAGAATACACCAAAGAAGAATTTTTCCATACTTTCAACGCTCTTCACATGAACGGTAAACAAATAATCCTTACTTCAGACCGCAAACCGGATGAAATTGGTCAACTGGAAGACCGTCTTGTTTCTCGATTTATGGGAGGACTAACCGTAGACATTCAACTGCCGGATTACGAAATGAGAGTTGCTATCATCAAACAAAATACCGAAAAAAAAGGGATTAAAATGACTAACGAAGCTACTCTTTTTCTGGCTCAAAATATTCAATCCAACATTCGTGACATTGAAGGAAAGCTACAAAAACTTTTCATCCAATCCTTAACTGACAAAGTAGGGGAGATAGATATATCTTTCATTCAACAACAATTAAACATAAATACAAATGATTTTTCTCAAAATCAAGACCGTGCCTCAATGTCTCCTCGCCACATCATTTCTGTCTGTGCTAAATTTTTTCAAGTCAAAACTAGCGATCTTTGTGGAAAAAGCAGAAAAAAAGACCTTGTCCAAGCCAGACACATAACCGCTCACTTTCTTCTTGACGAAATCAATTTACCACTAGAAAAAGTCGGCCGTTTACTAGGCGGTCGGGATCACACCAGCATAATGCACGCTCGTGACAAAATTCACCATCAGCTTTCCACTAATCCACAAACCAAACAACTTATCAACCAAATCCATACTCTTCTCTAATACTTTCCCACCGTTCATTTTTACTAATCCACTTTCACTTTCCCACACACCAACCATTTATCCACAAAGTTTTCCACATTTCACTTAGCATTTTCCAACCGAAACTTTACCAAAACCAAACCCCTCTTATAAGTCAACTGTTACTTTTTCGTTTTAACCTCTCGTCACTTTTCGCTTTCCCACTACTCAAAACTCTTCATTCTTTTTGATTTTCTCTTGAATCTATAATTAAAAATTAGAAATTAAAAATTAGAAATTCACTTTCCCACCGCCTCTAATACTACGACTACTAAATTATTAAATTAATTATTTTATTAAATACATCAAAACCAAAAATATGTTAAATTTTATTATGACCTTTGTCTTTTTTTTACTATTTTTCACATCTATCGCAATTCCTATAAAAAGTCACGCACAACAATGCGTCGAAAGAATTCAAACCTACAAATCGCCCGTAGGCAATGCAGGTGGTCAATGGATAGATCATCACCCTGGTTGGGATAGATATGTTATGTACTACTCTATGACCAGTACCATGATAAATGGAAAACCTTCTACTACCATTCCAAGCAACAACGACATAAATAACGGTGGCTGGGCCGATCGTATTTGGTACACATGGCATTTTGGTGATGGTCTCAATCCTGATCTTTGGGATCCAGACGATCTTCCAAAGTTAGCGCTAGATGTTGGAGGACCTGGCGAATCAAAACTAATTGCTGATCCTTTTTTGGTGGAATGGAATGGAATATGGCACATGTATTACGAAGGAACTGATCAACCGGATGGTTCTGGAAATAGTATATTTCACGCAACCTCAGAGTCACTGTTTGGACCATGGACTAAAAAAGGAGAAGTACTTGATTTTTATGGATCAAGAGACGGTATGGGACCAAGTTGGCCTTCTGCATTTATAAAAGAAGACAATTTGTATTTGATATACACAGACGGAACCGCCCACCTTTTTATTGCACAAGCCACTGATTCTACTGGTCAAAAATTTAAAACATTAAACAACAACCAAACTATACTTGCCGTCAGCGCCAATAAAGGCCATCTGGTTTATAAAGACAACCGTTTTTTACTTTTTCATTCAAGAGCAACAGGTGTCCGCCTGTCTGAATCTACCAACATGCTTTCATTTCCTGCCGGGATTACTTTATTTACATTTACTCCAAATGACAATGATTGGGATAAAGACGGTATTGGTCTTCCTTTCTATCTTCCAAAAGAAAAGTCCGATTATAAAAAAGAAAGAATATATTATTCCGGAGTTAACAGATCTGACGGTATTCATATGAATATCGGTGTATGTACGCTAGACTCTATTCCTCTTAATACTCCCACTCTTCAGCCCACCAACACTCCACCGCTATTTCCCACAAATACACCTCCATCAGGGATACCACAGCTTCCCACAACTCATCCTACCAACACTCCCGTTTCTATATCCCCTCCCATTCCTACCAATACACCCATTCTCATTCCCAATTGTCTCTCCTGTTCCTCTCTTCCAGCTAAATCATCCGGTAATGCTAATTGTGATACCAAAATTAATATCTCTGACTTTGCTATCTGGAAAACAGAATATCTAAAATACAGAGACCAACCTCTACCGGCCAATAACTACAACTCAGACTTTAACTGTGATCAAAAAGTAACCATCTCTGACTTTGCCATCTGGAAAACAGAATACCTAAAAACAAGACAATCTAACTGTCTAGTAATCTAGTCATCTAGTCATCCAGTTATCCATTTTATAATTTATAATACTTATAACTCCTTATAACCAATTTATGAAATTTTCAGTTTTACAAGAAAATCTAAACACCGCCTTAACCCATGTTTCTCGCTTTGTTTCCGCCAAAACTCAGCTTCCTATTTTAAAAAATATCCTTTTTGCCATTGACAATGGCCGTCTCAAGCTCTCTGCCACTGATCTTAAAATAGGTATCAATTATTGGATCGGTGCCAAAATTGAAAAAGAATCTTCCATTACAGTTCCAGCCAAAGAAATCACTGAATTTATTTCTTATCTTTCTCCAGGGAAACTAGACATATCAGTCAACGATAAATCTCTTTTAAGTGTCCATTCTCCCAATGCCCAATCTTCTTTTACTACTATGCCTTCGGACGATTTTCCTACTCAAAACACTTCCGAAAAAAAATACACTTTTGATCTGGATTATTCCCTTTTGTCAGAAACCGTTGCTCAAATTGCTTTCGCCGCCGCCACCGACGACAACAGGCCGGTTTTAACTGCCGTTTTATGGCAATTCACTCCGGATGCTTTCACCATGGTTGCCACTGACGGTTTCCGTCTTTCTATAAAAACCAGTAAATTAATCAATCCAATTAATTTGGACAAACAGCAATCTCCTGTCACCTTTTTGATTCCTTCAAAAGCATTGTCAGAGATCGTTAGGCTTTCTAAAAATGAAAAGAAAATCAATGTGGCTCTAACAAATGACGAAAGGCAAGTTGTCTTTGTTCTGGAAGATCTAGAGCTTCTTACTCGTCTTATAGAGGGGGACTATCCGGACTATCAAAAGATAATTCCAAAAGAATTCAACACCAAACTAACCATCGATAAAGAAGACTTTTCTCAAGCTATCAAAATCGCTTCAGTTTTTGCTCGGGAATCAGCCAATATAGTTCGTTTTAAGGTTGACAAAAATTCAGTTGAACTTACTGCTAACGCACCCCAAGTTGGTCAAAACAAAAACACTCTGGAAGCAAAAGTAGAAGGTGAATCCATGGAAATTGCTTTTAACTACAAATTTATTTCCGATTTTTTAAGTATTTGCAAAGGAGATTTTGTTACTGTCAAACTAAACCAATCTCTTTCTCCTGGAATCTTTGAAGATCAAAACGATCCCAACTTCACCCACGTCATCATGCCCGTTAGATTACAAGATTAAAAATTTATTTATTAAAAAACAAAATGCTACCAAAAAAAGAAAAACACACAAAAACATCAACGGTCGAATTTAATCAAACGGCGAATTTATTATTACAGGGAGTATTAGACGCAGAAAGACAAGCTTTTTCTAAAATTATTAAACAAGACAATCCAATGGGTAATCCGCCTTTTCACCAAAACTTCGAAAGATTAGAACCAAACGGCCCTCTACTTTTACCTGAAGGTAAAATCGTTGTTGTTTCGTTAGGTGGCGCTCACCTACTTGCTCTCTGTGCCACCGATTCTGGGCGCGTCGACTGCATGATGCAAGATACTGGCCCTGACATTTCTATTTCACTTGCACCAGGTGATTCTATTGGCAGAAGCAGAGAATCCGGATGCAAAATTGTAATAAGTGATTCAAGGATCAGCAGACAGCACATTATTGTTCAACATGGCGAAAACGGATTTTTTTTACAAAATCTCGGCCCAACCAACGGAACTTGTGTTTGGGATTCGGAATCAAACATTCAAACAAAACCAGCCTAATTCCTAATTTTAAGTTTCTAATTAAATCTATTTTTTTTATTTTACTTTTCCCTTTCGTCATTCTGATCCCGATCAATCGGAGGACGAAGCAATCCAGTCGGGATCAATCTTGCCTTTTACATATCCAACGAGATTGCCACGTCTTCGCCAACTGGTGAATCCTCGCAATGACAAAGTTTTTAATTTTTTAACCGTAATGCAACTATCATCCCCACAATCCCGCTCAAAATTAAAATTAATTTATTTCTTTTCCAAAATTCCTTCATTTTTATTCATCGGTTAAAAGATTAATTCCCAAAAACACATCAATCAATCCAGTACTAAGACTACTCTTTCCATTAACAAAAAAGTAAGGTATCAATTCTTCTTTTTCACTTAAATATAAATAACCAAAATAACCACTTTCAATTATCGTTCTTTCTATCACTTCTTCTTGAGAAGATAAGTCAAATTCGCTTGTTCCATCCACATCCAAAACTACAAATTCTTCAGCCTTGCTTAATTCAACTTCTTTCATTGTTTTAATCAAAGACATCTCTTCTTTTTTAACAAATTTTGAGGGCAACTTTATTATTAATTTAATTAATTCCCCGTTTTTCGAATACCTTGCAGAAATCGGAGCTCCTTGGTTATAAAATATTGGCTGTCCCTCCAAGCTATAAATTAGCTTAAATTCAACAATTTCAGCAGTTTTTTTATCTGATTCTACAAACCTAGGCCCTTTTGTCTTTTCATATTCAATTTTTATCACACTCAAACCCATTTCTTCTTGTGCCAAAAAACCATTTGATAACAAATCCACCAATTTTTGACTCATTTTATCAACATCTTCCCACTCTTTTTTACTATCAGTTAGCAGGGGAGATATCAACAGATTCTTACTATATTCGGCCTCCATTTTTTTATTATTAATATGAAAATCAACCGAATCTTTGTCATCATAAAATACCAATATATTCCCGTCATCTAGTTTGTTTATTTCCCCCTCTAATCCAAGTATCTTGGCTAAATTAATAGCATTTTCATCACTTATTACCCTTTCTTTAACTGTATAACGAATAGTTTTTTCCGGCAAAATTATTTCTTCTTCTAGTCCCCAGGATATTTGATTAGGAGCGTTAAAACCACTGGCTGGTGTAATTGTTGCTACTGGAATTCTTGTTGGGCTGATTTTCACACTTTCCTTGTCACTTTCTTCTTTACTTCCCAGCCTTATAAGTACCAGCAAAAATATAAAACCCACCAAAACCAGAATTATTATTGTTTTTTTCTTCATATTTTTATTTTATGGCACGCTAACGTTGCAATCACTAACTCCAACACACCCTCGTGGGATTTGGAAACCTTTTGGTGCAGGCAAAAATTGTCGGATATCCCTAAGTGCGCTATTAACTATTTCATAATGGATATGATTGCCCGTTGAATTTCCTGTATTGTTTACATAGCCAATCACTTGTCCTCTGCTTACCTCAGTACCACAAACCCCGGAAGCATACCCAGCTAAATGTCCGTATCTGCTTATAAAACCTATGCCTCCGCAAGACCCATGCAAATCAATAAAAAAACCATAACCATGCCCATTTCTACAGCTTACTCCTCCGTTATGGGTAGCTACTACCGGCTGGCCATAGCCAAGAGCTATATCAATCGACTCAGTTAGCGAACCATAATGACTATAACTTGTTGCTGGTCCTTGTGAAACCGAACCGCTATTAACTGGCCATATATTTGGGCATTCTTCTGGAACTTCTCCCTCAAAAAGTATCTCTCCTTCTCCGGCTTCACCAAAATAGCCTCCCTCTTCCGTATCACCACCACCCATACTAGGCACAAAAAAAGAAGCCTTATTGGCATTACCAACTCCCAAGATGAAAAAAAGAATAATCACACCAACCACCACCGGCGCTATACCTATAGCTATCGGTGCCGCCAGTATTCCTCCTATTGCCGAAGCTATTCCTATCCCGCCAGATATAATTTTCCCGGGTAATCCGCCAATTCCCAAAGTATCTTCTACAAATCTCTTGATACTTGGTAATCTTATATTTAGTTTTTCCTCCAAAAAATTACTCACCTTGCCGGCAATTTTCTTGACCTTTTTAAATAAGCTAGCTACTTTGCCTACCGCCATCAACACCACAGCCACTATCGGTGCCGCCGGCCCCGAAGCTATCGTCGCCAACAATCCTCCTCCGGCCGCCGCCCCCGTTGCCGCCGCTCCGGTTACTGCTGTTCCAGTCGCCGCTGCTCCTCCGCTGGCCGCTACTTTTCCTGCTCCACTAGCTAATTGTGTGATTGCTTTTGTAAATGCATTTCTAAAACCCTCTTTTGCCGCCATAGCCATAAAATTACCCGCCGCTTCTCCAGCTCCTTGTATTCCTATCTTTGTTCCTATGTTTTCAGCCAGTTGAACTACTTTCCCCTGAACCCCAAATTTTTCAGCTACTTTCCAGGCTAAATTCCTAGTATTAAATCTTTCAAAAAAAGCCACCTTCTCCTGAACCATTCCCAAAAATTTCCCAAACTGGCTATCGGTTCCAGCTAATTCCACTATTTGGTCAACTTTTCCAAAAATTCCCTCTACCGGCATCTTAACTTTATACAAAACTCCGGGATCTTCAGCTGTTCCTATTAATCTTTCTCTTAAACTAACTATTCCTCTGAATTCTTCCTCGTTTATTCTGCACACCCTTGTAAAAACATCGGCTTCTTCCATCCGCAAAGGACTGGCTTCTACATTTAATTCGGGATTTTCAGTATTAAGTCTTTGAATTTCTAACCCTGCATTGTTTTTATCAACAGGACTAAGCTCTTCTTGAGCATAAACCATCCTCATTGTCGTTTTTGCATATTGGCTAAAAGTTGCCACTTCCTCCACACTTAAACCCTCATCACTATTAATTTCAATAAATTCTGTTACGGCCTTTTCCGCAACTTTCTCTGCTTTATACAAGCCAAAAACTTCTCTATTAGTTCTCTTGTTAGCCGTCGCCTCCACTATCACATCAAGTTCTTTCACGCTAGTTACCAAAGCATCAAATTGCTCATCGGGTTCAATTTTTCTAACCAAATCTTGAAACAAGCCAACCTTTGTCATCCCCAAACCACCAGTTTCGTCAACGGCTGTTTCCAGCCTCGTTTCTACTAAACTTCCAACCTCTCCTGCCCAAACTTCTTTGATTCTTGACTTAACAACTTCGACCGTTCTTTCTTCCCTTACCGCTCTACTATCTGTTTTTACTACCGTTTTTATTTCATCAACCCCAACACTTACAACCTGGTCTTTATCTGCCAATACACCATTTTCTTTTAACTCTTTTACAAAAACTCTTGCCAGCCTATCCGCTTTAACTTCAATTTCCGCTTTTACAACCGCTATTTCTGCCATTTCCCCTAATCTGACTATTACTCCATCGGTAGTTTGACTCCCTATATCTCTTAAAACACCTGATTTTTCAACTTGACTTTTTATTTCTTCTATTGTTTTTCCCAGACTATCTCCTCCGCCTTTCTTTTCTTTTTCTCTTCTTTCTAACATTTTTTCTACAGTTGCCTCTGTTGTTTTAGCCACTACCTCTTTTGCCTTTTCTTCGGATAATCCGACATTCTCAAGAATTCCAATTTCCACTACTTCTTCTCTAGCCAAAATATTTATTATTAATTCTTTTTCTGTCGCACTTATACCAGCCCTTTCAGTCAATTTACTTTCCTGCAAGGCTCTTGCTGTACTCTCGTGAGCTTCTTTATATCTTTGGATCCATTCAGTTACCTGCGATCTTTCAATGTTATATTTCCTCACCAACTGATCTATAGCACTACCCTCATCAGTTTTGCTTTTCAAATACGCTTCATATTCTGCCAACAATTTTTCCAATTCTTGTTTATCCAACGCCCTCGTCCCCATTTTCTTTTCCGCTACTTCTACAATTTCTTCTGCCTCAATTTCCAATTCTGATTTTATTTTTTCCCATAATTCTTCTGTTGCATCCGCTATTGCAGTCTCGGCCGGAAATACTCCCAGCTCACTAACAATACTTTCAATATTGTCGGGGACATTTTTTCCCATTTGTCCAAAAATTGCATTAATTGCACCAACCAGATTCCTATCAGCCTCAGATAAATTTTTTATACCCTCCAAGCCTTTCAACACTTGCCCCACCGTCGCATATCCTACTTGCCAGTCAAGGGTGTTTTTTACTTTAGTATCAACCTCAGTTCCTTCAAACAAATCACTTCTTCTACTGTTTTGACCATCTTTTGCCATTACTAAAAATTATAGCTTATTTTTACCTTATTCTAATTTCATCTTAAATACTTTCTAACCTCTTCACTCAAAAATTTCTTTATTTCATCATTACTTATTTTTGCATCTATCCACTCTACGGCCATGTCTTCGATATCATCAAAATAAACCAATTGTTCTAAAAACAACTTTTCCGAAAAAACACCGCCAAATCTTTTTTCAGTCTCTTTAATCAAGCCTTTCAAGTCTATCTTCTCCTTTTTTAAACACCAAAAAATATCTGCATAGTCCCTCCATGCGCCTCTTCTGCCAACAGCATAAGCCTTATTTGACAATAAATCTCTAACATCAAACAATTCAATCGACCCGCTTTTTATTTTTTCATATCTCGCTTCAAAGGGAAAATAAACAAAACTTATTTTAATTTCCTCTTTGTATAAAACTGTTAACTCATTGCTCGAATCAATCACAATTTTAATGTTTTCTTTTCCAAAAATTTCTTTTACTCTCAACAAAAACCTTTTGCCAACACTTTTTTCACAAAAAATATCAAAATCATACGAAATCCTGTGTTTTAATTGCAAAGCCAAACCGGTACCTCCTGCTAACGCTCCAATATCCCTTAAAATAGCCAGTTTTTTCCATACTGCCAATCTTTCTTTATCAAATATTTCAGTATAAAGTTTTGACATATTTACCAGAATCCAGGTTTTCCTCAATTCTTAAAACATAATTCTTAATAAAATTAAACGCTTCTTTAGTATAAATTTTAGTTGGTTTATTCATAAATATATTTCTAATTTCTTCAACACCTGTTTTCTTTATCAACTCTTTTACATCATCAAGATCTCCATACATCAACACCTGATTAATTTTATACACTTCATCATTTTTACCTAGTTTACCCTTACTTTTCGACCAAACCACTCCCTGTTTCATGTCTAAATTATACTACAAATCTTACCTTTTTCCCTAATTTGTCAAAATCTTCATCAAAAGATAACACTTTTGTTTTTTCACTTTTACTTTTTAAATAAATTTCAGCATCCACCCAATCCAAAAAAGTTTTCTTTTTAATTAAATTCAAAATATCCAAACATTCATCCAATTTTTCAACTTCAAACAAATCTGAACTTAAAAGATTTATCAATTCATCAACGGCTTTTTTTATACTCAAACCCATTCTTTTACTAGTCAAAACCCAAAAGCTCTCCATAACTACCGTAAATCTAATATCAAAAATCTCATCCTCGTTTTCTATAAAATAATTTTTCAACAATTCTGTCTTGCCTGTACTATCATCAACCAGAATATGAATTAATATATTCGTATCTACATACATATTTTTTCTGCTCTTTCTTCTCTTGTTTCTTGAATTGCCAATTCAACATCTAAGGCCTTTTTTAACTTAATTTGTCCAAAAACTTTTTCTATTTTTCTCTTTCTATTAATCAGTCTGATTAAATTATTTCTTTCATCCACTATTTCAAATACCATCTTTTCTCCGGGAACTAAGCCCAACAAATCCACAAAATCTTTTGGGAAAGTAGCCTGTCTTTTACTGGTCAAACTCATTACATAATCCATATCCATTACTATACCACACCTACATTACCAATTCCACCGGTAGTCTAATTATCTTACACCACAAACTTCAAAAAATTCTCTCTATTTATAACCTTAAACTCCGCATTTTTATATGTCTCCTTCCACAATTTTGGAGCCTTAATTTTTTTATCTCCCCACTTAAACTCAAACCCAAACAATTTTCCACCTCTTTCTTCCACCAGATCAATTTCTTTTTTATCCCAAGTTCTCCAAAAATAATTATTACAATATATTTTTTTATATGACTGTTTTTTCATTCTTTCAATAAAAAGAAAATTCTCCCACAATTTCCCAATATCATCTCTTGTTTTAAGATCATTAAAATTGTTAATCAGCGCATTTCGAACCCCGTTGTCGTAAAAATAAAATCTGGAATTTTTATAAATTTCTTTCCTTAAATTCCTTGAAAATCCATAAACTCTCTTAATTACAAAAACTTTTTCCAATAAATCCAAATATTTCTCAACCGTTCTTTGATTAATTGACAAATTATTAGCCAACTCATTAAGAGATACTTCATTTCCAATTTGAAAAGCAATCAACTTAAGCAATTCCAGTATTTTATTTGCTTTTCTGATCTCGTCAAATTCCAACAAATCACGATATAAATAATTATCAACCAAAGAATTTAGTATTTCTCCTTTTTTAGTAATATTTTTTTCTACAATTACATCAGGATATGTACCGTATATCAGTCTACTTCCTAACTTTTCTCTTGACTCAAAAACTTCTTCAATTCCACTGAGTTCAAGCTGGGCAATAGGGAACAAGGTAAACTGCCATTTTCTGCCTACCAACGGTTCTCCAACTTGATTAGCCAATTCAAAAGAAGATGACCCGGTTGCAATTACCTTAATATTTTCAATATGATCCACAATTAATTTCAAATTAAGTCCTATTTTGTTAACCTTTTGCGCTTCATCGATAACTACCAGTTTGTTGTTACCAATATTTTCCTTCAAGATATTTATCGATTGACTGCTAAGCCAATTTTTAACTTCTCTGTCTTCTCCGGACAATAATAAATATTTTTCTTTAATATCCTTTAAAATTTCATTCAATAAGGTTGTTTTTCCTGCTCTTCTTGGACCATAAATTACCACCACCTTATTAGGTTCAATTCTCTTTATAATTTGTTTTTTGATAAATCTTGGAATCAACATAATACAAATATTTATATCATTTCTTGTACTACAATGCAAGTACTAATCAAATTACGTGTATTGTTGATCTAAACCTAGACTTTTTTTAGTTCACATTACAAACCAAAAAACCCAATTTCCGTCACTTAATCAGCACAAATCACACTAAATTAATTTGCTGGCATGTTAACAAACGAAGATCAAGAAAGAGAATATTAATCAAAATTTTTCTCAAACTCCTTTACATCCACCATCTTAACTCCACCCACTTTTTTTAACACCAGCAAATCCTTATCCCCACTAACCAAAAAATCAGCTTCGCCGACCAAAGCATATGCCAGCAAATAATCATCTTTTGGACCTCTGGTTACAGCGGGTATTTCTTCTTTAATCGTAGGAATTATTTCTCCGATTTCTAGTAAAATCCTTACAAACCCTTCCGGTTCTTCTTTTTTTATCTTATTTTTTAAATATTTTTTACTTAAAACTTTATTTGTAAATTCGTTTATCAATTCTTCAGGCAATAAAATTACATATTTTCCCAAAATACCCTTATCAGCGATTTTACTAATTCGCGATTTTCCGCTAAAATCCAGCAAATAACTTATCAAAATATTTGTATCAAGAAGCACCCTCATATTTTACTTTTCCTTCTTTAATCAAATCCACCACTATTTCCGAAGAAAATCTATCAGCCAATTTTTTAATATCTTTTCTTTTCAAGCCAACATTTCTTTTTTTAATTCTCTTTTTCAAACTTCTCATTTGATCTAATAGCATTTCTCTTTTATATTTCTCTCTCAACTCAACTATTTTTTTATATTTTGTATAAGAAAGCAAAACCATTTTGGGCTCACCATAACTTTCTACCACCACATCCATCTTGTTTGTCCAATTCATTACAGCGCCAAACCTAGTTTTTGCATCACTGGCTGATATATTTTTAACCAACATATTAACCATTATATCAACCAACATTTCGCTTGTCAACAATACCAACAAATCTTTATTTTTTATACTCTTGACAATAACTTACAAGGTATATACAATTTAAATATTATCAAACCTATATTTATTCATGTTTTTACCTGATCCTATTGAGTTTCAATGGGACAAAGGCAATAAAGACAAAAACCTATTAAAACACGATGTTTCTTTAGAAGAAATTGAACAATCTTTTTTTGATTCACACAAAAAACAGTTTGAAGACAAACTTCATTCTAAAAATGAAAATCGTTATATATTAATTGGAAAAACAAGAAAAAATAGAATACTTTTTATCATTTACACAATAAGAAAAAACAAAATCAGAGTCATTTCTGCTCGTGATTTAAACAAAAGGAGATATTACTTATATGAAAAAACAACTTAAATTACCAAATTTCAAAAACGAAGACCAAGAAAGGGAATACTGGTCAAAATTTGATCCGGGTGAATATTTTGAGGCCAAAGATTTTAAAGAAGTTCATTTTCCCAATCTAAAACCAACCACTCAACAAATTTCTATCAGATTTCCATTGCATTGGATTTATGCCATAAAAGAAAAAGCCAATAAAATAGGCATACCTTATCAAGCTTTGATCAAAAAATTTGTCAGCAGTGGTTTACAGATCTCAAATTCCTAAGTCTTTCTCAAGCTTTACCAAAATTCTTATTTACCCAAACATCTCTTCATAGCTTACATTTTCTTTTTTGTCTTTCTTGTTTTGTTCCCCATCTGTTTTTACCGGCTCAGCATTAACAGGGGGTCCCTTCTTAAAATCCTGGTTTATTTTTTTGTTATGTTCTGTCCATTTATTTTCTTCCGGCAATCCGGTTGGTTTTTCTTCTGCAATAGGGGATTTTACTGGAACTTGCGCTTTTGTAATTTTTGGCATAACCGGTAACGGAGGAAGTTTGCCTCCTCCGCTTGATTTAAACAACTCTCCGTATTTGGGTAATTTACCAAAACTTCCAAAATTTCCTACCAGTTTTTTCTTTTGTTCTTCCGTTTCTTTTTTTACTCTTTCTTCTTCATCTTTGGCGATTTTATGTTTTTCTATTTCTACTTTTTCTTTTTCTTCAAGTTTTTTTATTTTTTCTTCTAGGTCAAATTCACTAGTAGTTTTATCATCTTCTCCGACTACCTCTACAGCTAGCTTGCCTCCAGCCAGATTTTGATCCTTGCTTTCTACTGCTGGTGCCGATATTACTGTTGGAGTTGGAGTTGGAGTTGGAGTTGGAGCCTTATGACTTGTCAACTTTGCTGGTTTGCTTCTCATTGCTTCTTTCAAAACATCGGCCTGTTTTTTCATCTTTAGTATTTCAGACGGATCCGAGGTAATCAACCTGTGCTCATCTGGACTGGCAATTACCCTTATAGCCACATGGTTTTGGCCGGCAAAAAATATTCCCTCTCCTTGATCAGCTGTAAGCAGTAACTGTTTTTCTCCTTCAGATAGATAAAAAACTTCACCGATTTTATCTATAGCCGCACTATGTTGTTTCAGGAGTATTTGTATAGCCGAATTAGTCACTATTTCCTTTCCATACTCTGATTGTAAAAAATCGTCTACATCTTGCGTTATTGTGGTGGTTCCTAAAAAGTATTTTCTTCCTCTTTTTACTATTCCTCTCAAAAAATCCGCCGAGTCTTCGTGTTTCATTAATACCCAGGCTTCCTCAACTACCAAAATTCTTTTCTTAAGGTCTCTTCTTATTACCGTCCAGATATAGTCAAGAATTATATGCATTGCCACAGGACGCAACGCTTCTTCCAGATTTCTTATCCCAAACACCACAAACTTATTTTTAAGGTCAACTGTTGTTTTTTGGTTAAACACTCCGGCAAAAGATCCTTTTATATACTTTTCCAGTCTGGCCGCCAAAGATTGTGCTTTTTCTTCCTCCATTCCTATTAGGGATTTATACAAATCTTCAATCAAAGGAGCTTCCTTGTTTTGAGTTTCGGTATCTGGTGTTATACCTTTCATTTTGTAAGCCGCCATTACCGCCTTATCTATCATTGATTCTTCTATTGGATCCAGTTTTCCCAGCATTACTTTCAAAAGTTTATGCAAAGCCAAAACTTTCGAGTTTAAAGCATTTTCGCCTTCTTCCACCATCAGGGACAAATCAAAAGGGTTTATTTTAGAATCTTCACTATAGCCAAAAGCAATATACTGCCCTCCCACTGCCTCACACAAATCTTCATATTCATTTTCGGGGTCAATCACAATTATCTCAGTTCCCAGCATCAATGATCTCAAAACCTCCAGTTTGATCATGTAAGATTTTCCCGCTCCTGAAGTGGCAAATACTACTGAATTATAATTTTCCATTCCAAAACGATCAAAAATTACCAGTGAACCGTTATGTTCGTTGATGCCGTACATTATTCCGTTGTCGTCTGATAAATCGGAAGATACAAAAGGAAAAGTAGTTGCCAGAGAAGTTGTATCCATGTTTCGGGTAATTTTAAGCCTATCATCGCAAATTGGTAAGGTTGTAATAAATCCTTCTTCCATTTGTAGTGTTGTTTTTTTACTGATAATCATCAAGGCCCCAAGGCTTGATTCCAGATTTTTTGTTATTTTGTCCAGCTCTTTTTTTTCGTCACAGGATATAGTCACATACAAACCAAATTGAAAAAATCTCTCTTCTCCTTTGACTAAATCTGCCTGTAAATTAAGCGCATCTTCTAGTTTGGCTTGTGTTGCCGGGTTAACGATTTTTCCTCTTTGAATGTCAGTACTAAGTTCTGCTTCCATTTCGGCTATTTTTCTTCTTAAATCATCCAAAATTTCCTTACCGTCAATCGGATATATATACATAGAAACATTCAAGGACGCGTCAAAATTAACCAAGGGAGATAACCAATTCATTCCCACAAATCGCGGATAACCGGCCACAAACAAAGTTCGGTAATATTTATTGTTAATCCTGATATGATTAAAATCGACCTCAATTGCCGATGGAGCAATTATATCTTTGGTCGACACCAAACCTTCCACAAAATCTCTCTCTGGTCCGGCTTCGCTTGACTTTGGATCTTTTTTCTTTCTCAAATCCAAAATTTTCCCAAAAACGCCTTTCTTTTTACTGCTAACCATCGCCACCGGAGCTTCTTTTTGTTGAAGATCCTGTCTGTTTGTTGCCGTTTCGACATTTTCTGTCTTTTTTTTAAATATTTTATTCAGCATTTTTTCTTTGCCTCGCCGAAGCTTTAGCCCAGGCGGGTTTTTTTAGTTTTAATTTTTATTTTTCCTTTTCTAATTTTAAATTTTAGATTTGTTTAGTATTTAGATATTAGAATTTAGGATTTAATTTGGAAATTTAAATTTTTGATTTTGAATTTATTTTTTTGTCGTTACTATTGGAGACACATAATTTAAACTTTGTATTTTTTGGTTGGCGAAACTTTCTTCGTTGTATATTTTGTAAAAAAGCTGTACCAGTTCTCTTGTATCCAGCGGTTTTATTTCTAATCCCAAACGCGAAAATAGCCTCATGACATGATCTCTTTTTGGTTCTAAACTAGCCATTGCCTTTTCTAAAATATATTCTTTGTTGTAAGGCAATTTTTGTGATTTTTTTAAAGGATTCATTCCCGAAAATAACGTCTTGTCGGCCGTTTGGATCCCTAATTCTATTAAAGAAAATGGAACTACAACATAAAAAGACTTAGATAACACGTCATTTTTTCTTACCGTTTCTTCAATAAAAGCTCTATACAGCCGAATTCTGTCTTTCAGTAATGGATTATGTTCTTCGAATTCGGCATTTTTTAATTTTTCCAAATACAAACTAACATCTTTTGTATTTGACCGAATCACAATTTGAATTGGAAATGTCAAAGAATTCAAAATACCACCATAGGCAAATACCAAAGCCGACTGCTCCCTTTCTGACAATAAATCAAAGTTAACCGACGATAACTGCATTACTAATGCACAAGAACCATTTTTTAATATTACAATCCCGTCAATCACATCTTCTATTGGCAGATGTTCCTGAGTGCTTCCTTTGATGGCGATTTTAAGTGGATCACTTTTCATAAGTAGTTAATTTATAATACCCAATTTTCATCCACAATTCCTCACTTGGCTTGTATTTTTACTGGTTCCAAAATTTCCCCCCTTAATTCGATTTCTACTCTATAAAATTCGTACCCTTCTTTCTCGGTAATTATCAAATATTTGCCGTTAGCCAGTTGATTTGCTGATTTAAATTGACCCAAAGAATTAGTTCTAAATACTCTGACAGGATTTCCTTTTCCATCTTGAACTTCAACAATAGCCTCTTCTACTATTTGCCCATCTTTTCCCGTAACCATTCCAGACAGTACATTTGCTATTTTTGGTGTTACTGGCATTGGTACTCCGCCAAACACCACATCTCCGGTGGCTTCCAGTTTATCAGCCCTCTTTAGATTCAAATCGGTCTTTTTGTCTCTCCAGTTCTCTTTGCTAGACGGAGAACTTTTTGGTTGAGCTTCTTTCTCAACAATTTGTTTGTCGGGTTGGGGTTTTTCGGTTATTTTTTCTTGTTTTTTTTCTTCAGTTTTATAATCTTCCACCGAAAGCTCAACATCTTTTGTTTTGTTTCCGAATGCTAATTTTGGCAGAGAACCTATAAATTCATTTACCTTTTCTTCGTCTTTTGCAGATACTTCTAAATCATCTTTTCCTTCATATTCTTCTAATCCTTTTTTTGTCATATCAATATCCAGCCAATTCTTGTCTTTTACTTTTTTCCACAAATAAAAAGTAGGGGAATAAATACTTTTTATAAACGCCAATAACCATGTTTCCAACGGCCTATCCTGAAAGGGGACAAACGCCATCATTATTCCCCCCAGACCGAATAACGCCATCAGGGGATATTTGATCAAAAAAATCAGCTTGCTTGAATTTATTAAAACGGCAATAACCACTCCACCCGCCGCCTTTCCAAACTGTTTTAAGGTCATGTCTCCTACCAATTTAAACTCGTAGCTGGAAATTTGTTGTGGTATCGGATGTTGTTCCATTATCTAAATTCTACCCCAAGTAAATCAAAGTAGTAAGATAATTTAAAATGAAAAGCAAACATTACAACACTCGTTATGGATTTTTTGTCGGATCCAAAAAGGGATACACTGGTTTTAGAAACAGATTAAGAGTAAAAAAATTTACTAAATTAATCGATCCGCACAAAGAAGAAAAAATACTGGAAATTGGCTGTAATACTGGAATTTTACTATCAAACCTTTCTAGATTTTCCGACAAAGTTTACGGAATAGATGTTAACAAGCAAGTTATAGAAAAAATAAATTCAAAAAAAGTCCAAGTTATGTCAGCCACCAAACTCAAGTTTGCAGATAATTATTTTGACAAAATTTGCGCCTTTGAAGTTATAGAGCATATTGCAGAATTTGACCAAGCTTTTCGTCAAATTTACCGAGTTCTCAAAACTTCTGGTACTTTTTATATTTCCTTTCCGGTAGAAATCATTAGAGGTCAATCTGCTCTATTAGATGCAATTGTCGCTCACAAAAATCCATTTTTTGCCAGAAAACTTCATGTTCATAAATTAAATCCGACAAAAATAAAAAAAATTATAAAAGATATTCCATTCAAAATCATTCAATCAAAAATCATTTTTATACCAATGCCATCCTTTTTTATGGTTTTACAAAAACAAAATCGAAGGATCTAGCCAAGCGTTATATACTTACCCATGTCTCGTCTTCTAATAGTCGATGGTCACGCAGTCATCCATCGTGCTTATCACTCCATCCCAAAAAATCTCACTCATAACGGCAAAATGGTTAACGCTGTCTATGGTTTTTATTCCATGCTTCTTTCCAGTATTACCCAACTTACCCCCAAATACGTTATTGTTTGTCTTGATTCTCCTGGTCCTACTTTCCGAGACAAAGAATATATAGGCTATCGGGCTCAGCGTAAACCATCCGATCCCGAACTTATCAGCCAATTTCCTTTAGTCCAAAAATCCCTGGAAGAAAGCACTATTCCTTCTTTTTCTATTGGTGGTTACGAAGCCGACGATATTATCGCTACTATTGCAAAAAACAAAGCCCCATTTGTATCAAAAGTTACGGTCATTACCGGTGACAAAGATTTAATGCAACTGGTAAATGCCAAAACACAGCTTTTTATGCCTGTTCGTGGCATCTCGCAAACCAAAACTTTTTTTACCAAAGATGTCAAAGAAAAACTGGGCATATATCCAAAACAAGTTGTTGATATGAAAGCTTTAATGGGGGATCCTTCAGATAATTACCCCGGTGTTCATGGTATTGGACCCAAAACCGCCATCACCCTTTTAAACCAATACAAAAATCTTGACAATATTTACAAAAATATAGACAAAATCAAAGACTCGCTAAAAACTAAATTAAAAAAAGACAAGGAAAATGCCTATTTATCCCAAAAATTGGCTCAATTAGTTTATAATGTTCCGGTTAAATTTTCTCTCAAACGTGCAAGGTGGAATGAAACTAAAATACAAAATTTACTCAAACTTTTTAAAACCTACAATTTCAAATCTCTCGCCTCCCGTTTGGAAAAACAAACAAAACCCAAGACCACTCGCAATCTACCAAAGGCACTCCGCTCGAGTCCGAAGGACGAGCATCGGAGCAACCAACAATCTCTTTTTTAAATTTCCTTGCATTGACAAAAATACATTGTTATTATAAAATATCCTTACCATGACATATTCAGCTACAATCACCAGCAAAAGACAACTCACTATCCCAATTATGCTTTACAAGCAATTAAAACTTGAAAAAACCAGAAAAGTAATCGTTTCTGTTGAAAACGGAATTATTAAAATTCAACCAGCCCTAAATTTTGTTAATCAAGTTGCAGGCTCTTTTGAAATGCCGGATAAATACAAAAATATGGATATTGACAAAATCATTAAAACAGCCAAGGAGTCATATTTTAAGGAAAAATTTAAAAATAAACTTTCATGATTTTTGTCGATACAAATTACTTCCTCCGGTTTTTTTTAAAAGATAATCAAAATCAATGCAAAATTGCCCAAAAACTATTTCAACAAGCATCTATTGGCAAAATAAAACTATTTACATCAATTATCGTATTCTTCGAAGTTTATTGGGTATTAAAAAACATTTTTAGTGAAAAAGATCCAAAAGTTTTTTCAATCCTTTTTTTAATTCTTGATATGAGCTTCATTCAGATCCCCAAAAGAGATTTGCTCAAGGATTGTTTAACAAATATAGAATTTTACGATTTCGACATGGAAGATGCCTATAACGCAATTTATGCCTTAAAAAACAAAACTCTTGGGTTTAAAACTTTTGACAAAAAGCTTCTCAAAAAATTCAACCTCCTAAATTCAAACTAATCTTTCTTTATTTGATTATTTTTCCTCCCACCAACAATCTTTGTTTTAAAATACCAATATGCCAAAAAAACAAGCATTAGCGCAGTCCGCCTCTGGAGGATTAAAAATCGCTCTTGTTCACGACTATCTTAAAGAATTTGGTGGAGCTGAGCGTGTTTTAGAAATTTTGTCAGACATTTTTCCCAACGCTCCTATTTATACAACTCTTTATTTACCCAAGTTTTTTGGTCCTCATCGTCAGCGCTTACAAAAAAAATGGCAAGGTAGAATACACTCCTCTTTTTTTCAATTTATTCCTTTTGCTTCAAAACTTGTCAGCCCTCTTCGTTTCCTCTCGTCGTTAGCTTTCAAATTTTTTAATTTTTCCAAATATGACATTATTATTAGCTCTGCCACCGGCGCTTATTTTCCCAACTCTCTGAACAAAAAATCAGCCAAATTATTTTGTTATTGCCACACTCCTCCCCGCTATCTTTACGGTCTTCCTACTGCCAGAGATTTAAAAAAATATCCAGTAATAAATTTTTTGGCCCAAATTGCCAATCATTTCTTGAGACTTTTTGATTTTCACTGGGCTCAAAATGTTGACCAATTTATAGCTAACTCCAACACAGTCAAACAAAGAATCAAAAAATTCTACCGCAAACCCGCCATTATCATTAACCCACCCATCGACCTTCCATCTGGTGTCACCCCGCCATGGCGGAGCTCCGATGGAAAAAACCTGTCATTGCGAGCGAAGCGTGGCAATCCCGCTGGGATTTCACCTTTTTACCTTACCGGTGGTCGTCTTGCTCGTGCCAAACGCTATGACATTGCCATAAAAGCCTGCAACAAACTTAAACTTCCTTTAAAAATCTTTGGCCGTGATTTTGCTAACTTTTCACAGGAACTCAAATCTATGGCTGGCCCTACCGTAGAATTCTTAGGCGAAATAACCCAAAAAGAAAAAAAACAATTGTTCCGGCAAGCCAAAGCTCTTTTTTTCTGTTCCGATAACGAAGATTTTGGCATGCTTCCCCTTGAAGCCATGGCTTATGGTTGTCCTGTTATTGCTTACAAAAGCGGGGGAGCAGAAGAAACTGTTGTAGACGGTAAAACCGGTGTATTTTTTCACAAACTTACTTCAGACTCCTGTATCACCGCTATCAAAAAATTTCAGAAACTAAAATTTAGTTCCCAAACCTGTCGTTTCCACGCTCAAAACTTCAGCCAACAAAAATTCACTTCAAAAATCAAACACCTATTCTTTTAGCCACCTTTCCATATCCAAAGCCGCCTTACATCCCATTCCCGCCGCCACAATTCCTTGTTTATAAGCATTGTTCACGCAATCCCCAGCTCCAAATATCCCATCTACAGATGTCATTGTTGAATATTTTTTGTCCACTCCAACCTTTATATGTCCTGTTTTTTCCATTTCTACCAAACCAGTCAAAAACTTAGTGGCTGGATCGCTTCCAATTGCTACGAACAATCCGTCTATTTCAATTATTCTTTCTTTTCCTGTTTTGTTATTTACAATTTTTATTTTTTCTAACTTTTCATCTCCCAAAAGCTCTTTTACTTCCGTACTCCAAACAACTTCAATCTTCTTATTTTCAAAAACTCTTTTTTGCTCTATTTTTGTCGCCCTCAGCTCGTTTCGTCTGTGAATCAAATAAACTTTTTTTGCAAATCTGCTTAAAAAAACCGCTTCTTCGCAAGCTGTGTTACCTCCGCCTGTTACTGCCACTACCTTGTCTCCAAAAAACATTCCATCACAGGTAGCACAGCCACTAACTCCTCTTCCTATCAATTCTTTTTCTTTCTCTATGCCTAGCCATCTTGCTTTCGATCCTGTAGCCACAATTACTGTTTTTGTTTCCAAGATTCCGTTATTTTTTAATTTTACTCCAAAATTTTTTTGAATCTTTAAAATTTTTTTAACTATTCCTTGTTTTATTTCTCCCCCCAAGTTTTCAACCTGTTTTTGCATGTCCATCATCAACTTTATTCCGCCAATCCCATTTGGAAATCCGGGGTAATTTTCTACTACCGCAGTAATGGTCAATTGTCCCCCTGGTTGATCACCGCTCGCAACTACTGCTTTTAATCCAGCTCTTACCGCATAAATTCCCGCCGTCAATCCTGCCGGCCCCGAACCAATAATCACCACATCGTATTTTCTTTTACTTTCATTCATATTCTTATTTTATCCTATTTAAACCATTCTTTGATATTCTCCGCTCCCGCTCAGAATGACGCTCGCCTCCTGTCATCCTGAGTGTACCCCCGTCATCCTGAGTGAGTCTTACGACCGAAGGATCCCATTGTCAAACACCCCTCCTTTGGGATTCTTCGCTCTCGCTCAGAATGACGCCTTTCTTCCCGTCATCGACCCTACCACCCGTCATCCTGAGTAAGTCTTACGACCGAAGGATCTCGTTTTTGTTTTATTCATAAATCATAAATCCTGTTTTAGTTTTACTTTTTCCTGTTATTATTAAATAAATGACAAGAGACACTCGTAAATTAATCAAAATGATTCTTGGATTGACCACCAACAAATTTTCCTTATTTTTTTGGTTTTTTGTTCGTTTTATTTCAGCCACTTTTCCGCTTCTTTCAGTTTATCTTTTTTCTCGCATCATTAAACTTCTGGAAAATGGATACAGTCAGGCAGAGGCAACCAGATTAATAATAAACATCTTTTTGGTTTTTATTATTGATAATCTCACTCGTCTTCTTTCCACCAACAATTTAAATTTTGTTATTGGCAACATTCAAAACGATATTCATAATCTTCTCAGCACTGGTCTAAAAACCAGAGACAAAAAAATTCGTCACAAATCCGTTCAGGCCATTCGAAATTTTTCCGACGCTGTCAATACTACTTTGACCATACTAAAACAACCGGGCGTTGACAGCATTGTTTCTTTTGTTTTCATACCAATCATTCTTTTTTTCCTTGATTTCCGTGTTTTTATTCTTCAACTTGCCTATATGCTTGTTTATTTCTGGATGGATGTTTACACCACCGAACGCTACGCCAGAATCAAAGATATTCACAACGCTAAAGTAGAGATTTACTATGCCAAGTTTCAGGATTCAAACAAAATCAAAAGAGAACAAGGACAGCTTGTCAGACAATTCAAAAAACTTTGCCACTGGAATTTCTTTGAATGGTTCACTCTCCAGACTACCGCCAATCTTTTTTACACCATCATTCTTTTCTATCTGGTTCTTTCGGTTTCGGCAGGAGAACAAAAAATATCTGATCTTATTTTAATAATGGGCTATGTAACTTCCACTCAGACCTTTCTAAACTCCATTAGTAACATCAAAGACTCCCTGGCTGATACCAAAGTTGCTCTCAACCGTCTCATAAACAGCCGTCACTATCTCGCCATCGACTTCGACGACCTGACCTGATACACACACTGTCCAGTTTTTACTATTATTATGTGGGATTATATCTAAACCTCTCAAAATCAAAATCATTCTATTTGAGACTGTTGAATATCATCTTCACATCGTCATCCTGAGTGTAGCGAAGGATCTAGCGTTAGCGTAAAATACGGCACTTCGTGCCTAGATTCTTCTCCCGCCACGGCGGGATCAGAATGACAAAGAGTTATTCAACACCCTCCTGTTGAAAATTGGAATTTGAAAATTGAAAATTAACTAAAATGCCAGAACTTCCCGAAGTTGAAATCGTTCGCCTGTTTCTTCAAAAAAACATCATTGGCAAAACTATTGCCAAAATTACTATTCTTAATCCCAACAGTTTTATAGGCAACTTTAAATTAGCTATAAACAAAAAAATTACTCAATTAACCCGCAGAGGCAAACAGCTCTCAATATTTTTATCAAACGATTGTCTTCTTCTTATTCATCTAAAAATGACCGGCCAGTTAGTTTATCAGCCTTGTCTAAACCAATTAGACACTGTCATCCCGAGCAAAGCCGAGGGATCCCGTCGGAATAAACACAGAACTTTCCTTGGTCATCCCACTCCCAAACTCAATCACAAACCATTGCCCAACAAATCCACTCGTATTATTTTCACTTTTTCAGACAAATCCATTCTTTTTTTTAATGATCAGCGTAAGTTTGCTTGGGTCAAAATCATCAAAAAATCTCAACTCAAAAAATCTCAATCTAATCTCGGTCCCGACATATTAAGCCTTCGTTTTACCTTTAAGTATTTTTATTCTCAGCTCCAATCTTCTTCTCGTCCTATCAAAAACTTGCTTCATGATCAATCCAAATTTGCCGGTATCGGTAACATTTATGCCAATGATTCTCTTTTTCTTGCCAAAATTCATCCTCAAACACCAGCCCGAAATATTAGTCCAAAACAATCCCAGCTACTCTATTCCTCCATCAAAAAAATCATTAAAGAGGCTGTTAGTTTTGGTGGCTCCACCGCTCGTGACAATCAATATATTCGTCCGGATAATACCAAGGGTTCTCAACAATACAATTTTCGTGTTTACCAAAAAGAAGGGGAATTATGTAAAAGATGCGGACACAAAATTGTCCGTCTCAAGCTTTCCGGCCGTTCGGCCTTCTATTGCCCTCATTGCCAAAAACAGTTAGAATAATCTTATGAAATCAAAATTTACCAAAGCTATTTTTTTTATTTTTCTTTTCACTTTCTTTTTATCTCCAACCCTAGCCATAAGTAGCACAGATGATTTCACCCCAACCCCAACCCGCATTCAAGTTCGTCAGGAAGCCCAAACCGCTATTCAAGAAAAAAAAGGAATTCTCACTCAAGTCAGAAAAAACGCCATTAACAGAATTCACAATCGTATTAGAAGCAGAATCGTTGCCAGATATAATTATCTTCAAAAATTTAAAGCCAGAATTGAAAATCGTATTTTAGAAAAAGAACAAAATGGCAAAGACATGTCTTATGCCAAAAACAAATTAGCCGAAGGTGCACAGCACGAAGAATCTTATGCCGTCAATTTAGAAGCCTATGAAGCTGAATTAGATAAAATTTTAAATTCAGAAAGCCCAAAAGGTTTAATGCCCCAACTTCGCCAAATTCTCAAAGACCTTGGCGACAATCTACGCAACATCCGCAAAACTCTTATTGGAGCCACCAAATTATTGGTTCATTTATAAAATGAAAAAACTTACAATCCTCTCAATCTTATTTTTATCTGCTCTTTTTTTATCCGCTTGTAACAAAAAATTACCGATAAATAACAACGCCAATACTGATATACCCTCAACTATCAAACAAGACGATCTTACTGTAGATGAATCAGGACAGGCAGGGGATTCGGCGACTTATTCAGAAGAAAATATTCCAGAAGAATCCGATCTTTCAGGTTTAACTGACCAAGAACTACTAGACAAACTAGAAACCCTGGAAGATGAATCCTTCGATTCAGATCTTGACGAAATCACCACCGAACTAAATTAATTTAAGACTTGTCATTACTGCTCTCGCTTTATCACATAAAATTCGGACTCTCCATGGGTGGGCAAGTGTTTTTCAAATCAGGAAATTAGACCTGCCAGCCTGTGGCACGGCACGGCGTGTGGGAACACCACGCC
The DNA here is from genome assembly GCA_018902845.1 of Patescibacteria group bacterium. Lineage (GTDB taxonomy): Bacteria > Patescibacteriota > Microgenomatia > UBA12405 > UBA12405 > JAHIPV01. Next base: position 31,377 of record JAHIPV010000004.1, read on the forward strand.
GATCAAAAACCATTGGCTCGAATTAAAAAACGCAAAAATTTAAAAATGACAAAAAAAGAATATACACTGATCTTGAACTTTAGGTGGAATATTTCTTCAACCATGTTTTCTATTTTTGATAAAATACGATTAATATGACAAGTTTTGACAAAACAGAACCTTTGTTGTTAAAGATTGATAAGGCAATTAAGCAGTCTACAGAATCAGACGGGGTTGAATTTAAAGACGCTAGGGGTGGACTCCCTTCAGATGTTTGGAAAGCCATATCTGCCTTTTCAAACTCTCCAGGAGGTGGAATAATTGTTTTTGGGGTAGTTGAGAATGAAGAAAAAAGGACGTTTGAAGCGGTAGGTAACTTGGATATTGCTACCCTGCAAGAAAAAATAGTCTCTCTGTTTCAAGAAAAGATAAAAAATGCAGGTATATACAACCTCAAACCTCTTGCATATAAAAATACTAATATCTTAGTCTTGAGTGTTAGTGAAACCTCGAAAGAACATAAGCCCTGTTATCACGTAGACTTTGGATTACCCAGGGGAGCTTTTATTCGTTCGGGCAATGTCAACAGAAGCATCACAGAGGAAGAGATGAGGTCCTTTTTAAGATTTTCGCCTCAATATAAGTATGACAAAATTTCGACCCAGTTAAGTAAAAACGTTTTATCAGGGGGGAAGTTATCTGACTATTTAAAAAAAAGTGCCGAGAGAACTAATCGAAAATATATTGGCATCAGTGATAAGGTTTTAAACAATCTAGGTATCTTAGTGAACTCTGACGATGGAGAAATTTTTCCTTCGTTAGCAGGGTTGCTTATTTTTTCTAAAGATAATCCGCAGAAGTATGACATATGCCGTCGGTATGTAGTTAGGTGTGTTAGATATTCAGGAAAGACCGTTACAACAAAAATAATTGACAAGCAGGATATTGAAGGAACATTAGATATTTTGATAAACCGGACCTTGAAGTTTATATTAAGGAATATTTCGTTAAGGGCAAAAATTATCGGCGCAAAACGTGAGGAAACTTATCAATATCCAGATAAGGCTATTAGAGAAATCATTGCGAACGCCATTATTCACAGAGACTACCAAATAACGGGAACATATGTTCAAGTTGCAATTTTCTCTGACAGAATTGAGATTTCTAATCCCGGAACCCTTCCCCCGGGAGTAACTATAGAAAATCTAAAAGATTCCCAGTTCAGTCGCAATGAAATCATCGCAAGGATAATGAACGACCTAGATTATATGGAAGAGTTCGGTCGGGGAATTGATTTGGTTTATAGACTTATGGATGAATGGAACTTGGTTGAGCCTTTATTTAAAAATAAATCTAATACTTTTAAAGTTACATTATTAGGAGAAGATTATTCTGGACTTAATGAAAGACAAGTGGAAATGTGGTACTTAATGCAGAACGAAGGTAGTATTACGGCTCGTTCTGCACACGCAATATTTTCGGGTGTTTCAAGAGCCACAATCAACAATGATTTACAAGGAATGGTCAGTATGGGGTTAGTAGAGAGTAAGGGGGCATCAATAAACACTTTTTATATTCCAAGTTATTAGAAGCAATTAGGAGCAATAATATTTGCATTCTTTTTTAAGCTTAAATTCGACAAAAACAACCTTAATTCTAATTAGGAGCAATTAGGAGCAATTAGGAGCCACATTTTAAATTGAATAAACAACAACAGAAAGAAACACCAATGGTATAAAATATTTTCACAAAAGATCATCTTGATTTTTGCTTTTTTCTTCTATAACTTTAGTTATGAGCGGAAAAACAATTGACCGTTTAGGTCTAAATCAATCAAGCATACGAGAACAAGCAAAAAAAGCATCCAAGCTAACAGATTTCAATCAAGTCGGTCCACTACGTCCTCGTCGCGGTCATCGCGGTCCTTCTGAATTTGCACGATCCAAGCGAAAATCAGGCTTTGGAAAAGGAAGATAATTTACTCTCACCACCCACCACTGGCTCCGCCACCACCACTACTTCCTCCTCCAAATCCACCTCCGCCACCGCCTCCGCCAGAAAACCCACCTCCAGATTTCCAAAAACTAGTGGACTTTCCGCTTTTTTTTAGTTTTTTATAATTCCCGGACAAAATAAAATCCAAAATCAATCCAAAAATTCCCAGTATTATTCCCACCAGTAAACCCCCCATAAGTAATCCCAATATCATTCCTATTACTCCGCCCGTAGTCCACTCCTTGCTTCTTCCCAAAAACGACATCAAATAAATAATCACTATAAATCCAACAATCACCCATATTCCAGAAGCAAATTCTTGTCTCGCCGGCTTGCCCGCCGTAACCTTGGTGGAGGTGGGAACCTCTGATAAAGCCGAACTTCCGTCTTTTATATATTCTTCAATCTTACTCACTCCATCCCACGTCCCTCCTTCGTAATCTTCCTTTTTAAACTTCGGGCTAATTTCATCTCTAATAATACTCCCGGCTCTGCCATCATTAATCACTCCTTCCAATCCATAGCCCACCTCAATTCTTATTTTTCTATCATCCCTCGAAACCAACAACAACACTCCATTATCTTCATCCTTTTTCCCAATCCCCCAATTTTCAAACACCTCTACCGCATATTCTTCAATTTCTACTTCAGGTAATTTTTCTATCGTTAGCACCGCCACTTCAGCACTTGTTTCCTTTTCCAGTTTATCCAATTCATTTTCTAACTTAAGCTCAAATTCTTCGCTATACAAATCAGCCAAATCATTTACCCAACCTTTATAAGAGGGGATAGTATAATCCACCGCCCCCGCCGTCCCTGCTATAAGCAAAAATCCAAATAATATTAAAAAAACCTTTTTCATTCTAAATCAAACTCTACACTTGGTGCTTTTTCTGCCTCTTCTACCGCCTCAAAAAAACTTCTCTCCTCAAATCCAAGCATTCCTGCAATTAAATTCTTTGGAAATTGCTTAATCTCCACGTTATAAGGAGTTACTAGATCATTAAACCTTTTTCTTTCTACCGATACTCTGTTTTCAGTACCAGCCAATTCATCCATCAATCTTTGTACGGTTTCATCAGACTTTAACTCAGGATAATTTTCCATTATCACCAAAAGTCTCCCCAGGGATGACTCAATTTGTCCCATTGCTTCAGTTTTTTCATTCACGCTTCCGGCTCCGGCATATCTTGTTCTGGCTTCGGCAATAGACTCAAACACATCTCTTTCCTGTTTCATTACTGCTTCAGCTGATTTAACTAAGTTCGGGATCAAATCAAATCTTCTCTGATATTGTGTTTCCACTTGTGACCATTGATTATCAATTCCTTCACTTTTGCCTATCAAGCCATTATAAGTACTTACTCCCCACATTCCGCCAAAAACTAACACTCCGGCAATTATTAATAATGTTTTTTTCATATTTTGAAATCTTCAAACCACTAATAATTACATTCTACACCATACTTTTCATGCTATCATCAACTAATACAAAGAATACTGAATGGTTCTTCGTCATCCTGATCACCCGCAGGGGGAGAAGGATCCAGCGAAGCGTTTTTGTTTAGAAATTAAGAATTAAAAATTAGAAATTAATTAAGCAACAGGAGGTGAGTTAATTGGCAAATACAAAAGTAGGAAAAATAGTTCATTTTTTCGACAAAATTCTAGTCGCTGTTTTACAGCTTACCGATGCTTCACTTAAAATCGGAGACGAGATATTAATAGGGGAAGAGGACGAAGGTTTTACCCAAACCGTTTCTTCTATGCAGGTAGACCACCAAGCCGTTGAAGAAGCCAAAAAAGGTGACGAAGTCGGTCTTAAGGTCGACCAAGTCGCTAAAAAAGGCGACAACGTTTACAAGCTCTAGACAAAAGCTTCTCACATCAAAAAACCACTATTTTTGATAAGGTCGAGTTATGCACAAAAACTTAATTTTACTTCTCATTTTTTCTTTTCTCCTCCGCCTTATTTCTCTTAATCAATCCCTTTGGCTTGACGAAGCCATTTCAGCCAATGTTGCCACAAATTATTCATATTCGCAAATTATTACCAAGTTCTCACCATCTGATTTTCACCCACCCTTTTATTATATTTTCTTAAAATTTTGGACATCAATCTTTGGCAACTCAGTAATTTCTCTCCGCCTTCCTTCTGTAATTTTCTCTCTTATCACCGGCTATTTTATCTATCTAATTGCAGGATTCTGGTCTTCGGCTTTCTTTCTTTTAAATCCTTTAGTAATCTATTACTCCCAAGAAGCCCGCATGTATTCTATGGTTGCCTGTTTTCTCACTATCGCTTTTTATTTTTTTATCACCTCGCCAAAACTCTCAGTGGCGGCGGGCTTCGCCTCGCCAAAGCCTTGGCGTAGGCAGGTCTTACTCTTCAATATCTTCATAATCTTAAGTCTTTTTACCTTTTATGGCTCCATATTCTTCATTCTCACCCTCTTTCTCTACTCCATTTTTAAAAGAAACAAGCACTCCTTTCCCTTATTTTTTCCTTTTTTCTTAACTCTTCTCCTTCTCTCTCCCCTTATTCTCACTCAACTAAAAAATTCTCAAATATCTCTTTCATCCGTTATTAATTGGTCATTGGTATTAGGTAAAGCTAATTTAAAAAATCTTTTACTCATTCCTTTAAAATTCTTCTTTGGCCGTATCTCTTTTTATCCCAAAAAGCTCTATTATTTAATCAGTGGCGCTTGGACTTTGTTTTTATCTTTCCAAATTTTTAAAAATTGCTTAAAAAACAAAGCTAATCGCAAATATTTCTTTTTTCTCCTCACTCCATTGCTTATGGCCTTTTTAATTTCTTTCAAATTTCCCATGCTTCAATACTTCCGCTTTTTATATCTACTGCCTATTTTTAGTATTCTTTTGGCTTGTGGGCGTCATTCTGAGAAAGCATTAGCGACCGAAGAATCCCACTGGAATCAAATAACAATATCTTTAGTCTTTCTCACTCTTTCTTTAATTTATCTCCTAAATCCCAAATTTCACCGCGAAGACTGGAAATCTCTTGGCTTATCTTTACCCCTAAACTCAACTATTTACATGATTCCATCCTTTTCTGATCCGCTTCAATACTATCGCCCCGACCTAAAAATCCAGGATATTCGAAATTTAAATTCCAGTAATCAAGTTGCCCAGTCATCTAGTAATCTAACTATCCTTCCCTACGGATTTTCAATTTACGCTTTTCATCACCAGCAATTACTAAAAAATCTGGATTATACCAATACTTCCACCACCAACTTCCGCCAGCTCACTCTTGAGACCTGGTCAACTTCCCTGTCATCCTTCTGAGTTCATATCTAGCATCGTTAAGTACACCCTCTATTCTCCATACCACAGGCTTATATAAAACATCACTAGGTACTTTCCCCGTTCTTGTCAAAATCGGATAAAAAACTTTATCATCAATAGTTTGAACAACTCTCGCAATTTTGCGATTGATCCTATTCATTCAATTAATATTCTATACACCACACAATACTTTGTCAATAACATATCTTATAAGTCAATCTAATCTTCCCATTTTTTCTCTTAATCTTCTCCAAAAACACCCCTCCGTTATTCTCAATTACCTTTTCTTCATTCTCATTTTTTAATTCTTATTAGTCTTTTTTGTTGTTTCTATTTGTCCAGTAATCTAGTAATCTAATTATCTAATTTTTATCTCTTCATTGCTTTTCTTTTCCATTCTTCCGGCATTTTTTCTATTGCGTATCTTAATGCAGTTCTTGGCATTTTGTCTTTTCTTTTCATTACAAAATCCATTACTTTTTTTGCATATACATTACTGGCTTCTTTAAGCATCCATCCATATCCTTTTTGCACCAGATCATCAGAATCCGTTAGCAAGATATCGGCTATCTCAAAAACTTCATCCAAATATTTTTTCTCTCTACGAACCGGATAAATTAAGCTTACGCTTGCCGCTCTTCTAAACCATCTATTTTTACTTTTGGCCCACATTTTTAATCTAGGCAAAAACTGGGGAAATCTAGCCAAAAAATATCCAACCGTATGAGTACAAAAATCATCACAAGCTCCCCAGTTGGACACATATTTTTTAATCCATTTTTCCCATCTTTCAAAATCTTTTTTCTCAAACCTATCTTTAATTCTAAACACCCACTCAAACACTATGGTTCTGTATTCGCCAATCTGCAATTCCATCAATTCTTCACTAATTTCAAAAATTTCACTTTTACTCCAATTTTTCATCACTCCAAAATACTTCTTGGCCACTTTCCGCCTGTTGGGCACTCTTACGCCCATCATCACTACCTTTTCTATAAAAAAATTCTTCGCTCCTTTTTTATATTCCACATCTGCCAACCATTCCAGTTCTTTTTTAATACTTTCCAATAATCGTTTCTTATTCATAAAATTTGACTACAGTCTTCTTCCTTTTTTCTCCCACTTAAACAAAACACCCAAAGATTGTCCGGTATGTATTCGTTTAATAATTTTTGCCAAAAGAGAAGCTATCGATAATATTTCCATTTTAGCAAAACGTTTTTCTTTGCTAATTGGTACCGAATCAAGAAATAAAACTTTATCAACACAGCTTTTTTGTAAATTTTCACTTGCTTTTCCTGATAGCAATCCATGTGTGGCACAAACAATTATTTTTTTAGCACCCCGTTCTTTAAGTACCTCTGCCGCCACTACTATCGATCCGCCGGTATCGATTATATCGTCTATAATTACAGCGATTTTTCCTTTTACTTCACCTACTACATGGGCCACCTCCGCGCAATTATGTTTTTTTCTGATTTTATCGATTACAGCTATTGGTAAGCCCAGCAAATCTGCCATTTTATTGGCTCGTTTTAATCCACCGATATCCGGTGATACCACCACCATGTCCTTATAACGCTTTTTCTTTAAATATTTTGCAAATAATGGATATCCTACAAAATGGTCTACAGGAATATCATAAAAACCTTGGATTTGGTCAGCGTGTAAATCTATTGTCAACAATCTATCGGCTCCGGCTTTGCTAATCAGATTAGCCACCAACTTTGCCGTGATTGGTTCCCTTGAATCGGCCTTTCTGTCTTGGCGGGAATAACAAATAAAAGGGCAAATAAGATTAATTCTTCCTGCTGATGCTCGTTTTAACGCATCTACCAATATCAAAAGTTCCATCAGATTATCATTAACAGGGGACACCAGGCTTTGAATTACAAAAACATCATTGCCTCTTACTTTTTTACCTACCCGAACATAAATTTCCCCACTGGCAAAGTTTTTTATTTCTACCGGAGACAAGGGGATTTTTACCAACCGCGCTACTTTTTTGGCCAAAACAGGATGAGATCTACCAGAAATCAATTGTAATTTCCTCATCTATTTCTATTCTAACACCTTCACTCTCCAATAATAAAAAGTTCTTCTTCTGCTCTTGTCACTCCCGTATATAGCCACCTTCTCCACATTTCTTCATCCATTTTTGAAAACCTTTCCTCAAAAAGAATTACTCGTTTAGCCTGTCCTCCTTGAGCTTTATGAACCGTCAAGGCATAACCAAAATCCATCAAATCTCCTTTTAAAGTTTTCGATCTCCTTTTTCCAAAATTCATTGCATCTTGTTTGCCAAACTGCTCTGCCAAAATCAATCCGCTATAAATGCCGGTTTCGTCGTCCATTTTAATTTCAGTTTCATACCACTCTTCATTTTTTTTACCAATATTTTCAATGGTTCCCAACATTCCATTAAAAACCTGAGACTCGTGATTATTTCGCAAACAAATTATTCTGTCACCGCTTGCAGGGGCAGGCGATTCAAACCCCAGCGCCTCTCTTATAAAATTATTCAATTTCACTCGTGTCCAATTATAGCCACACAAAATCAAGGTCTCTTTATTGTAATTTCTTAATAATTCCTCCGATCTTTCCTGAGCATCTATACTGTTTTTTTTCATTTTTACCACCCGGTTGTCATAGTTGCACACAGGAATTCTTCCCGTTTCCCTAGCTAAAATCGACAGTTTAATAATCGGATTATCTTCGGCCTGTCTGTGAATTTTGCTAAGTTTTAAAGTCGGTTTTTCCATTAAATTAAAATTTCCTCTGATTGGAGGCAATTGTCCATGATCTCCCACCGCAATAATCCTTATTCCAAAAGAGCACAAATCCATCCAAATCATTTCATCTACCATCGAAGCTTCATCAATAATTATCAAATCTCTGTCCAATTTATCCTTTTTTTTCCACCCAGTAATTTCTTTTTTGCTGTTTACGATAGGTGAATAAATTAAAGAGTGTATCGTGCTTACACTATCTTCGTCATATAAAGACTTGGACTCAATTAATTTATTTTTCAACACCCTCGTCGCTTTGCCGGTATAACTGCAAAAAGCAATCTCCATTTTTTTATTCAATCTAGTTAGTTCTTTCCGAAACACAGAAATCAAAGTCGTTTTTCCTGTCCCCGCATACCCTCCCAAAGTAATATATTGGCTATTATTTCCATTAAACCACCCCATCAAACTCCCCAAAGCCTTTTTCTGATCTATCGACAATTCCATGTAGATTACTTTAGCAGTTTTCTATCTCTTCGTTTACAGTTTCAATCAAAAGGGTATGTACAATTTGTACCCACCCTTTTTTTAATTCAGGATCGCGCAATCTCATTCTTTGAATATATTGTTTTGCATCACCCGAATCGATCAAAGCTAGAACCACATCCTCAACTACAAACCACCATTCTTTTTTATAAATCCTCTTTCTAGCCTTTTTACCCTTAAAAATCGAAATTTTTGTATTCTTTACCACTTCGTCCATAATCGTCTGTTAATTATTAATATTCTTCATTTTATACCCGAATAAAACCCAAAATCAACCAACAAAAAAATTAGTTTTTCCTTACCGGTTCAGACACCACTTTCTTTTGCGTAACCTCATAAAATCCCATCTTTCCACTATTTCTACCTATACCAGACATCTTATATCCTCCAAAAGGTGAGTTGTCAGAAAAGTAAGATGTATTATTGATACTTATCTGTCCTGCCTCAATTTTCAAAGCCACTCTTTTTAATTGCTCAAAATCACTTCCGTAAACAAAAGCGCTCAATCCATAAATTGTCTTATTTGCCAATTCTATTGCTTCTTTTTCTGTCTTAAATGACAATATCGGCAAAACAGGCCCGAAAACTTCTTCTGTCAAGACTTTCATATCCATAATTAGATTTGTCAAAATAGTTGGTTTATAAAATGCACCATTTAAATCACCAACAACATCTCCTCCAGTAATCACTGTTGAGCCTTTCTTTTTTGCATCTTCTACTTGCTCGATTAACAAATCCAATTGTCTCTTGGTAACCAGAGGACCAATATCAGTGTTTTTATCCATCGGATCCCCAACCTTCATGCTCTCAACAGCTTTTTTCATTCTTTCTATCACTTCACTATAAATGCTTTCATGAACAATCAATCTTTTTAAAGCACAACAAACTTGCCCACAGCACAAAAACCTTTCCGCAAGGGCGTGCTTGCACGCCATATCCAAATTTGCGTCTTTAAAAATTATCCCAGGGGAAGAACCGCCCATTTCTAAAGTTGCTGGAATAAATTTCAAAGCAGCTTTTTCATATAAATAACGTCCTATTTTTGTACTGCCGGTAAAATGAATAGCGTCAATGGCTTGATTAGTCAGCATGTCTCCTACCTTTCCATCCCCATAAACTTCACTGAATACACCTTCGGGAAATCCCGCCTCTTCCATAATTTCTTCCAATATTTTTCCGGTTAAAGGACATTCTTCCGAATGCTTGAAAACAATGGTATTTCCAGCCAGCAATGGTTGAATACATGAAATAAAAAAGTTAGATGATGGAAAATTCCATGGAACAATCACCACCATTATCCCATACGGTTCAAAGTACAAAATATTTTTTTGAGTTTCACTCTCATCCAATATTTCAGGTTTCAACACTTCTCTGGCAATTCTTATGTTGTTTTCAATGCCAAAAAGATCAAACTCCACATCTTCCCGACTCTCTTTTATAACTTTTCCAACTTCTTTAGTTTGTATTTCGGCTACTTCTTCACCTCTTTTTTTATAAACAGCCATAAGTTTCTCAAAATAGGGTATTCGATCTTCTAAAGACATCTCTTTCCATCCAAGCTTAGCTTTTTGTGCCTTGTTTACCTTTTCTATAATTTCTTCTTCTCTGGAAATTTCCACTTCATCAATTTTTTCGTAATTTCTGGCAGGATTAGTTGATATTAGTTTTTTAAGCATTTTTTTTATTTCTTGACAATTCTACTATAGTCTACCATCCTAATTCTCTGATTGACTTCGTATTTTATTCGGGTATAGAATAAAACATGGACAATAAACTAACGTCAAATTCTCAGCCGGTAATTTTTCAGCAAAAAGAAATCAGAAGAATATGGTTCAAAAAACAATGGTATTTTTCTGTTGTTGATATTATTCAAGCCCTGACTGACAGCGTCAATCCAAGAAACTATTGGCACAAAATGAAAAAAAGAGAAAAAAGGGAAACCCGGTTTCAGTTGTCGACAATTTGTCGACAACTGAAATTAATATCTTCAGATGGTAAAAAATATCTTACCGACTGTGCCAATGTTCAAAATACTTTAAGAATCATCCAGTCCATTCCCAGTAAAAAAGCAGAACCATTCAAACTTTGGCTTGCCAAAGTCGGCAAAGAAAGGATAGAAGAAATCCAAAATCCGGAATTAGCCATGGCCCGTATGAAAAATTTATACCGCCAAAAAGGCTACCCTGAAAATTGGATTGAAAAAAGAGCCAGAGGTATAGCCATAAGAAATGAGTTAACCGATGAATGGAAAAACCGCCATGTATATCATAGCCTAGAATTCGCCATATTAACCAACGAAATCATGAACGAAACTTTTGGAATGAAAGTCGGGCAATACAAAAAATATAAAAAGTTAAAAAAAGAAAATTTACGGGACCACATGGATGACATGGAGTTAATATTTACCATGTTGGCCGAAGCCACCACAACCAGAATTACCCGCAAAAAAAATTCAAAAGGTTTTCCAAAACTAAAAAAAGATGCCAAACAGGGCGGTCAAGTAGCTGGCAGAGCCAGAAAAGATGTTGAACAAAAAATAGGTGAAAAAATCACCTCACCCCAAAACTTTTTTCACCACCTCATTTAAACTACTAATCCTATTCAACCCCAAACCCTCATCACTTTTTTGTCTATCAAGCCAATACACCGTCAAATCTTTTCTTTTTAACAATTCTTCTACAACATATTTTTTATCGTCAACAACAATAGCTCCAAAGGGCAATGAATCAATTACTTTTTTTTTAAGTTTTCTCCTGTAAATACCAATATAATTATTGTCAAAAAATTTAAATATTCCAGAATTAATCAATTTTGTAATTTGATATTTTTTTTGTCCTTCAGAAAATATTCCCAAAATACATTTCTTTTTCAATTTTTCCAAAACCTCAACCGTTTCAGTAAAAAGCGACTTGTAATAGCTATCTTTTTTTTCAAAAATAATCTTCTTCAGTAAAATCGAACTAACCTTAAAATTATCGGTCAACAATTCTGAAAGTTCATCGGGATTAAAATCGGTTGAAGAGTTTAAGCTCTTGACATATCTATTCAAAATTTTTTCAAACTTTTCATTGCTCGTATTACAAGCTTGCACAATCTTTTTTGTACATAACCGTCCAATCTTCTCAGAGTCAATTAATGTATTATCAATATCAAACAAAACAATTTTTTTATCTTTTTTACTCATCACACCTCAAACTTTCTCTACACTCAAGTCTCCCGTCTTCGTCTGTTATCATGTCGCAAGTTCCGCACATTGATTTTGCCGATTCCTGCGCTTTTTCAATCTCAGCATTCATGTCCTTAAACTCAATATCACTCGGTACTTCAAAAATAGAATCATCTGTCCTCCACTCCTCGCATTTATAATCCATTTTTGTATCTATATTATTGCTATCCTCATAGCTCATTCCGCCGTAATCTGCACCCGTGTCATCGACTTCTTCTTCATTTTTATCCCAACCCTCAGCTTTCATTTTCATGCCATTGCTACCTTCCGAAGACCAAGTATAAGTCCATTCTCCATCACTAACAAAATAGCTTTCTATCTCTTCTCCGTCTGTTCCAATATTTTTAAAATCACCTCGCACTTTCTTGCCCGAAACATAAGTAATTCCGGACGCACTGCTATTTTCGTTTTTAACTTCATAAGCGCATTTCACCGGCTTTCCCTTTAATACCAAATCTCTCAAAGACCCGCTAAACAAACCGTTTTCTTCCTCTGATACCGTAATTTTACCCCCATTACTCTCCGGAACTTGTTTCTTTTTGACACATCCGCCCAACATTAATCCAGTTAACATCAACAACGCCAATATTTTTATTTTTTTCATATGCCCTTAATTTATCAAATTTATATTACAATTTCATCAATTAAATCAAGATTGTAAATATCATTTACCGTGTCGTCATCCTGAGTCCGATTCATCGGACGAAGGATCTAGCGTTAGCGTTTTTTCAACAATCTTTTCAATCATAATTCCCATTTTATCATCTTGACGGATATACACCATAGTCCATATAATGTATATATGAACAGATATCAAATCTATTTAAACTCAGGCACGGTATCTATTTTTGACAACCTTGCCGACGAATTAAACACATCAAGGTCAAGAATTATTCAAGATGTTTTAGATCGCATAGCCATAGAATATAAAAAAATACTTAATGTGCAAATTGCCTTAAAAACCAAAAATAATCCATTGCTAAAAATGGCAGGCTTTGCCAAATCAAAAAAAAACAATTTATCCAAGGATGTTGATTCTATCTACAAATGAAACACAAAATATTTGTTGACACATGTGCCTGGTTAGCTCATTTTCTAAAAAACGACATTAATCATAAGATAGCAAAAAATTTTCTAAAACAAGAAATCAAAAAAAATTCGCTTATATGTACATCGAATTATGTTATTGATGAAGCAGTTACCAGACTGAGATACGATAGTGGGTGGTCAAATACCTCAAAATTTATTGAATTTATCAAAAACAGTATAAAAAGCAATTGTTTAATCGAATTTTTTGTTGATGAACAAATCGAATTGGACAGTTTTAATCTATTAAAAAAATATACAGACAAGAAATTATCTCTCACGGATGCCAGTATAATCGCTATTTGCAAAAAATATAAAATCCATACAATTTTTACATTCGATTCTGATTTTCAAAAACTAGGAATTTCAATATCTCCTTAATGAAAAAAACTTTCTTGTTTTTAACAGTAATTCTTCTTTCTCTTTTTCTTTTTTATTTCTTTTCACTCAAATCAAACAAATCAAAGACCCATCTTTCTTCTCCACTATCTCAAATTACAAAAACAATACCCACCCCCACCCCCACACCAAAAATCCAAGCCTCTCTAATAGCCGTCGGTGATATTATGCTCTCTCGTACAGTCGCCCAAAAAATAAAACAAAATAGTCCCGACTATCCATTTACAAAAACAGCAGACTTTTTACAATCAGCCGATTTACTTTTTGCCAACTTAGAAACCTCTTTAACAGAAGGTCGGGCCATAAACAGCGGTGAAATGCTTTTTAGAGCCGACCCAACTCTAGCTCAAACTCTAAAAAAGTATAATTTTTCTATTCTGTCTCTAGCCAATAACCACACTCCTAATTTTGGCAACAAAGGATTGCTGGATACTTTTCAATATCTCTCCCAAGCTGGTATCAAATATGTTGGCGCCGGCCAAAATCAAACCAAGGCCGCCCAACCTCAATACATAAAAAAAAATGGCATTAAATTCGCCTTTTTAGCCTACAACGACTCTGATGTAGTTCCGCTTTCTTATTTTGCCACCCCAAACAGCCCCGGTACTAATCCTATGAATCTTGATAGTCTAAAATCTCACATAAAAACAGCCAAACAAAAAGCTGATTTTGTTATTGTCTCCATGCACTCGGGCAATGAATACGTCAACAATCCCAATCAATCGCAAATAAATTTTGCTCATACAGCCATTGATGCTGGGGCCGAAATTGTCATCGGCCACCATCCCCATACTATTCAAATATTAGAAAAATACAAAAATAAATTTATTTTTTATAGTCTTGGTAATTTTATTTTTGATCAAATGTGGTCACAGCAAACCAGACAAGGTTTGGCCATAAAAATATTTTTTAATCAAAATGAAATAGAAAAAATCGACCTGATCCCAGTCCTGATTAATGATTATTGCCAACCCCAAATTATTACCGACCAAACTTACTCCCAAAAAATTCTAAAAAAACTAAACTACGATCTCACCAAGCTATGACCCACTTCTTCTCTTTCTCTTTCTTCTCAACAATCTCACTGGCACCCTTACTGTCGGCAACTCTCCCGTCTTAAAGTACGCCGTTTCAAACGCTTTTACTGCCGCAGGTGGCGGTGTCCGCCCGTGATAATGTTGCTCTAAAAAATTACCATCCTTTATTTCTACTATTGTTCTCGCCATGTCCTCATAATATCACACTTACAAAAATGTTAAAATCCTTCATGCCAAATAAATCAAACAAATCTCAAGCATCCAAACTTTCCCTAAAACGCCAGTTTTGTTTTGACAAATGGAGCAGTACCACTATTAATAAAGCTTACAAATTTTCCGATGATTACAAAACTTTTTTAACCAACAACAAAACCGAAAGGGAAGTGGTGGAAACGGTTACAAAATTATTAACAAAAAACAATTTCACCCAAATTAATTTCACAAACAAACCCCCCAAAAACTGGAAAAAGTTATTTTTAGTCAATCGCCACAAAGCCCTCATTTTTGCCATTAAAGGCAAAAAATCGACATCCTCGGGTATTAATGTCATTGCTTCTCATATTGATTCGCCTCGTCTTGACATAAAACTAACTCCAATTTATGAAAAAGAACATTTAGCCTACATGAAAACTCATTACTATGGTGGTATCAAAACTTATCAATGGACCACTCTGCCACTAGAGCTTAGAGGAGTAGTGGTTTTGGAAAATGGCCAAAGAATAAAAATCAATATTGGTTCTAAGTCAACCGATCCTGTTTTTATTATTACCGATCTTCTGCCTCATCTCTCCGAAAAACAAATGGAACTAAAACTAAAAGATGCCATCATGGGTGAAAATTTAAATTTACTTATTGGTTCCAACTCAACAAAAAATAAACAATCTAAACAGAAAGTCAAAGACAATATTCTAAATTTATTAAACCAAAAATATGCCATCAAAGAAGAAGATTTAATTAGCGCCGATCTCGAAATTGTTCCCGCCGGTTCGGCCAGAGACATAGGCTTTGATTCATCCATGATTGCAGGTTATGGACAAGATGATCGTGTTTGCGCTTATGCTTCCATCCAGGCCGCTTTGAATATAAAAAATCCAGACAAAACTACCGTAGTTATTTTTCTCGACCGTGAAGAAATAGGTTCTTATGGCAACACCGGCGCCATTTCATCTTTTTCCAAAGATTTTATTGCTTCACTTTTGGCCGCCGAAACTAACCAGTTTGACGAAAACCAGCTTCGTGACTGCCTGTCCGCCTCGTCTGCCATTTCAGCCGATGTCACTGCCGCTTTTGATCCTCACTTTGCTGATGTTTCTGATCCTATTACTGCCGTTCGCATGGGTGCTGGATTAGTTTTAGAAAAATACACCGGTGGCAGGGGAAAGGGTGGTAGCAATGAAGCCTCAGCTGAGTATATGGCCAAAATCAGAAAAATTCTAAATAGCAACAAAGAAATTATCTGGCAAGCCGCTTCCGGAACTGGTAAAGTCGATTTTAGGGGTGGAGGAACGGTATCTATATTTTTCTCTCAACATAATATGGATGTTGTTGATGCCGGCATCGCTCTTTTTAACATGCATGCTCCTTTTGAAGTCGCTCACAAAGGGGATATTTATTCCGCTTATCTAGCCTTTAAGCAATTTTTACTCAGCTAATTTCTAAATTCTCTTTTGTGGGAGCATTACTGAACGAGCTTGTTGTCCCGTATTATCCATTGTTCCTCTAGACATAACCGCCTTACCACCAGAAGCATCAACTAGTTTTCGTTTTTTGCTAACATGTTCTAAACCACGATTGCTCGCTCCATTTCGTCGACTATTATCATAAAAAAACACTTTTCCGTTACTTCCCCCACAATCTCTAGGCAACCAAATCCCGAGCTTTGCACTTCTAAACGTCAATTCCGTCATTTCCTCCAAAGAAAGCGCTTTTTCTGTGTATTCCATCATAAGCAAATTATACTACTTATTCCCCAATAATCAATACTATAAGACAATTATTCTTATTCTTTGACTATGTGTCTTGTCATCACCATGAATGTATCCGTAACCCTCACCATCCCTCTTGGTACTGACTCCGCGCCCCAGTCTATAGGCTCTCCAACTTGAGCCAAAGTCCCCATCGGATCTTTTGATTCAATATCCAGATGAACCCTTGGTGGTCTTCCATCTGGCCACAATTGAACTTCAAACTCAACCTCATCACCAATCTCAAAAAATATTCGCCGATGATCTTCGACCGGTCTTGCCTCTCCTCTAATACCCAAATCTCTCATTGCTACTACAATTGCACCATATTCTTCTTCACTAACTACATTTATTCCAACATGAGTTACTCTAATTCCTTGTTTTGTTTCTGTCATTTTTTTTTATTAATTTTTAACTTTTCGCGATTATAGGACTTTCGATTTATACTGTCAAAGTTGACGAACACTTCCGACAGTGATAGACTTTATCCCATGAACCAAATTTATAAGACCTTGTCCGGTTTTGGTCTTACCAAAAACGAAATCAAAGTTTACCTTCAAACCTTAAAAGAAAACCAGCTTTCCCCGTACAAAATTTCAAAACTGACCAAAATCCCCCGCACTACTGTTTATGACATTCTCATGAATCTTTCTTTCAAGGGTTTAATAAAACTAAAACAAAGCGATGGTTTTACAAAGCAACAAACAACTATTACTGCAAAAAACCCATCGGTTTTAAGGGATATTCTTTGGAAAAAAAGAAAAAAAATATCAAACCTGGAACTTGATATTGTTGATATTCTTCCTCAGTTAAAAGGGGATTTTCACAAAGATGAATCCAATGCAGATTTTAAGTTTTATTCCGGCATAAAAGGTGCAAAAAAAGTTTATCTCGGAGAATTAGATCAAGATATCAACACGCCCATTCTTGCCTTTGAAAACCTTATGCCAATGGACATCTTTGGTCGTTATCAAATGAATAAAGATGTTTCCAAAGGAACCAAACAATCACAAAAAAATATAAAAGAAATAATTACTCTAAACGACTGGGCCATGCATGTCATCTCTTATCAATTCGGCCGTGATCCAAATTATATAAAAACACGCCAAATCAGAACGATCGACAACCCTATTTTTTCTATCAATCAAAGAATTGCCATCCAAGACAATAGAATCAGAATCACCACTGCCAAAGACAGTGAAACTTGGGGTTTAATCATCAAAAGTCCCTCTCTTGCCAAAACTTTAGCCTCAATATTTCACATACTTTGGTCTCAAGCCGTCCCACTCACAAAAAACATCATCGATTCTTGGGGTCCCAATCAATTTTTACTCGCCGAAATTTCCAAAAAATCAACCAAATCAAAATAAAAACACTCAAATTATTCCATTAATCTATTATATATATACTTCAAGGTCTTTCTTCTTTTACCCAAAACCCATACCAATACAGCTTCTATCCCTATCATTGGCCATTCCGCCCATTTTCCGTAACTCAAATGAATCAAACCCAGTAAATTGTTCGAAGCTTTTATCCACGTCTCGTGCCACAGCTCGGTCAGCCAAATTTTCGCTCCAAAAACCTGTAGCAGGTCTCTGGTCAAATGAAAACTCAGTAACAATATTACAAAACTAAAAAATACTATTTTTTTCTTCACCCTTTTCATCAATTCCACATTTTAGATAATATCAGATTTTTTGCTTAAATAAACCACCTATTTTTCAATCTCGCTTCCTTCGTTTCTACTGCCCCATCAAACCCTCCTCTTCTCCTTTTCTATACCCCCAAAATCATTTCCACTACCCCAAGATAAGTTGCACATGACAAGCCTGCCAACCCCATCACCACCATTTCAGTCCAGTGTCTTACAATTAATTTCTTCATACTTATTTTTACCCGAATAAAAACCGAAAGTCAATATACCAAATTAGCTTTAAGTTTACTTAATCCACCAACAGCCACATCATCCCAATCCCAACTAAAAATATCACAAAAGATAAAATTGATTTCTTTAAACTTTTCTCTTTTCTAATTTCGGGCAAAAGATCGCTAGCCCCTATATACAAAAAACCGCCAGCCGCCAAAGGTAGCAAAAATTTTTCCATCGCTACTCCCGATTCACTTATAAAATATCCCAGCAAAGCCCCAAAAACAGCCGCCAGTCCGCTCAAAAAATTCATTAACAATGCTTGCCTTTTTTTAAATCCGGCATGAACCAAAACACCAAAGTCTCCAATTTCTTGTGGTATTTCATGAACCAATATAGCCAGACTGGTTGACATCCCCAAGGGGATACTATTAACAAAAGCCCCTGCAATTACCAATCCGTCAACAAAATTATGTATTGCATCTCCAAAAAGATTCATATAGCCAAAACTATGTATTTCGCATTCACTTTCATGGCAATGTCGCCAGCCCAAAACCTTTTCAAGTACAAAAAACAGCAAAAAAGACAGTAGGGTAGTGTTAAGTACCATCTTTGTTTCCAGTTCTTCCATTGCCTCTGGCAATAAATGCAAAAATACTCCACCCATTAATGTTCCGGCTGACAAAGATACCAAAAACACCAGCACATTTTTTAAGGTTTTTTTACTCAAAATTATTCCTACCAACCCTATCAAGGAAACAAGACTTATCAACAAAGTCGCGCCAACAATCCACATTAATCTCATACATAATTCTACCAGTCCTCCAACCCTAAACCTCAATTATCTGAATCGAATCATTATTAACCCAAACGTATTGTTGATCTGTTAACGGAGTTATTTTTACTCCTTCGGTATACATCGCCTCAAATCTTTTTAAGTATTCATTACGAAAGGCATCACTTCCCCAGTGGGGTAATATAGACAAATCTATTATTTTCAGTCCAGTCGATTTTAAACCAGGTGCCTTTGACCGATCGTCGATAGTTGAAACTAAATCAATTCTAGTTCCAACAATCATTGATCCAGCGCTTGAACCAATATAAATCATTCCACTTTCAATTCTATTTTTAATAATTTCCCCGCAACCAGTTTTAATCACTTGGTCCAGTAAATAAAATTCATTTCCGCCACAAAAATAGACTATTTGTTTGTCTTCTAATTTATTTTCAATTTCCTCCCTAGTCATTCCATTAATTGAAAATTCATCAACACTAAAACCAACGTCAATTAATTTGCCCTTTTCAGCTCTAACCCACCAATGGTCTTCATCCTCTACTTCGGCAGCAGTATTAATAAAAGCCAAGTTAAATTCTTTTGGTGTTTTTGGCAACTTTTTAACGATATCATCTATCACACAATCACCGCTCGAAGTCAAAAATAGTTGTTTCATAGGCTATTTTATCAACACCAATTAAAAAATACCCAAATATATACCATCACACCCGGCCATGTTTAAATCGCCAGGCAATTTATTACCCGGCAGAGAGTATACCTAAAAATCTATATCCATCTTCTTAACTTTTCAGACTTTGGCAAAAAGTATCATATAATGATGCCCGTATTTTTTCTCACACTTTGGGCAATATGCATAATGGATATAGTACTCATCATTTTTGGCAACCTTTTTCCCTGTTTTTTGTAAATACACATTCATGTCTTTTACAAATTTGGGGATTGCGTTATATGGGCCTTCGTATACCTTGGCAATAAAGGTACCGGAAATTTTAACATTATTTGCTCCCGCAACATTTCCGGTTACAGAAATATAAATATTTGATTTGAATGCGCTTGGATCCTGGAATAAAACCAAAACCTCATCTTTTTTTGCATCTATCTTACTTGCACCTGTTGCCAGTTCCATCATTTTAGTTATCTTTTTTCCAATCATCGGTGGAAAGGGAATATGAAAAAGTGTAGGAATAGTCTCCTTGACAAATTGTTTGTTGTTCCAATCGAATGTTTTTTCGTCCCATTTTTTCGGATTAAATTCAGGACAACACTCATTCTTTGTAGTTTTTTTATTCATAATTTATAGATTAATTATAAACCCCGCTCGCTTTTGCACCAAATCCATTCAATTCTGCTTCACCAACCCGCCCTGTCCCAAGTATCCCTGCAAGATATTCCACTCCCGCAACAAGAGTTTAATATTACAGTGACTTTTTGCTAAACTTTGAAAGATGAAAAAGCCAATTGCGGTACTTTTTGACATGGATGGATTGATGGTTGACAGTGAATTGACCAGAGCAGAATCATTTAAGAACGTAATACGAAATCATGGTGTTGTGGTCAAAGAAAAAATACCTCACGTTATTGGAGTAAGAGTCTTGGACAATTGGGTCATTATGAAAGATAAATATGGTTTAAAAGAAGATCCAGCAAAATTAATGGAAGAAGGGGAAGAAGAATACACTAAGCTAATCGAGAAAAAAATGCCGATTACCATGCCAGGGCTATTTCAATTAATTGATTATATTAAAAAAGTAAACATCAAAAGAGCGGTAGTTTCATCAGCTGGAATAAGGCATATTAAGATAAAATTAGAAAAATTAAAATTAACTGATTTTTTTGAAACAATGGTTTCCGGAGATATGCTTACCAAGGGAAAGCCTGATCCAGAAGGATATTTGTTAGCAGCAAAAAAACTTGGAGTAGATGCAACAGATTGTCTAGTTCTCGAGGATGCTCCTTCTGGTGTTCAAGCTGC
The DNA here is from genome assembly GCA_018902845.1 of Patescibacteria group bacterium. Lineage (GTDB taxonomy): Bacteria > Patescibacteriota > Microgenomatia > UBA12405 > UBA12405 > JAHIPV01. The sequence continues at coordinate 52,285 of JAHIPV010000004.1, forward strand.
CAAAGCGGCCGGAATGTTATGTGTTGCGATTCCGAGTACTTATACTAAAAACGGTGATTTTTCTCAGGCGGATTTGATATTAAAAGATCTTAGAGAAGTAATTGCAATATTGAAATAAGCATTACATAACCAAGCAAGATTTCATTTTTTTTTACGACAAATTCTAAAAACAAAAATTAAGTTCTTGACATCTGTATGACATTGTATTACCATATATTATGGAGTTGAAAGAGCTGGTTTGGGACGATTTTAATATTATATTGTTACTGCTAGAGACTCTAGTAGTAAAGAAAGGAAATTAATAAATGACCAAAAATAAAACAAAAACCATTCCAAATTTCAAAAATCGACAGCAAGAAGCCAAGTTTTGGGACACCCACGATTTTACTGATTTTTTGGATCAAACAAAAAAAGTAAATTTAAAAGTCAATTTAAAAGCACCGAAAGATGGTGTTTTAACTATTAGACTTCAACCCCAACTAAAAAAACACATGAGTCAACTAGCTACAGAAATGGGTACCCAAACTTCCACCTTAGCCCGTATGTGGCTTATTGAAAAACTAAAGACATTAACTCCTCCGTATCAGTCAACATAATTATTTTATCCGAATTCATCGCTCTGTCCCACCTAGCGGACTTTGTCCGCGCACCGCCGACATAGCCTTTGGCGACGCACGGCCGGAGCCAAGCTTTAGCGAGGCCAAGGCGGTGTTTTTTGATTGATGTTCGAACATTTTTTGACGAAAACCCCCAATAAGGAAGCCAGCCCTGCCGTCGCTCGGAAACCTCGCCACCCCGCAAAAAAGTTTTCTTCACAATTTTTGATTTGCGCGCGCCGATTTTTTTCTTCTAAAAGGAAAAGAAAACTTTTGTGCGGGGTTCTGCTCTTAACGAGCAGGACGGCGGGGCTGTCCACAATTTGATTTCGCTCGGGCGTGGCGGAATTCCCCCCAAACCCCCCTTCCGCCACGCCCTCGCGGGGACGATTCTTTTTTTCGGCGGAATTTGAGGCTGTGCCAATTTCATTGGCGCGCCACCTTTTGTCTTATTTTATCAGATTCCAATTATCAAGGAAATAGTCCATTTCGTGATCCATATTTCCGAGATATACCTTATCATTTCTAAACTTTATATTCACACGATAGCGTTTTCCGTGTCCGACTTCCAAAATTGCTTTTTCGTGTACTTTCTTTTCAACTTCGTGAAATGGCAAAATCAAAAAATTACTTTTCTTTTCGCCGTGCAAAACAAAAATATAATAAATATTGCCGTTGCTGTGGCGTTCAAATGATACTTTACGAATATCAAAAACATAAGTGTCAAAACTATTAAGATTTGAAGTTTTGACCTGAATACCAAACAATTGATTATCTTTGACCGCCACAATGTCCATTCCAACATCTACGCTCATTATGCTGGCATTGAAACCACGAAAAAGCAATTCGCTACATACCAAATGCTCGCCACCTTTTCCAGTAAATCCTCCAGCGATAACAATTTTTTCTTCCTCCTCTTTTTCCGCTTCAATAATCTTTGGCGTTTCTTTGATTTCTTTTTTGTTTGGATTGAGCGCAAAAGTTCCGGGCGCGGTTTTGATAAAATCCGAGCCTTCAACTTTGTTTTTAATATCTACCGTGATTTGTGCGTTCATTGACGCTTCCGGCGTCGCGCCCTCTGTTTCCAAGATGCCAGATTCCAAAGCCAGCCGAGTGATTTCGGTATAGTGCAAAGGCGTTTTTGCCTTTTTTAATATCTCAATCGCAGATTGCTTGAATGTATTCATAAATTTTAGCTTTCATAACTAAACACTTGTATTTCCCTTCTCTCAATTTTAGGCTTAATTTTATCTATAACTGCCCGATTAACAAAAACGCCGTTGCTCAATATATCTTTTACTGTTTTTTCGCTTATCCAGTCGTTTGTAAATATCTTTTGTTTGTAATCTCCATAAGCATATTTGCAAAGAGTCTCGTCAAAATCTAATTTTAATTTCAATCCAAGCGCGATTCTTTGGATCCATATTTCCAACAAACCAGCATTCGAAAGTGTCCCTATTTTTTCTTGGACTCTTACTAATAAATCAAGTTGTGATTGCTTTGACAATTTTGGAATATAGTCAGACATCAAACCAGCAATGAAAGGAAAACAATTCGGGTTATTGTAACCTATATCAATCAGAATTCCAGTTATTGTTTTTTCTTGGTATTTATAATGTTCTGATTTAACCACATCTATAATTTTTGATAATCTATTTTTTAGAATTCCTGAGTTAGGAAATTTTTTACCGATTTGTTGAATTATCAATAATTGTCGCAGCAACTCAGTTTTTGATAGTTTTTTAGGAACCAATCCATACTTTAACGAATCAACTTTATCGTCTTTTATTGAGCCACCAATAATATCTTGATTGAAGCAGGTTTTGTTTGTATTTAAACGAAAACCTAAATCAAGTAACACCTCGCTAAGACTTTTTAGAATAATATCTCCATCGCTAATGTCGTTAACAAAAATTCGATAATCGTCTCGGTATCTTAATATAAAGTATTTTTTACTTTCAATAATTTTATTCAATTTTTTCGATAATTCACAATCCGCATATCCTAGAACAATTTCCGCAATAAAATCCATTAAACTACTTCCTTCTGGTATACCGTTGGTTTGACCATTATTCATTGCCTGAAGATGACAATCAATCTTATTGCCAAACAACTCATTATAACCCCTCTTTTCCTTTCCAATTTTTTTTGTATGTATAGCCCATGGCAAAGAGTGGGTATAAATTGATCCATAGCAACTACTGATATCTGTGTGATATATAAACTTATAATCTAGTGCCAACGAAATTGATTTTTTTTCTACATTATTTACCCATTGAGTAATCTGCGCCGCTTTTTGCTTTCTCTTTCCCGACGGTATTACAGGCATACTTTCACATCTAATATTTTTAGATTTTTGAAATTCCTTAAAACAATTTTGTAAAAACTTCCAGTTATCTTTTTCAGTTATAATGTTGACCAGCGAAACATACAACAACGGATTTATAATTTGATACTTTCTCCATGCATATTTACCATCCTTATTGCCGTATAAAATGTGATTTATCGTTTCTTTTTCTTTTGCTTTATTTAAGTCTGATAAATCTAGTACTTTTTTCTTAAATGCCTTATCGGTAGCAGATAAAACATTTTTAAAAACAAAATAATCGGGTAACTCAATATTTGAAAAAACCTCTTGTGTTAAAAAGAATTTTTTGGCATCTGTGTGATTTAGATTAAGAATATTTTTTGCCATATTTACAATTCACCGTTAAAAGCCCTTGCCAAAACAGAAGGCATTAAGGCGGTTGTTATCAAAAATTGTTTTGATCTTTCTTTTTTAATTTCTTCTTTTTTATTTTCAATTAAATTTAAATGATCAATAACTTTTTGTTGCTCAGCAATTGAATCTGGGAAAGAAAATACTAATTTCTTTATTTTGTCTTGATTAAGAATGGGCAATGTAGTTGCGGGGCATAAACCTCTTATTGTTGAATAGTTTGCCTTGAACCAGTAATAAGCAAATTCTGGTAATATATTTTCTTTAAATCTAATTCCTGTAATTTGTTGATTTGAAGTCGCCTCGTTTTTCAAAATCCCTACTTTTCCAAGAGTTGCGCCTATTCCGATAAATAAAACGGTCCCGGCTTTATAAATTTTTACCTTTCCATCATCAATCGCGAGTTTAGAAATTTTGCGATATGAATTTTCGAGATACATCTGCCCCTTAAAATCAGAAGGGGTGAACCAATTTAGCTCTTCTTTGAAATATTTTTGTTCGCCTGATGGTGGGGTTGTTCCTGTCTTAATCTCATCAATCAGATCACCTATTTTTTCTTTTTTCCAACCCGTATCGCTAAAAATTTTACTTAAGGCAGATGGCACAATAGCATTAACCGCTTTTTCAATATAATTTTCTGCATTGATAATTGATTTAGTGCGTTCCTCAATCTCCTTAATCTTTTTTACAATCCGCTTTTGTTCAAGAAGTGTTGGAAGCAAAATTTCTTTGTTTAAGAATAGTTCTTCTTGCAAATATCTTCTGTTTGTTGCACCTTGACTGGAAGCAATACAAAATTCTAAGAATTTAGCAGAGTGAGAAAAGTAAAAGAAAAAATCGGGACTAATTTTTGTTAGATCCAATTCGTAAGCCCAAAAATTACCCGTAATAATTCCACCGTCAGCTTCTTCGGGGATTATGCCGAAAGCACCGTTCCTAGCGTCGATTTTTGATAGCAATAACCAACCTGCTATAACAGTAAATTGATTTTTTGTTCCTATTCTCGATCCAACAACTTCATCTCTCACGCAAATGCCTTTATTGTGCATTTTTATAGTAATGCGCTTGTATGTTTTTTTGTCATCAAGAACAATTGTCTCTTTTTTTCTGAGAAGAAAATCACTAATTTTATATTGCTTCCAATCGCTTTTCATAGCTATTTAATTAAATCCTTTATCTCCGAAAGTAACGATATTATTGTTTTTTCTGACTCTTCAATTTTAGCAATTAATTCCTCTGGTGGAAGATGCTCAAACTCCGCTTTTTTGTTCGGATTTTTTACATCAAGATTGTAGTTACTTTTGATAATTTCCTCTACCGGCACAATCCACGATTGTTCGGTTAATTCTTTCTTTTCCCATAATTTTTTGGCTTCTTCAAAATATACGCTCTTGATTGGCTTTGATTTTGAAAAGTTTTTTAAACCTTCTGGCAACGGCATTTCATAGTAAAAAATTTCTTTTGTTGGTCCTGTTTTTTCAAAAAATAAAATATTTGTCGGAATGTTCGTATAAGGTGCGAAAGAACCGTTCGGCAAACGGACGATGTGGTGCAAATTAAATTGCTGAAGCAATTCCTTTTTTGTATTTACATAACTTTGATCATCAGTTTTGAATAACACGCCTTCGGGGAAGATAATCGCGCACTTTCCGCCGTCTTTAAGTGAGCGCAAACAATGTTGCAAAAATAAAATCTCGGTTTGAGCAGAAGGATAAGGAAAATTTGACTCAATACCTCGCACAGTTCCGGAAAATGGCGGATTTGTGAGAATGATGTCATATTTTTCGGTGAGGTTGAAAAGATTGATTGAAAGCGTGTTCATTTTACGGATATTTGGTGTAGCGATTCCGTTAAGCATCATATTCATCGTTCCCAAAATAAACGGCAATGATTTTAATTCTTTTCCATAAAAAGATTCTTTTTGCAAAAATTCTTTATCTTTGGTATTTTTTTCTTGCGGACGCATAAAATGATACGCCTCAGTCAAGAAGCCGGACGGCCCATTGCAAGGGTCATAAATAGTTTGTCCGATTTTTGGAGATATCATTTCCGTCATAAAACGAGCAATAACGCGCGGAGTGTGAAATTCAGCAAGTGGTTTAATATCTGACGATTTCATGCGAGCAAAAAGACCTTCGTAAATACTGGAAACTGCGAAAGAATCTTCATCGCCAAAAAAGTCCACACTAGCCAACACATCCACAACTTCACGGAGTAAATAGCCGTCTTCCATTCTGTTTTGAGTATTGTTGAAAATTTCTGAAATAATTTCTTTTGTGCGATTGCCGGAAAGAGTGCGAAAATATGGAAAAAGTTTTATTTGCACAAATTCTAAAAGATCTGGTCCTGTAATATAAGAATCCTTGCCAGTCCACACACTCCAGCGATATTCATTATCAATATTACGGTTGTAGGTTTTGCCTTCAAATGTCGCCTTGGCTTCATATTCGTTTTCTATTTCTTCATATACTTTCAAAAACAAAAGCCACGAAAACTGCTCAACATACTGCAAAGCGCCCGTTGTTCCGGGGTCTTGGCGCATTTTATTGCATGCGCTCCATAATTTATTTGAAATTGAATCGTTTGCCATAGTTTATTTTTCGTTAATTTGCATAAATTTTTTCCTGCAAGCGATCAACATTTTGCCGAAGTGCTTGCGGATTGCCGAAGGCTTTTTGCGAATACATAAAGCCGGGCATTGGATATACATCAAAAACATTGGCTTTTGTAATTTCCGTTACTCCGTTTTCCTGATATTTCAAAAGCAATCCGCTGACAATTTTTTGCTGTTCCTTATTAAGACTTTTCAAAAATTCTTGTTCACGATTTAAGACGGCATCAGTTCTTTCTTTTCGTGAGTGCAGATTTTCGCCAAATCCAAGATTCGCCAAAAGATCGTATTCATCGGCTTCGGTATTATTGGTGATTTTGGCAAGCATACGGATATGGATACCTTGATTTTCCAATTCAGTAATAAGCTCGTCTCTGGATTCTTGCTTGATCCATTGCGTTTTCAATTCATCAGTATTTTTAACAACTTTTCCAATTTCCTCCTTGGAATAAGCAACATATTCTTTAAGCGTTAGCCTTTTGCCTAAAATATCAACTTCAAACATCATTTCATCCTCAATAAAAACAGTAAGACCATGAACTTTTATCGGCGGAACAGGTTTTTTCTGGGCAACTAGCTCAATTTGAATTTGCTCCTTGTCGCTTATTTGCGTTTCAATGGTAATTTCTCTGTGCTTGAAGCCGTTTGCCGCCACATAGAGTTTTATTTTCCCTTCCGGAATATTGGAAAAGCTAAATTCACCGCTTGCGTTTGTTCTTGTTTGCGTTTGCTCATTTGGCGATAATTGAATTGTCATCAAGGCATTTTCAACAGGTGCGAGCGAATCTTCTTCAACAACAATTCCATTAAGAAAATTGATTTTTGGCGTGTCTGGTTTGATTTCGGGCTTGCCCTCAATCCATTCGTCAATCAATCTTGTGGCATTAGTATAATCAATTACCCGATACCAAAATTTGCCTTTTTCTTTTGAAATACGACTACCTCGCCCCATAATCTGTTTGAAAACTATTGGCGAGCGTATCGGCTTCATAAAAACAATATTTTGAACTGTGGGCGCGTCAAAACCAGTGGAAAGTAAATCAACAGTAGTGGCAACAACTGGAACATTTTGCGCTTGATCTTGAAAAGTTTTTAGAAGCGCCAATGAGTCAGTTTCTTCTGAGACAATCCGGATTGCATAATTTGGAAAGCCAAGGTAAGCAAAATGATTTTGTAAATGTTTTGCGACTTCGCCGGCATGCTCCATGGTTACGCAAAAAACAATTGTTTTTTGCATTTCGCCATAAGTTTTAATGAGTCCGGCAAGATGTTCGCACATTTTCTCGGTTCTATCTGGCAAAATGATACCTTTTTCAAACTGTTCCATTTTGTAAAAATCATTCGGTTCAGCTTCGTCCGGTATTTCGACTCTCGCTCCTTTTTTAACGGCATCTTCAATATTTACTCCATCTTTATCAATATTGAGTTTTACTTTGTGAAGCAAAAAGTTAGCAAGAAACCCATCGTCAATTCCTTGTGCCATGCTGTAATCGTAAACGGCCTGATTTTCCTTCTTTGGATCACCGAAATATTTGTAGGTGTTTATATTTTCATCTTGTTTCGGCGTTGCGGTCATTCCAAGCTGAATTGCTGTTGAAAAATGCTTTAGGATTTCGTTCCAAGTACTAAATCCGCTTCTGTGACACTCATCAATCACAATTAAATCAAAAAAATCTTTGGGATACTGCTCAAAAATTCTTTTTCCGTCTTTTTCGCTCCACATTGCCTGATAAATACTAAAATAAATGTCGCGAGCCGTTGGAGCTTGCCCCTCTTCAATATATCCACGCGCATTTCCAAATGGTTCAAAAGTATTAAAGGCCTGATCTCGTAAAACATTTCTATCTGCAAGGAATAAAACACGGCGGATTTTCTTTGCCTGTTTTAATTTCCAAGCGATTTGAAAAGCTATGTTTGTTTTGCCCGTGCCTGTAGCTAGGTTTAATAAAATCCGCTTTTGACCTTTGGAAATTGCTTCAATTGCACGACGAATAGCGACTTGCTGATAATAGCGAGGGTTGGTATTGAAAGTTTGTTTATTATAAGCGGTAGCGAGTGGCAAAACTTCTGTTTCGGATAATTCTTTCGCTTTCAAATATCTTCGATAAAGTTCATCTTGCGTTGGAAAAGTTTCAATTGTTTTTTGTGTGTTGTTTGTAAAATCAAATTCTTCAATTTCGTGTCCATTGGTAGAATACGCAAAAAGTATATCTAGCCGTTCGGCGTATTCTTTGACTTGTTGCATACCGGAAACGGCGGGCTTTCCTTCTTCCTTTGCTTCAACGACTGCAAGAGGTAGAGCTTCATTGAAATATAAAATGTAATCGGCTTTTTTTGGTTCTTTTCGTTTTGATTCATCGCCAACGAGAAAAATCTTTCCGTCAGTAAAATAATATTCACGAGTAATAAAATCTTCAGTCCAGCCGGACTGTTTTATTTTTGGATCAATTATTTTTGCTCTTGTGTCTGCTTCGTTATATGCCATATTTTTATTTAAACAATTCTGCCGTCTCCACGCCGAGGGCTTTGGCTAGTTTTTCCAATGTGTCCACCGTAGGATTCGGACTTTCGCCTGTTTCTATCTTAACAACGGTATTTAACGCCAAATCAGCGTCTTTTGAGAGGCGATCTTGTGAGATTCCTTTTTTGATTCGCAATTTGCGGATATTTTCGCTAACTGTATTTGCCATATTGGTTTGACTTTGATAAACTATTATAATACACTACTTATATTGAGTGTATATCAACTTGCTTAATACAATGGTATCAAAAATATTAAAATTTGGCAAACAAAAAGGGAGTTCATTCGACACAACGCGCGCACGGGTGGGTGGGGCAAGCGTTATTCCTCTTTTATCTTCTCTTTTGTTTTCTGTCCCGCCGTCCGTCCGCCGAAAAGTTTTGGGGGCGAAGCCAAAGCAGGCGGGCAAAAAGGAAGGGGGTTGGGGGGAAGGAATTTTTGCCCTTTTGCGATTCAGAATAGAGCGTTTCCGCTTTTCTCTGATTAAGAGAAAACCAAAACAGAAAATTTTTCATCTCCTATTAAAAGAAAAAAATGGGGTGCAGAAAAAAATAAAAAATGTAATGAAAAAATTTCTGTTTTGGTTTGCCGTAGAGGAGCGGAGGCAAGCGGAAACGCACATCATTATTCTGGATTCTGTTCAAAAAAAGTTAGAATTTCAACCAAAAGGTACCGCCATGAAAAAATCAGAGTATGACCTCTGGTTTTTTCATTTATGATGATATTAGTTGTGATGGAAGAAGGTGGGAATATGGTATGATGCAAATATATGACAAATGGAGAAGTTACAATGAACGAACTCATGGATTTTTTGGTGGAAAATGTGGCTACCAACAGAGATGCATCAGATGGAACATCGGATATTGGATACCATTTCTACATTTAATGGCGTAGAATTATAATTTTATTCACAGACCACCTCACGTATATTTTCTTACCCTGACGATACCGCAGACCCCCGGCGGAGCCTGGCCTGGCTCCGCCGGGGGTCTTCTCGAGAAGATCCCTCACTTTGTTCGGGATGGGAAAAGAAATAAAATGCGAACGCCCCCGGTGTACTCGGTACACACGGGGGCGTAAGGTTAGGGGGAAGGAACTTGGTGTGGCAGGTACTGCGGGTTTGGACCGCAGACCTGCCACGAGATGAGGTAGTTTGCCCCTGACGCGCCAGCGGGTTAGAACCGCTGGGTGCCGAATCCGATGAGGGTGTAACCCCCCATCGGGATATCGTTCCCGGCCGGGTGCTTGCGCACCGCAGCCAACACGTCGCTCGCCTGCACCACGGCACCGTTGGCCGTGCAGCGGCCGATGCCGTCCTGCGTGGCCCCGCGGAGCTCCACGACCTGGTACACACCATCGATCCCCGAGGGGATGGTGGTGTGCACGAGGGTGCCGGTGTTGATCACCGACCCCTCGTTCCAGGCGTCGGCGCACATCACGGCGCCGTTGAGGACGCCTCCGTCCATGACGACGGTGGCCACGGGTGCGGGCGGGGTGCGGGTGCTCCACCAGGCGGTCAGACCGCCGATGGCGCCGGCGCACACCAGGCCCAGGAGGGCCAGGAGCAGGGCGAGGGCGATCAGGCCGGCGCAGCCCATCCAGCGCCGGTTGTTGCGGGGGGGCGGGGGGGGCTGGTCCACGACG
>JAHIPV010000022.1 GCA_018902845.1 Patescibacteria group bacterium
CAGGTAATTGTTCCGGAGTGGGAGGAACTTGTATGCTTGGTGGTTGTCGGTTGGGAACTTATTCTGTGGGTCATGCTGATTGTTCTATAGGTAGTGCTTGTTGTGTTTCTACAGCTTTTTTAACTGCTACACCAACTCCAGAAACAAGATATACTTGCAATCCTGCTACTGGGATATGTAGTCCTACTACGGGTAGTGGGTATAATACTTTGGCTTTGTGTACGAGTAATTGTGTAAGGGCGACTTCAACTCCAAGACCGGGAACAACCGCAACTAAGGTGCCGGTGTCTCCGAATCCAACCAGTCCGCCTGTGACTCCTGTGCCTCCTATTACCGGTGCTCCACCGCCACCACCACCACCGCCTACAAATCCTCCTCAGCCACCTGGGCCTTCTTGTAACTATTCTTCTTTACAGGCACAAGTGCAGATAGATAGTACTGTAGATTGGACGAGTCAGTTAGTACTTAAGGCCGGAGACAGTATAAACCTTGGTTGTATGCATGATGGAACTGGGCAGTTGGCAGAGAATGTAAAGATAACTGCGGGATATTCTGATGGAACAAATTATGAATTTGAAACTAATTTAGAAAGTCAATGGACTGTTCCAAAAGAAGGTAATTATACCGTTTGGTGTCAATCGGTTGATACTGATTGTGCTGGATTGGTTTCTACTACAAATGCGACTTTGAGTGTGGGAGGGATGTGTAAGGAGTGTCCAAATGATTTTGCTTGTTATGGTCACCCTCAATATGGTTATGCTTGGTTTGCAACGGGATATGAGATGGATGGATATAGTGTTTCGGTGGACTTGTATTGTCAGGAAGATGTTGGTGACAGGCCTAATTGGTTAGGCAAGGGAAGGGGAGATGCTGATTGTAATGGAAAGATAGATGGTCGGGATTATTCTGTATGGCGAAGAGAATATGTGGATATTAGTGAGGGGGAGGCAGTAGTGCGAGATAGTTGGGAGGCTGATTTTGCTGGACCGATGGGGGAGTGTGACGGTATAGTTGATGGATATGATTATTCTTTATGGAGGCGATCCTATATAGATGTTTTTGGAGGAGATAATTAAAATGAAAAAAAATACGAAATCTTTGTTGTTTATAATTTTGGCGATAGTGGCTTTGATAGGAGCGCTTGCTTTGGTAAGACAGAGCCAAGAAACAAGAAGAAGTGCTTATTTTGCTGGAACTAGTTTAAGGGTTGGTTCTCCCGGGCAGACTTTTTTAGTTAATAATATCGGGGAAGATGTGTTAGTGCCGGTTTTTATAGAGACTGAACAAGTCGTTGGAACAGATGAAATGGCTAAAGTTGATTTTGCTAAAATTACACTATGTTACGGTGATCATTTGAACTTGGTAGAAGATGCTGATGGATATGTGGATTATTTGGTTGATTTTAACCATGATGCTTTTGATGTTTTGTTGTTTACAAAGGTAGAAAATAATTGTTTGACTTTTACGGTTAAATCAGAGAAATCAGCCGATAGGCTTAAGTCAGGAATGTTTAGAGTGGCGACAGTTACTTTTAATACGATTGCCCAGGGAAGCGGAAGTATCAACATTGATAGAGATAAAACACAGGTAAGTGGAAGTAATCCGAATCTTGGTAGTAATGATATGGCTTTGAGTTTGGGTGATCTTGTAGGTGTTGATTATAGTGTGGGAGGAGGTGGTGGCCCGACCAACACTCCCGTGGTTATTAATCCAACTAATACACCAGCTGTTCCTGTTGACGTGTCTCCGACTTTGAGGCCGACTTCAACTTCGAGACCAACTTCAACCCAAAGACCGACTTCAACCTTAAGGCCGACTTCAACTTCGAGACCAACAGTGCCAACCAGTAAGCCAACAGATAAGCCAGTAGTGCCAACCAGTAAACCAACAGATAAACCAGTAGTGCCAACCAGTAAGCCAACTGATAAGCCCATTGGTGGTGATACTCCTATATTGAATTTCAGGATTGCCTTTGCTGGAGTGAAGACTAATCATGCTTATTGTGTGGTGGCTTGGCCTGTTGGGGTAATTGTTATGAAAGGTGAAACAAAGAAATCGTATGCTGATGTAATTGTTGAGAATACCGGAGAGGTTAATTCAAAGGGAGAGATTATTTTTGTTGGCAGTTTGGAGTTAACGGGTTTTTATGAAACAGAGGGTGTGGCGGCATTTATTAAAGGCCCCAAGCATTTACAAATGAAATATGCAATGGAGAATCAGGCTGGTTCTTATGGAAAAGCTGGTGGTGAATTGAACTTGACTTATTCCAGTAAGATTTATAATTTTTCAGAATATTCACTTTTGGCTGGAGATGTTAATCGGGATGGTTGGATAAATGGACTTGATTTTTCACAAGTTAAAGTGGTGGCTGTTAAATATATAGAAGTGGAGGTCGGTGGATACATAACAGAAGATTTGGATGGTAGTTGTCAGGTTAATACGGCTGATACGACTTTGTTGGTTAAATCGCTTGACGAGAGACAGGAGGAACTGTATTAATTAATTAGTGTTAGTATTATTAATATGAATGGAGAAAATAAAATGCAAAAAAAACAAGAATGGTTAAAATTTGTAATACCGGTTGTGGCGGTGTTAATAATTGCAGAGAGTGTGTTAGTTGTTTCTGGTTTGGATAAGAAAAAAACAGTGGCGAATGTTGTGCCTGAAAAGAAGGCGATTGTTAGTGAGGAGAGTGATGCTTTATTACCCGAAGAAGACGCTTTGTTGCATTTTGTTTTTGAAACGGACAAAGATACTTTGTTAGTGGGTGAGGAAAACAAGGTTGGGGTTAGTTTAGTGACTGAAACGGATGTAAGTCTTGATTCTTTGGAGTTGTATGTTGAGTACGATCCAGATGTTTTTGATGTTAGTGATTTAGACTATGGTGATAGTTTGCCCAAACCCGCTTTTATGAAAGCAAGTGAAGACAAGGGTTTGGTAGTGGCTAATTTTATGATTAGTGAAGCTAATGGTTTGCCTTTGGCGGATGGTGATGTGATGAAAGTTTTGGATTTTGTGGTAACGGGTAAGCAGACTGGTGAATATAAGTTTTCGATTAGTACTGGCGGAGTGTCAGAAGGTTCAGTAACCATGTTGGTTGAAAATGCGTCTCAGGGTTTAGTTCCTTTTTCCAGCGATGAGTTAGTTATTAGGATTACTGAGTAAAATGAAAAAAAATTATTTAGCAATTTGTAGATCGTTGTTGTTTTCGCTGGTTATGTTTTTGGTTGCGGCCAAAGAGGTTAAGGCGGCGTATTTTACTTTGAGTCCGGCCAGTGGGAACTATGATGCTGGGAGTACTTTTGATGTTGTGGTTGGAATAAGTTCTGGAGAGGAAAAGGTTTATGCGGCTGATGTATGGATCAATTTTGATTCAAATATTTTAAGCGTTAATGGAGTGGCGGCGGTTTTAAGTCCTGCTTTTCCTTTTGTTCTGGGTGATCAGAATATTGATAATGATGCGGGGATAGTTAAGATAGCTTTGAATCCAGCTATTAGCAGTAGTTTGGATGCTCAGCCTGCTAATGGTAGTCTTTTAACTTTAACTTTAACTGCAGTTACTGCTGGTAGTGGGAATTTAAATTTTATTTGTACAGATGGGTCAATAAATGATGCCAATATTATTGAACCAGAAACGGTTTCAGATATAATTGTGTGTAGTTCTAACCAAGCAGCTTCTTTTGTAGTAGGAACAGGTAGTTCCAGTGAGGTTAATCCCACTTCTGTTCCCGAAGAGTTGGATACTACCGGGAATGCGGAGAGTGCTTCGACGGCTGATGTGGGTGGGGGCGATGAATTGCCCCAGACTGGTGTACTAATGCCTGTTTTGTTGTTGACACTCTTTGGTGTATTTGGTTTAGGAGGTGCTGTTTTGTTTTATAGATTATGAATTTAGGCAGAAGTAACATAAAAACAGTTGTTGTTTTGGTAATTTTGTTTTTGGTGGGCATATTGGGTGTACTGGGTATGAATACGGTAAGAACTTATATGAGCGGAGCTTCGGCAGGGAATGAGCCAAATGGGGTAGTAGCAACACCAAGTAGTAGAAGTGCTACTATTTCTTGGAGTTCTGACAAAGAAACTATGGGTGTGGTTGAATACGGTACTACGCCAGCCAGTTTGCTCTTAAGAGCACCAGAAACTGGTTCTTCTACTCGTCATAGTGTAAGTATTGAGCCATTAAAGGCCAATGTTAGTTATTATTTTCGAATAAGAATTGGGGAGGACGTTTTTGACAATAATGGAATACCTTGGTCTTTTAAAACAAAAAGTGAAAACGAAGAACTTGAAAAAACCGGTGTGACTTTAGTGCCGACTTCTAATATGATGATGGAAGTTACTCCAAAAAGTTCGCCTTCCGTGGTTAATTGTGATACTAATGGGGATGGAATGGTGACTAGTGTGGAAAAATTGAAATGTGGACAGACTAAAAATAATTGTGATACTAACGGAGACGGGGTAGTAACCAGTGTGGAAAAATTGAAATGTGGACAGAATTAAATTTGAAAGGTAAAATACGAGGATGCCAATTGTTATAAAGAAAAAAAAGGGAGATTCCAAGAATGATGTGATCGGTAAGTTTAGAAAGATTTTTTTAGAAGAGGAAATAATAGAAGAGGTAAAAAAAAGGCTTGTTTATAATAAACCTTCAATGAAACGTTACGCTAGAAAAAAAATTAATATTTGGCGTAAAAAATGTCGTAGAAGAAGTAAAAAAAGAAGGACTAATGATTAAGGATAAGATCAAAGAAGATAGTGTAAAAGCCTTAAAAAGGGGTGAATCAAAAAAGGTGGAGATATTACGGTTTCTTTTATCGCTAATTGAAAAGAGAGCCTTAAAATTACCCCCCGGAGAAATGAAAGATGATGATGTTTTGGTTGTTTTGCAAAAGGAACTTAAAAACAAAAAAGAATCTAAGCAAATGTTTGAAAAAGCTTTGCGAGATGATTTGATTAAAGAGGTAGAGTATGAAATAGAATTATTACAATCTTATCTTCCTGAAGAAATTAGTGAAGAGGAAATAAGAATGTGTGTAAAAAAAATTGTTGATGAATCTGAAGAACTTAATTTTGGGATAGTGATGGGTAGAGTAATGGCAGAATTGAAGGGTAAAGCAGGAGGAGAGCTTGTTTCTGGAATTGTTAAAGAGGTGATGGAAAGGAAATAGCTTTGGATTTGTAAAAGATGAGAAAAAGTAAAGAAAATGTGGTTTTGTTAAAGGGTAAGGTTGATGATGGGGAGTTGAAAAATATTAGAAAAATAATTGAAGGTATTTTGGTTGAAATGGGATTGGTTAGCGTGGAGCTCAGTGTTGTTTTTGTTAATTTTTTGCAAGCAAAAAAGTTGAATGAAAAATATCGGAATATGGATTATGTGCCACAAGTATTGGCTTTTCCTATATCCAAAAAAAAAGATGCCGACAGGTTGATTAGGTTGGGTGATGTGGTGATTTGTATAGATAAATGGAATGAGGAGGTGAAAGTTTTTAAAAGAGAGAAAATGGAAGTTTTGCGAGAATGGATTAAACATGGGATAAAAAATTTATTGAAGTAAATTTTTTAATGAATATTGCCATGGGGAACAGGGTGATTTTTCAGAGGTAGGTAATAAGTTTGATGGTTTTGATTCCGAGGGGATCCTTCACCCTCCTGTGGAGGATTCAGGATGACGGTGTGATCAGGAGGTGACGGGAGGGGTGTGTGTGAGAAAACGTCATTCTGAGCGAGAGCGAAGAATCTCAAGAGGAGTTTTGAATAGAGCGAGTGAATTAATTTTTGGTTGATACAAAAAGATGTGAAAGATGTAATTGCTGAATTGTTGTTGATTTGTTTTAATTGGTACGGATGATGATTTTTCATTTAAAATATAGACCCAAAACTTTTTCGGAATTGGATTTAAAAGATATTGCGAAAAGTTTGAGGAAAATTGTTAGAGGGAAAAATATTCCTCAGTCTTTTTTATTTTGTGGGCCAAAAGGTTCTGGAAAAACGTCGGCGGCAAGAATTTTGGCAAAGAGTGTTAATTGTCTTAAATCAAAAGACGGAGAAGTTTGTTTGAAATGTGAGAATTGTTTGTTGTTGGATGGTGACAAGAGTATTGATGTAGTAGAGATTGATGCTGCATCTAATAGGGGAATTGATGATGTTAGACTTTTGAAAGATAGGGCCTATTTATTACCGAGTAGATTAAAGCGTAAAGTTTTTATTGTTGACGAAGTCCATATGTTAACAAAGGAAGCATTTAATGCCCTGCTTAAGCTTTTAGAGGAACCTCCTGGACATACCATTTTTATTCTGTGTACAACGGATCCTGAAAAAATTCCGGATACTGTTTTGTCCCGTTTAGTCAGAATTGATTTTAGAAAAGGAAGTAAAAACGAGTTATCTGTTTGTTTGAATAGAGTTGTTAAAGGTGAAAAAATTAAGGTAGATAAGGTAGTTTTGGAAAAGATTGCTGATTTAAGCGAGGGGAGTTTTAGAAATGCCCAAAAGATGTTAATGGAATTGTTTTTAGAGTTTGGACAAAGTATTGAGATGAAAGATGCCGATAAATTTTTTTCTATGAGATTGGGGTCTTATACGTTGGAAGATTTTGAAAAAGATCTTTTGGCAAAAGAGACAAAAAAAATATTGTGCAAATTAGAGGAAATGAGTGAGGTGGGGGTGGATTTTAGGGTTTATAGGGCTAGATTAATTGAATATTTTCAAAAAAAATTATTAATAAATTTTGGAATATTGGCGGGTGACGATGGTTTGAATATGATGAGCTTAAAAGAGTGGTTGTCTCTTTTGATAAATGCTGGTGAGATGGAGAAAGAAAGTTTTTTGGAACAATTGCCTTTACAGTTGGCAGTGGTAGAATTTTTGAGTAAAAATTCCACCACAAATTACAAAAAAGTTTCAAATTTTTCTCCTAAAATTGGATTAAAGAAATCTCAAGAGATAGGTACTAAAAAGGTGAATGATAAAAGAGGGAATTTTGTTGAAGAGAAAAATAAAGAAGAACAAGAAGTACAAAAAAATAGTGGTGAAAGAGATGGGTTGGAATTTAATGAATTAGAAAATAGGTGGGGTGAGGTATTGATGGCTGTAAAGCCTTTTAATCATTCTGTTGAAGCTTTTTTGCGAGCGGCTAAACCAAGATCTATTTCTGGTATGACTGTGGTGGTCGAAGTTTTTTATCCTTTTCATAAAGATAGGTTGCAAGAGGATAGAAATCGAAAGGTGGTGGAAATGGGACTAAACAAGGTTTTTAATACATCTCTTTTGTTTGAGTGTGTTTTGGCAGATTCTAAAAAGATACCTATTAATGATTTGTATTCCGTACAAGCGAAAAAGAAAACAGATGATATAACAACAGGTGAAGATATGTATGACGTGGCAAAAGAGATATTTGGATAAAAATGTTGATTGAACGAGGGTTGATATATAATTAAACAGTTATTTATTATATAAAAAAATATGTTTGGTAAAGCAAAAATGATGGCGAAAGCCTTGAGATTAAAAAAAGCTGTTGAAAAGGAAATTGTTGAGTTAGAGGAAAATGGAATTGTAGTTAAGATAAGCGGTGATCAGAAGATTAAGTTTTTGTCAGTTAATGGAGTAGAAAATGCTATTTTGGTTGATGTAATCAATAGAGCCATGAAGAAATCACAAAAACAAGTAGCAAGAAAGATGCAAGAGATGGGCGGGTTTGGTGATTTATTTTAATCTATTATGAGCTTACCCAAGGCGATTAGAGATGTAGTGGCGGTTTTTGAAAGATTGCCTGGCATAGGTCCAAAAAGTGCTACCAGGTTGGCTTTTTATTTACTTAATGTACCCGATATTTTTTGTGAAGAATTTTCGGATGCAATTGGTGTTTTGAAGAAAAATATTAAGATTTGTAAAAAATGTTTTTCGGTGGCGGATACAGATTTGTGTAAAGTGTGTGCCGACAAAAGTAGAAACGAGAGGGAAATATGTGTGGTTGATAAGGCTATTGATATGTTGGCTATAGAAAGAATGGGTGTATTTAAGGGGGTTTATCATGTTTTGGGCGGAGTGATTAATCCGCTTGAACACGTAGGACCAGAAGATATAAAAATTTTTGAATTATTAGAAAGAGTTAGGAATCTGGAAACTTTGGATAAAATAGAGGTTTTGATTGCTACAAGTTTGACAATGGAAGGAGAGGCGACGGCTTTATATATTAAAAATAGGATTGAGAAGCTTGATATTGAAGATGATATGGTTAAAATAACCAGAATAGGATCGGGATTGCCTGTTGGTGCGGATTTGGAATATGCGGATGAAGCAACTTTGAGCAGAGCTATGAATGGACGTAAAAATATGTGATTTTTAAATTTCCAAATCACAAACCACAATTTTCAAACAATAGCCAATCATACAAACTATAAACAAGACAAACTTGAATTTGACAATATGATTGTACAAGTTGTACAATGAGAATATGAAAGCGATAAGGATAGGTGCCAGTCAGGCTAGAAACGATTTTTTTAATATGTTGTTGGCTGTAAGAGAGGGACAGGTTTTTGATATAACTTATAAAGATGAAGTGGTAGCCGTGGTAAAAAAAAAGAAAAAGAAACAGTTTGATTGGGGAAAGTATAAGAAGAATTTAAAGAAATGGGATAAAATTTTAGCTAAATCTGATTGGAGTGATTTAGAGCAAGTTAGAAAGGACTTTAATAAAAAGAGGTTTCCAGAATGGTAAAAGTTGTTTTAGATACGTCAGTTTTGATCGAAGAGATAAGAAAAGGAAGTGTGTTTTTGGCAAGATTGGCAACATTGGCTGAAAATGAAAAGATATTTTTATATGTTCCGGTAATTGTGATTAGTGAACTGTGGGCAGGCGAGTCGATGAACAGTGTGATTAATAAAAGAACTGTTATACAAAAAATAAAACCTTTTAAAAGGATTGAAATTGATGAAAAGATTGCTAAAAAAACTGGTGAGTTAATTCGATGTGGACAATGCAAAGGTTTTGACGCTTTGATTGCGGCGTGTTGTATTGAGAATAAGGCAAAATTAGCTACTTTAAATATTAAGGATTTTGAGAAAGTTAAAGAGCTTAAAATATGGAAGAGTTAGATAACTAGATAACTAGAAAGAAAGAAGATTTGGGTAAGGTAGAATAGGTTGTGGTAAAAAAGATTTCTAAGCAGGTATTAGAAGGGCTGGGAAGTATCGGAAATGAGTTGGGAGAGCAGTTAAAAGGAGAAGTAAAAAAAGCTGTTGGTGTTGATGAGAAAAAAGATAAAAATAGTGATGGTGGCAGTGGTATTGATTTGTTTCCTGATTTAGTAGAGATGAGTAAAGGTGAAATGAATGAAAAACAGGTGGAGGATGAGATGAAAAAAAGGCAAGAAATGGCAGAATTGAGGCAGGCGATGGGATTAGGGCGTGATGTGGAGAAAGAAATGGAAGAGGTTAGAAGAAAAAGAGAAAATGAAGAGGAAGATGAGAGAAGGCGTGAAGAAGAGTTAAAGGAGAGAAAAAAACGAGAGAGAGCTGAGCAAATGACGGTAGTTGATGATGAAACACCACAACATAAGAAAAGGAAAAAACGTGGTGGTGCATTTGCTAGGGGTAAGAAGCCAAGTGCAGAGGAAATGACGGCGACAGGGGAGTTTAGCAAGAAGGGGGAGTGAGGAATTTTGGGATATAATAGGATTATGAAGATGAGGGTTTATAATACGGCCAGTAGAAGGAAAGAAGAATTAAGGACCATAAGAAAGGGGAAGGTTGGGATTTATAGTTGTGGACCGACTGTTTATTGGGATCAGCACATTGGCAATATGTATGCTTTTTTGAGTTGGGATGTGTTGAATTGGGTGTTGAAGTACATTGGCTATGAAACAAAATGGGTAATGAATATTACCGATGTAGGGCATTTGACTTCTGATAATGATACGGGGGAAGACAAAATGGAAAAGGGAGCAAAAAGAGAAGGACTAACAGTGTGGGAGATTGCCAAAAAGTACGAGAAGCAGTTTATGGAGAGCTTGGAATTATTGAATATAGAGAAACCAGATGTATTTTGTAGAGCTACGGAACATATAGAAGAACAAATTAGATTGGCCAAACGAATCGAAAAAAATGGTTTTTCTTATAAAACAAAAACTGGGTTAGTGTTTGATACGGAAAAATTTAAAGATTATGCCAAGTTTGCCAACTTGAAACTTGAAAAATTAGATATGGGTAACAGGGTTGAAGTTGATAAGGGAAAGAAGCATGAGTGGGATTTTTTGCTTTGGGTAACCAACCAACCTGATCATATTATGAAATGGGATAGTCCGTGGGGACAGGGGTTTCCTGGTTGGCATATTGAGTGTACGGCTATGTCGACGAAATATTTAGGTGAGCTTTTTGATATTCATACCGGTGGAATGGAGCATATTCCGGTTCATCACACTAACGAAATTGCTCAAGGTTATGGTGCTTTTGGAAAAATGACTGCTAATTATTGGATGCATAATGCTTGGTTGAGTTTAAAAAAAGGGAAAATGAGCAAATCTGGTGGTGGTGGATATACGGTACAAGATTTGGTTAAACAAGGTTTTGATCTCTTGGCATTAAGATATTTGGTTTTGATGAGTCATTACAGAAAAGGATTGATTTTTTCTATTGAATCATTAAAAGCCGCAAAGAATGGTTTAGAAAAGTTGAGAGATTTTGTTAAAAAATCGAAAGTTGAAAGCAGGAAAGTGAAAAGTAGGGCAAAAATAAAAATAAATGAAAAATATAAAAAGTTATTTATAGAGAAACTGAGCGATGATTTGGCTATGCCAGAGGCAATGGCTATAGTGTGGAAGATGGTGAAGGATGAGAGTGTAAGTTTGGGTGATAGACTAGTGACTTTGATGGATTTTGATAGGGTTTTGGGATTGAATTTGGTTTCTGTAGGAGAAAGAGGTATTGAGAGTGTGCCTGAAGAGATAAAAAAAATGATTAAAGACAGAGAGGAGTTTAGATTGGCGCAAAACTGGAAAGAGGCAGATAGATTAAGAGATTTAATTAAGAAAAAAGGTTTTGTGGTTGAAGATGCGGGTGAAAAGTATAGAATTAAAAGAGTTGGTTAATTTTACTTGTGGAAAAAGTTAAAAGATTTGGTAGAATATAAAAGTTAATTAAAAAAAATATTAAAAAGAAATTGTTGAATTGGAAAGTAAATTCCGAAGAACTTAATTAGTTTATGGCAAAAGAAAAGTGGACATATCGATTGATTTTTGAACTTGATCCCAGTTTTAAAACAGAGGATTGTGAGAGTGTTTTTGACGGGATTAAGTTTTTTGGTAAAGGATTTGGTATTACTTTTGATAAACCCGAAAGTATGGGTACAAAAGAACTGGCCTACGAAATAAACGGTTTTAATAGGGCCGGGTTTTGGGTTATGCGATTTTTGTTGGACAAAAAAAAGAGTTTTGATGCATTTAACGTTTTTTTAAACAGAGAGAAGAAAATTATTCGTTATTTAATTTTAAAAATTTAAAGGAAATAAAAAGATGGCTAGCAGATGTCTAAATAGAGTAATGTTAATTGGTAACTTAACCAGGGATCCAGAGTTGAGATATACACCTGGAGGAATGGCAGTTGTTTCTTTTGGTTTGGCAACTAATCGAAGTTGGACTACAAAACAAGGTGAAAAAAAGGAAGATGCCCAATTTCATCGGATTGTTGCTTGGAATAAATTAGCAGAATTGTGTTCTCAGTTGCTTGCAAAAGGGACTAGAGTTTTTGTAGCTGGCAGATTGCAATATCGAGAATGGACAAATCAGGAAGGAGAAAGGAAACAAGTGTCGGAGATTATTATTGATGATATGATTTTGTTGACATCCAAGAATAATTCTCAAAAAGCTCAATTTGGTGATAGTTTTTCCCCAGTAGACGATGTTACTTCTGGACAGGTTGAGGACATAGTTATTCCCGATGATCTTGGTAACATCGATGATGTTTCTATTGATGAGCCTAAAAACAAAGAGAAAGTTTCATCTGTTAAAGTTGGTAAAACCAAAAAAGAAACGGAAAGTAGTGAGGACATGCCGTTTTAATAAATATTATGAGAAAAGTAAAAAAGAAAATTAGAAAAAGGGCACGAGCCAAAGAGTGTCCTTTTTGTAAGGACAAAAGTAAAATTAGTTGGGAGGAATATGAGTTATTGAAAGATTTTTTGTCGCCTAGGGCTAGAATTTTATCTAGAAGCATAACTGCGGTTTGTGCTAAACATCAAAAGCATTTGACTAGGGCGGTAAAGAGGGCGCGTCATTTAGCCTTATTGCCTTTTGTGGTGAAGTCGGAATAAGTAAAATTAAACGGGTAGTGTTTGCTGTAACTTGTTACAATTAATATTGATGGGTAAAGAATTAGAATTAGATAAGGTTTTGGCAGAATGGTGTTTAAAATTTTCTGCTTCTGTTTATGAGCTTTTGGTAAAAAAAGGTGATATGGTTGACAGGGAAGATGTTTTGGCTAGATCTAAAAAGGTGGAATTGAGGGAGGTTTTGTCAGACGAATGGTTGTCCGGTTGGTTTGGTGGAGAAATTCGGAATGAATTGCTGGCGTTGAAAGGTAAAGAGATCAAAAAAGGTGAATTGTTGTTGAAAAAGGGAAAATTTTTCAAAAAGAGGTTACTGTCTCCGGTTGGTGGGGAACTGATGGATGTGGACGAGTTTTGTAATCTGAAAGTAAAAATTAAATTAGACGAAAAGAGTAAACTGTTATCACCGATTAAAGCTAGGGTTTCTAATGTGTCCGATGGGGAAATAACGTTGGAATTTGAAGCATGGGAACTTAAGGGTATTTGTATTTTTTCCGGTAAAACATGGGGAAATATATCATTATTTTGTCTGGAAAAGACAAGGGATTTGGAAGAAGGTATGAATGGGGAAATTGTTTTTACAAAATTTTTGGATCAGGCCTTTGTGACAAAGGCGGAAGTTTTGGGGATAAATGGGATTGTTTTGGTGGGTGATAGTGTAGCAACTGAAGCGGATCTTGAATTTAGATTGCCTGTTTTAAAAATAACCGATTATTCTTTTAAAGGATTAAAATCGGTTTTAGATGAAAAAAAAAGATATAGAGTTTTACTTAATTCGGAGACAAAAAGACTTTTGTTTGTTGTAGAATAGAGGATTGATGAAAAGAATAAGAAACATAGCCTTACTGTCTTTTTTGATGGTTTTTGTGTCTTGTGTCAGTTTTAAATTAGGACAAAGGAGTGTAGAAGTATTGGGAGAGGGAAATCCGATGGATTTGTCTTTGATGTGGAAGGTTAGAGGGAGACTTAAGGAAGATTATTTAGAAAAGGAAAACATTGATGATAAAAAAATGTCTTATGGAGCTATTTCTGGATTAGTTGATTCTTTGGACGATCCTTACACTGTGTTTTTGCCCCCGAGTGATAATAAAGCTAATAGGGAAAATTTGGCGGGTGAATTTGGCGGAGTTGGTATTTCTTTGGGTTATAAAGAGAAAACTTTGGCAGTGATAGCGCCGTTGGCTAAGACACCGGCCGATAAGGCTGGTTTAAGAGCGGGGGACTTGATTTTGAAAATTATTGACAAGAGGAAAAATATTGACAAGGACACGGTTGGGATTAGCTTAGACGAGGCGGTTGAACTGATTAGGGGTGAGATTGGTAGTGAAGTGGTGTTGAACATTTACAGAGAAGGTGAGGATAAGCCCTTTGATGTGGCCTTGAAGAGGGATAATATAGTAGTTTCTAGTGTTGAGCTTGAAATAAAAGAAAAAGATGGAAAAAAAATTGGGTGGATTAAGTTGTATAAGTTTACAGAGAGACTTTACGAGGAGTGGGATGAAATTATGAAAGAATTGCTTGAAGTTAAGCAAAGAGGTGAGCTGGCTGGGATTGTGCTGGATTTGAGAAATAACCCTGGAGGTTTTTTGGAGGCTAGTGTGATGGTGGCATCTGATTTTTTGAAGGAAGGAGTGGTGGTTAAACAAGAGTCATCTGATGGTACGACTGATGTTTATAAGGTTGACAGATCAAAAGGAAGAATGTTGGATGATAAAATGGTTGTTTTGATAAATGGTGGTAGTGCTTCGGCGGCGGAGATTTTGGCCGGTTGTTTACAAGAGTACAAGAGGGCGAAACTTTTGGGAGAAAAAAGTTTTGGTAAAGGAACCGTTCAAAGACCAGATGAATTTGAGGATGGTAGTGGTTTACATATAACTATAGCCAAGTGGTTGCTTCCTGGGGGTAAAAATATCCATGGAGAAGGAGTAAGTCCCGATGCGGAAATAGAATGGAATTATGAAGATAATGATCCTGCTTATGAAAAGGTTTATGAATCATTATTAAATGATTCATAAACAATAACCAATAACCAATCACACAAATTACAAACAATTTGCAACTTTTTAATTTACAAACAAATCGCAAACAAGAAATGAGGAAAAAAAGTAATAATAAATTTAAGGTTTTTTTGATTGGTGTAGGAGTAGGAGTAGTTTTGATGGGTTCTGTTGTTGGTGGTGCGGTTTTTGACAGAATTAATAGATTTGAATTTTTAGATAAGATTTTTGGAGAAAGAAGTATGGATGGTGGTTCGTTGACAATAATGGACCGGGAGATTGTAAAAGAAGAGTCGATAGTTACCAAGGTTGTTGAAAAGGTTGGACCTAGTGTTGTGACGGTTTCTATTAGTAGAACCAAGGCTTTGGATTTTTGGGGTGATTTTTTTGGGCTTTCACCAGAAGTGCCACAAAAGAAAGAGGAAAAAACCGAACAGGATATTGGAACCGGTTTTGTGATAGCACGGGAAGGATTAATTGTAACTAATAAGCATGTAGTTTCGGAAATAGGTGCAGAGTATAAGGTAATTACTAGTGACGACGAGGTATTGAGTGTGAAAAATATTTACAGAGATCCTGTAACTGATTTGGCGATTTTAAAAGTTGACAAGAGTGATTTGGAGCCGGTTGAGATGGGAGATTCGGATAGACTTAAGGTAGGCCAAACTGTCATTGCAATTGGAACTGCCTTGGGTGAATTCAGATCAACAGTAACGACTGGAGTGGTTTCTGGTCTTGGCAGGGGAATTGTGGCTGAATCGTCTTTTGAGGGTTCGGAAAAGCTTGATAATGTGATCCAGACTGATGCAGCCATTAATCCGGGTAATTCTGGCGGACCTTTACTCAATTCTTCTGGGCAAGTTATTGGAGTAAATGTAGCGGTGTCTCAAATGGCAGAAAATATTGGCTTTGCTTTGCCGATTAATCTTATTAAAGCTTCGGTGGATAATTTTAAAAGTACGGGAGAATTTGATAGGCCATATTTAGGGGTAGTTTATAGAGTAATTTCGAAAAAAGCTGCTTTGCTAAATGAGGTTCCGCAGGGGGTTTATGTACAAGAGGTGTTGGAAGGAAGTCCGGCTGAAAAAGGTGGAATTGAAGTTGAAGATATTATCGTTGAGATTGATGGCAAGAAATTAGACGATGAAGATGAAAAAACCAGCTTGGTTAATATTATAAATAGTAAAAAAATAGGTGATACTGTGAAGATAAAAGTATGGAGAGACGGGGAAGAGAGGATATTTGATGTGAAGTTGACAAAGAAATGACAGATTGTAGTTAGTTTTTTGTGTCTAAAACGGTTAATTCGAGTAATAGGTCAGTGAGATCACCAGAAAGGATTTTTTCGAGATTAAAAGATTTATTGATTCGATGGTCTTTGACTTGGTTTCTGGCGTAGTTGTAGGTGCGGATTTTTTCGGCTCGCATAGCTTGACCAATACCTGATCTGGCAGAAGAAATTTTGCCTTGTTTTTTGTCTTCCTCAATTTGCCATAAACGGGTGGCTAGTAATTTTAGTGCAATTTCTCTGTTTTGTTGCTGAGAGCGTTCCTGGCGAACTGAAAAGGTGATTCCGGTTGGTTTATGGGTGAGTCTTACTGCAGTTGATACTTTGTTGACATTTTGTCCTCCGGCACCACCGGCACGGCAAGCGGTGATCTCTACATCAGAAAGGTTTAATTTTATGTCTTTGGAACTTACCATGGGGAGGACTGCTACTGTGGCGGTTGAAGTGTGGATACGGCCCCGTTTTTCTGTTGTTGGTATTCTTTGGACCCTGTGGGTACCGATTTCATGTTTAAGTTGGTTGAAGACATCAAAACCAGTTATCTTGATGATGTTTGTGTCAATTTGATTGATTTTCCAGCCGGTTTTGTTGGCATAACGGGTGTATATTCTTATTAAATCTTGGGTCCAGATAGTGGCTTCGTCGCCTCCGGCGCCAGGACGAAATTCAAGAATGGCGATGTTAGTATCGATAGTAGGCACGTTATTTTTTGTATTTTTTGCCTTTTTCTACTTTTTCTAGGAATTTTTCAATTCTTCCCTTGGTGTCAGCAAATGTTTGTTTTCCGGTAAAAAACGGATGACAATTAGAGCATATTTCAACTTTGATTTCTTTTAAAGTTGAACCAGTGACAAATGTGTTGCCACAGGTGCAAGTTACCTTGCAGTCTGAATAATATTTTGGATGTATTCCTTGTTTCATAAAGGGAATTATACCGCATTAGTTACTAATTATGCATTACTAACTAAATTAATAGTTTTATTAGTTTTTCTTTTGAAATAGTTTGTTGAGTGCGGGTGTTGAGATTTTTGACAGTAACAGTATTGTTTTTGATTTCATCAGGACCGAGAATGGCAATATAAGGAATTCCCTTTTTACCGGCGTATTTAATTTGTTTACTTAGTTTGTCTTGATAAGGATAGAGTAGAGTGGGGATTTTGCTCTTGCGTAAAAAATTAGCCAGGTTGACCGTTTTGGGTTCTAATTTTGGATCGAAATTGGCTACTAAGATTTTAGTGGTTGTAGTTGGTAGTTGAGGGAGAAGGTTTTGGTCTAATATACAATCAACTATGCGGTCTAATCCGATTGTGGTACCCACCGCTGGAATATTTGGTCCGCCTAATTGCGAAATTAAATTGTCATAACGACCACCGCCGGTAATGGAGCCTATGGTTGGTTTTTTTACATATGTTTCAAAAATTGGGCCAGTGTAGTAATCAAGGCCCCTGACCATGGTTGGATCAAAGATGTAAGCATTTTTTGGTATATCTAATTGGTTAAGTTTTTTGAAAACTAAATTTAGATATTGATCTGGTTTAGTGACGAGAAGTTGATTAAAGATTTTAATAATTTTAGATTTGTTTAAACCTTTTTTAATGAGTTCTTCTGTTACTCTTTTTTTACCTAATTTTTGGAGTTTATCAAGAGATTGAAGTATTGGATTTTGGTCATTTTTGATATCGATTGAGTTGAGTAGTTGATATAAAACTTGACGGCTGTTGATGCGAATTGAGAATTTTTTGAAGTTAAGTTTTTGTAAGATATTGTAGATAATGGCGATTATCTCAGCATCGTTAATAGGGGATTTTGGCCCGAAAATGTCTATATCGCATTGTTCAATTTCGCGATAACGACCAAGTTGGGGTTTTTCAGCTCGCCAGACCGGTTGGATTTGATATCGTTTGAATGGAAGAGTAATTTGGTTTTTGTAAATTGCCAAAACCTTTGAGACGGGGACTGTTAAGTCGTAGCGTAGGGCTATTTGGCGATCTCCTTTGTCTTTAAAGGTATAAACAAGTTTGTCAGTATTTTTTCCATATTTACCAAGCAGGGTAGAAGCGTATTCTAGTGTTGGGGTTTTTAGAGGTTCGAATCCAAAATCAGTAAAAACTTTTATAAATACACCCTTGACATAGTTTCTAACCAACATTTGTTGGGGCAAAAAATCCCGAAAACCTTTTAGATTTTGTAATTTTGTTTTTTTGTTTTTCATGGGGTGGTATACCGGAGTTGAACCGGCAACCTTTCGCTTCACAGGCGAATGCTCTAACCGATTGAGCTAATACCACCACGTAATAAATTGTAGAACAATTTAAACGTGGTAGAGACGTTTAAATTTGAAAGTCAAATTTATTACGTCTCACCATTTTGATTTTTAATTTACAAATCTCAATTTCTAAAAAAAACTAAATTTCTAATTTAATTTTAAACTAATAAATTTTAAACGCTCGTTTTACTCGCTAGATCCTTCGGCTACGCTCAGGATGACGGTGGGTGAAACTAAAAAAATCCCGCTTGGCGGGATTGAATTTTTTGACAAGCAAAGACCCGCCGGATTAAACAGGGCGGTGATGATGGCTTAGTTTGCTTTTGTTTGTCATCTTGGGTGAGTATATATAATTAGTTAGCAAAAAGCAAATGAAGGAAAATTTAGTCTGTAGCAGGTGTTTCGGTAACTGTGGTTTTGGGTTCTGAAAGAGTTGGGGTTAGATTTAAAAAAACTTTGTAATCTATTAGAGTATAATCGTTGTTGTTTTTTGGGTCTGATTTAAGAATGACGATTATTTTTTGATCTGTCTTTAGTTCTTCCTGCTTGACTTTTTTTGAATCATATTTTATTTGGAATTGAGAATTCTTGTCTTTTATCGATGTAATTGTAAACACCGGTGAACTTTGGGAAACATCGGTGATTTTTCCCAGAATTATATGACTGCGCATTTCATCGAGACTATTTTGTGAAATGATAAGTCTTTTTGTATCGAGAACATTGGGTTGATCGTTTTGTGAGTAGCCCATTCCCAGAACAATTTGGTCTCCCTTAAGTTTATCAATACTTATTTGATTTCTGTTAAGATCGATAAAAACTGTATCGTCGGTGCAAGTTAATGTTTTTTCTTGATCGTCGTTTTTGATGGTTATATCATTATCTTCAATTTTTGAAATAGTACCAATCCAAGCTTTTTGAGTTGTTTTTACTTCAACGATATCTTTTAACTTTTCTTGGACCTTTTCCTGAACGCTTTTGCGAATTTTTTCAATTTCTTCCGAGGTGGTAGATTCGTTTGTGCCACTGACATCTTGAGCAAAAATGACACAAGAAACGGGTTTAGTAACTAGAAAGATGCTTAGTATTAATGGAAGAACTAATATTTTTTTGTTCATTAAAATTTAGCGGTAGAATAAGTAATTATGACTTCTGCATCGACTTGGTTTTCATTTGAATCTATGGAACTTGTTTGAATTAAATTAATACCTCCTTCCAGTTCTATGTTTTGAGAAAAGTTGCCATCTTTATCGGCGGTTGTAAAAAATGAATCAATGGTGGATTTTATGGCAATAATACTGTTTGGAGTAGTTTTTCCGGAGAGAGTTGTTTTTCCTTTGTTGGTGACAGATTCGTTTTCTGGATTGTTTATATCAAGAAAGTGAGTGCTTTTTGGGGTGGGAGTGTTGTTGGATTGTGATATGGCTGGAGATGTTTGGTTTGTTGCAGGGGTGGGGCGAACTGTGTCTTTGTTTGTTTTGTTTTTGAAATTCCAGATTCCCCCCGTAACGGCAAAACCTATGACACTCCCAAGCAAGATGGCTAGTAGTAACTCTTTTAGCATATGTAAGGTACATGATATCATGATATGAGTGTAATTAGAAATTTGTTTTGTATGTATGGAAATAAAATATTTAAAAAATAAAGTGTTTGTGTTAAAAAGTAAAAAAGGAAAGGTTTTATTGAAACCCGCTGGATTGAATGATGTGGGTGAGTTTAAAAACGGAATAGTTGTAGGGGGGGATCAGTTTTTGGCTAACGAAGAAAATTTATTTATTTGTGGACCCGGTGAATATGAGAGAAATGGAAATGAGGTGGTGGGGATTAAATGTGGAGATGGAGTTGTTTATTTGATTAGTCTTGACGGAATTAATGTTTGTTATTTTGAAGGAATAAAAGAGGCTTTGGCTGAAAGGGAGATTAACAGAATTGCTGATTTGGATGTAGATGTATTATTGTTTTCTTTGGCTGATGGAGATTTGAAATATATTAAGAAGTTGTTGGAATGGGCAAGAAAATGGGGAATTAGTTATTTAGTGCCGATGGGTTATGAAAATGATGATGGTGCGTTAGAAAGTTTTTTGGATTTGTTGGATGTAGAGGGAAAAAGTAAGGAAGAAAGTTTGAAAATAGGGAGTAGAATTGAGTTGCCTGATGGAATGGAAGTGGTGGTGCTAGAATAGGTTATGGTAGATAAGTTGAGAGTGCCACCGAATTCTAAAGAAGTGGAATTGTCTGTTTTGGGGTCTATTTTGATTGATAATGATGCGATTTTATTGGTATCTGATTTTTTAAAACCAGAACATTTTTATGATTCGAGGCATTCTGATATATACGAGGCGATGTTGGGATTATATGAAGACAGGTCGCCGATTGATATTGTAACTGTATCGGAAAAATTAAGAGAGAGGAAAATATTATCGAAGATTGGAGGAAAAGCATTTTTGACAAAATTGGCCAATGATGTTCCAACGGCGGCAAATGTGGAAAGTTACGGAAAAATTATTAAGTCCCTGTCGGCCAAAAGGGAACTTATTTCTACGGCGGCAAGAATAAGCGAAAAAGCCTTTGACGAGACTATTGGATCTGAAGAAATGCTTGATATGGCAGAACAAGAGATTTTTACTTTGAGTAAAAGTCATCTTAGAAACGATCCCCATTCTATAAGAGATATATTAACTGCCAGTTTCGATAGATTGGATGAGTTGCAAAAGTTGGGAAGCGGGCTTAGGGGAGTTCCTTGTGGTTTTAGTGTTTTGGATAAAATGTTGGCTGGAATGCAAGATAGTAATTTGTTGATATTGGCGGCTAGACCTGGTGTTGGAAAAACTGCTTTTGGGTTAAACGTTGCTAGACACGTGTCGGTAGAGGAGAAGATTCCAACTTGTATATTTTCCCTAGAGATGAGTAAAGAAGAGTTGGTGGATAGACTACTGGTAAGGCAGGGTTTGATAGACGCTTGGAAATTAAAAACCGGCCAATTAAACGATCATGATTTTAATTCTTTATCGGAAGCTATGGGTATTTTGGCAGAGGCTCCCTTGTATATAGACGATACACCTGGTTTGACTGTAACAGAAATTAGAACGAGGGCTAGGAGGTTACAGGCGGAAAAAAATATTAAGTTTATTTTTGTTGATTATTTGCAACTAATGCATGGTTTTAGTAGAGATAATCGTGTGCAAGAAGTGTCGGAGATTTCACAGGGTTTAAAAAATTTAGCCAGAGAGTTGAAAGTACCTATATTGGCAGCGGCACAGCTTAGCAGGGCTATGGAAGCAAGAGGAGGGAGGCCCAGGTTGTCCGATTTAAGGGAATCTGGAAGTATTGAACAGGATGCTGATGTAGTTATGTTTTTGCATCGGGATGATGAAGAAATTAGAGAGAAGGTGATGTGTACTATTTCCAAACATAGAAATGGGGCAGTGGGGGAGACGAGTTTGTATTTTAATGGTAAACAGGTAAGTTTTTTTGATATGGAAAAGCAGACGATAGAGGATTAGTGCCGAGGGAGGGAATCGAACCCTCACGAACATAATGTTCATAGGTTTTTGAGACCTACGCGTATACCAATTCCGCCACCTCGGCAAAAAATTGTTTTTGAAGTATAATTATTATCTCATTTGGTGATATTGCTTTAAAGTAGCTGGTAAAATATGACAGTGATTATGTTGAGTTTGTTATTAAAAATAATAATAATGTTTTTGTTTTTGTATTTGGTTTGGAGGAATTTGAAAGACGATTATGATGAGATGAAGATTGTTGAGTTTTCTTGGTTATGTGTATTGTTTTTCTTTTTTGGTGGCAGGATGTTTTATGGGTTTTTGAATTGGGGTGTGTGGAATGAGAGTATTTTGGATTGGTTTTCTTTTATTAAGAATCCCGGTTTTAGCTACATTGGGTCTTATTTCTTTGTGTTGTTGGGTGTATTTGTTTTTTGTTGGCGAGTTGGTTGGAAAGTTTGGAATGTGTTAGAGGATATTACTCCAACGGTAATTTTTTGTTTTTTTCTGTTTTTGTTGGTTAACTGTATTTTTGGGTTTAACAAAGAGGAGTTTTATTATTTATTGATTTTGTTGTTAACCTTTATGTTGACTTTGTTTTGGGGGAGCAAGTATAGGTCGTTTTATTGGTATAAGAGTGGAAAAAAGGGGTTTTTGTTTCTCTTTTCCAATATGCTTACTTCTTTGCTGTTTTTGTTTTTGGTTATTTTAGGTTTGTTTCCAAGTAAATTGCTAATTCTAGGTTTAGTTTTTTTCTTGATTTCTTTGCTTGGTTTGTTTATTCTTGGGGATGTTGCAGGAAGCTTATTAGTTTTGAAGAAAAAGGAAGATGGGAAATAAAAGGAAAAATAAAAAAAATAGGTTGGATATAGTCAAATTTCCTGTTGTTTTGTTATCACCGATTAAGAAATTTTTGGAAAAGGAGATTGAAAAGCTAAGAAAGAGAAAGGATGAAATGGAAAAGGATGATCCTTTTAGAGACGAAAGTAGAACTTCTAACAATTCACTGGAAGAGGACCTTGACGAGCAATTGGGTCATTTTGAATCTGAAGTAAAGGTCAAGTTTTTGTTAAAGCAAATGATTCAATTTAGAAAAGCCTTGAGTAGGTTGAGAATAGGTAAATATGGCATATGTGAAGGATGCGCCAAAATGATAGATACAGATCGTTTGGCTATTAAACCGGAGGCGACGTTTTGTATCAAGTGTGAAAAAGAAAGGATGTAAATTGGATATTTTTTCCAGAGGTGGATTGTTCTGGCTTGTGTTTGGTTTTTTGTTTTTTGCTGTACACGAGTTTTTAGCTGTTTATTTGGATGTTACCAAAAACAGTGGTGTTAGTTTTGGGATTGGGGGAGAAAAAGGACTAATTATTTCTTTGTGTTTTGTGATTTTTTTTGTTGGTTTCTATAAAAAAAATGGAAGTAAGGGGTTGGAGTTAGTTTTGGTTGGGGCTACCATTAACTTGTTGGATCGATTGCGATTTTCTTTTGTCAGAGATTATTGGAATTTGGGCAATATGGGGATCTATAATAATATAGCCGATTGGTTGATTTTTGCTGGTTTGTTATATTTTGTGTATGAAAGATATGGAAATAATTTACGAAGATAAAAATTTGTTGGTTTTAAATAAAAGTAGGGGTGTAGTGTCTACTAGGGATAGGGAAAATGAAAAGAATCCGACAGTCGAGGATTGGTTGAGACAAAATTTTGATTGGAGCAAGAAGTTAAACAGAGGTGGTGTGGTCCATAGGCTTGATAAGAATACTTCTGGAATATTGCTCGTGGCTAAAAATAAAAATGTTTTGGCAAATCTTAAAATGCAGTTTAAGGGTAGAGAGATTGAAAAAAGATATATTGCTTTAATAGAAGGAGATTTGCCTTTTGAGGGTGAGATTTTTGCTCCTATAGAAAGAAGCACCTATGTTTTTGCAAAGTGGGCGGTGGGAGTGAATGGTAAGGAAGCGTGGACAAGGTTTAGATTATTGGGAAGCTATGAGAAAGATAAGAAAAAATATAGTTTGATTGAAGTTAATTTAAAAACAGGCAGAACACATCAAATCAGGGTTCATTTTAGTTATTTGGGATGGCCTTTGGTAGGGGATAAATTGTATGGTGGTAGCCTGGAATTGTTAGACAGACCCTTTTTGCACGCTTTTTATATAGCATTTAGGCATCCGACTAGTAACAAATTTGTTAAATTTAGATTAGAAATGGCTGAGGAGTTGAAAAATTTATTAAAAAAATTAAAGGTTAAAAGTGAAAAATAATTCTGTCATTCTGAACGAAGTGAAGAATCTAGGCACAAAGTGCTGTTTGTTGTAAACGCTAACGCTAGATCCTTCTCCGCCAACTGGCGGATCAGGATGACAAAGTAACAGAAGGATGAAATACAGAAAGAAAAGGATATTTATTATTCTGTTTGTATTGTTGGTGATGGCATTTGGATGGTTCTGCAAGAATAGAAAGAGCTTGTGGAATGGGAGAGATGATTTTAGGTTTACGGTGTTATCTGATAATGGGATTGCTTTGGTATCTGTGTCGGTGGATAGAAGGATGCTTAACGTGCTTAAGCTCGATCCAGAACTGCCTTTGTGGGTTCCTGGTGGTTATGGTTGGTATCAGTCAGCTAAAATAGTGAGACTGCTTAAACAGGAAGGGAAAATGGATCTTTTGAACGATGTTTTTTTTTATAACTTTGGATTTTTTGGCAGAAAAAATATTCTTGTTGATAAAATTGATGATTGGGGCGATTGGCTGGTTATGTGGAAAAATTTTGGATTATTTAATATGCTTAGTTTGAGAATGAAATACGATGGATTTTTGGTCAAAGAAGAAATTGCCGAGGGTCAAGATTTTGAGATATTTCCTTGGGATAAGGTGTTGAGTCGTGATTTTGCTGATAACAGATTATTGTCTAGTGATATGAGGATTTCGATAATCAACAAGAGTGGAGAAAATGGTTTGGCTGGTTTTTTGGCAAGAAGATTGAATTGGATGGGTTATTTGGTTTTAGGGGTGGAAACAGGTTTGGATTTACAAGATAAATGTTTTTTGAAACATGGGGCTATTGATGTGAATATGGTTTACGTTAATTTGCTGAGAAAATTTTTTCCCACTTGTCAGCTTGTTTATAGTAATTTTTTGGATGAATCGGAATTTGAGCTTGAAGTAGGAAAAGATTTCTCTGAATTGATAGAATATGAGAGTTATGAAAAATAATATAAGTTTTTATGTCAGGTCATTCTAAGTGGGCAAACATAAGAGTTAGAAAGGGAATAGAGGATAAAAAAAGAAGTGCTATTTTTACCAGAATGGCGAAGGTGATTTTGGTTGCCGTACGACAAGGTGGCAATAATACCGACTCGAGGAGTAATCCTTATCTTAGAATTGCCCTAGATAGGGCTAAAAAAGTTAATATGCCAAAAAGTAATATTGTTAGGCTTTTGGAAAATTTCGAGAATCGCAAGTCGGATTTGAAAACTTTTTTTCTTGAAGGTTATGGACCTTTTGGAGTACCGGTGGTAGTTGAAGTGGAGACTGATAACAGGATAAGAGTTTTGGCAGAGGTTAAGTTTATTTTTAAATCTAACGATGGTAATTTGGGAGAGAGTGGCTCGGTTTTATATTTGTTTGACAAAATAGGGGAGATAGAAGTGGTGAATTTAACTGAGAAGAAAAAATTGGAATTGATAGATTTAGGTGTAATTGATTTTTATAAAAATTTGGTTGTGGTTAATTATGTGGATTTATCTGATTTGGTTGAGAAAATGGAAAAAAGGGGTTGGGAGATTGTAAGATATGGAATAGGAATGAAATGTAAAAGTCCAATGATTTTAGAGGATGAGAATAAGTTAAATAAACTATTAGATTTGAGGCAGGAATTAGAGGAAAACGAAGATGTGGTTAATGTATTTATGGGGATAAAAAATGAATAAAAAAACAAGGTTTTTTCTTTCTTCCTTTTTTTTAAGTGTTTTGTTTTTTGTGGTTTTGAGTTTGCCTTATAACTGGCATTATTTTGGTGTGGCCTTACTTTCTATATTGACAATTTTTGTTTATTGGTTATCTTTGAAAGTTTGGAGTTATAAGAGTTGGAGATTGAGATGGATGATGGTTTTATTGCCGGCTGGTTTTGTAATTGGTTTAAGTTTATTTTTGGGTTTATTATCACTTTCTTTATTTTCTAGGGTATTTTTGGTTTTATTTTTTGGTTTTATTCTTAATACAATATTTTTGGTAGAAAATATTTTTTTGGTTGCCATTGGGTACAAAACAGTGCCTCTTTACAGAACTGCCTATACTGTTAGCTTGGTATTGGTGTTACTGACCGCCTTTTTCCTGTTTGATAGTATTTTGTCTTTTAGGATGAGTTATTATTTGAACGCTTTTTTTGTTTCTTTGGTGTCTTGTATTTTGTATGCATATCAGTTTTGGGTAATAACTATTGAATTACCAGATGATGGGAAAAATAAGAGTTTGGCTTATGTGTGGATTCCGGCTTTGCTGATGGGGGAATTAGCATTGATATTTTCGTTTTGGCCTGTGGGAATATTTAAAGGGTCAATATATTTGGTGTCTTTTATTTATATTGTTTTTGGCTTGTTACAAGCAGAGATAAGGGGAAGATTGTTTAAAAAAACATGGATGGGGTTGGCTTGGGTATTTGTAGCTTTGGTATTGGGAATGTTAGTGGTGACGAAGTGGGGATAAAGTGTTGACGAATGTGTATATGAGAGTGTATAATGTTTTTATGATGAATATACAACAATTTAATCCAAAAATGGTTTCTATTACGATGTTGCGTAGAGACATGAAGGTTTTAGAAGATGTATTGGCCAAGGAAGAAGAGGCTTGGGTAATGCGCAATCAAAGTGTTTTGTTTGTAGCGTTAACTCCAGAAAAATATAAAAGAGTACAGTCTGGTTTTGGTACCATGAAAAGCTTAGAAGAGGCTATTGATTCTATAGATAAGTTGCGCAAAGGTAAAAAGAGTTTTAAGGGTTCTCCTGTTTCTGGTTATGTTTCTAAAATGAGGGATGAAAGAGTAGGGAAATGGAAAAAATAGTAATTGATACTTCTGTTGTGGTCAAGTGGTTTGTTGAAGAGGATGATTTTTTGAGTGCAAGGGATTTGTTGGATAGATATAAAAAAGGAAAAGTTGCTTTTGTTGTTCCTAGAATTTTGTTTTTAGAGTTAATTAATGCTTTATTTTTTGGAGTAGGTAAGTATAGAAGAGATGAATTAAAAGCTGCGTTGCTTAGCTTTGTTGCTTTGCGGTGTGAAATTGTAGACATGGATATTGATTTGTTTTTTGTTGTATCTGAGTTAATGAATAAGTTTGAAATTGCGGCTTACGATGCGTTGTTTATTGCTTTGGCTAAAAGAAAAAATATATATTTGATAAGCGCTGACAAAAAACACCACAAAAAAGAGTTTTATAAAAAAATAAAATATTTGGGAGAGTAAGAGAAGGGGAGGAGGATCATTAATTTTCAATTTTCAAAATCCAATTTTCAATTTTTTCAAATAAAGATTAAAAAGTTGAGATATTTTTGTTTGAATTTGAGGCTAGGGAAGTTAAAAAAACCGTTGGATAGGCAAAAATAGGGAAGTGGGGTGAATAATGTCTTATAATATACTGTCCTATAACAATAGAGTAGTTTTCACGAAATGTCCTATAATTTTTCACAGTTGATATATTTTGATATAACTTAGCCTTGAGAATGGAAAAATCAGGTATACTTGATATAGGATGATATAGTTGTTGTGGAAAAGCAGGAGTGGGGTGGAAGTGATAGGCTCCGCTATTGCGGGGAAGCATCAAATCACAAATTACAAATCACAAAAGAAAGAGATTCTTCGACAAGCTCAGAATGACGGAAAGTTCAGAATGGCAAGGTTGTTGTTGATAGTGCTCCTCTGAGGGATAGACACTAGAATTTTATATGTCGTACAATGTATCTTTTGCGACTATGGTTGAGATGATGAAGCAGAGGATACACTTTGCGTAAATCACAAATTACAAATCACAATTTCCAAAATCAATTTAAAACTTATTAAATTCAGAATGATGAAAATTTAGGTTTGGTTCTCTGTTTGTAGTTTTTGTTTGAAAAATTGATTTTAGCCTTAAAATAACTTCTCCGGGCTTTTGAAAAGTTGATTTTTGAGAGAAGTAGTTAAAAAATACGGTAATTAAGGCTAAAAATATTTGTGACTTCCTTAGCGGTCCTAGAAACGATTTTTAATAAGTTGGTGATGATTAATGATATGATAAAAACATGAATAGAAATTTAACTGACCTTGTCAGGCGTTTTTTGGAATATTTAGAAATTGAAAGAAATTGTTCCCAATTGACGATTAGGAATTATAAACATTACTTAGATGAACTGTGTGTTTTTCTTTTTGCAGAAAAAAAACTTAATAAATTGGAAATTGATGATATTGGGATGGAAGAGGTTCGGCGTTTTAGACTGTATTTGAGTAGAAAAAAAGGTAGGAATGGTGAAATGAAAATAGTGACCCAGGGATATTATATAATTGCGTTGCGTTCTTTTTTAAAGTGGTTGATTAAGAATGATTATCGAGTTTTGCAACCAGAAAAGTTAGATGTTCCTAAGAGGAAATCTGAATCGTTGAAGTTTTTGGATATTAAACAAGTAGAGAAACTTTTGAACCAGCCCATTTTATCGACAAGAAGCGGTTTGCGTGATCGCGCTATTTTGGAGTTACTTTTTTCTACTGGTTTGCGGGTTTCCGAGCTTGTGGCTTTGAATAGAAGTAATGTTGATATTGTGAGTCGTGAATTTGGAGTAATTGGAAAGGGAGGAAGGGCGAGAGTGGTTTTTATTTCTAAGAAAGCAGCAAATTTGATTGATAGGTATTTAAGAACGAGAATAGATAAGTACAAACCTTTGTTTGTTCGTTATGCAGGAAAATATGAGTTTGGAGCTGACGATGAATCATATAGATTGACTTCTCGGTCTATACAAAGATTGGTAAAAAAATATGTAAAAAAAGCCAAATTACCAGTTGATGCCACTCCCCATACTTTGCGGCATTCTATGGCTACAGACCTTTTGAGGTCTGGAGCTGATATTCGATCAGTTCAGGAGATATTGGGTCATAAAAATATTGCAACAACTCAAATCTATACACATGTAACGGATAAAAGATTGAGGGAAGTACACAATAAGTTTCATAGCGGGAATAGATAGAATTTTTTTTGACTTCCCTGCTCTGTTTGCTTTACAAATAAATTTTTAATTTTTAAATAAAAAACTAAGTTAAAAATACCGGTTGTTTGGTAGTTTTATTTTGCATAACCTATAGGAAAAATTTGTATTATCCTATAGTTGAGTGTTGAAATAAGTTTTTTTGATAAAATTTAGGATAAAAAAAATATAAAAAGAATGATCTAGTTTATCCTTGTTTTAGGGTAAAATTTTTGTTTTTGTATGTATTAGCAGTGTATGTTTTGTATTGCCAATTTAACAGAACAAAAAGCTATGGCATTATAATATTAATTATTTATTGAGCTTTTTTTTCATTTCTGTTGGTTTGAGGAGAATTGTCATGGTTGAGACTTGGTCATTTTTGGTTTTAAAACGCATAAGGATTACCCCTTTTGTATTTCGGCCCAGTTGTGGAATGTTTCTTAAAGGAAGTTTAATGGTTACTGCTTTTTTAGAAATTAAGATGACAGATTCATGGTCTTGAGAGATAACTTGAGCTTTTGCAATTTTGCCTGTTCTTGTGGATAAATTAGCTACTTTTACTCCGACTCCCCCTCTTTTTTGTTTTGGGTAAAGATAGATACTGCTTCTTTTACCCATTCCGTTTTCGGTGACAACCAATATATCTCTGTAAACTTTTTTTCTGTTTTTTGATTTAATAGCTTCTAGTGGAATTGTGTCCATGCTGACGAGGTGGTCGGAGTCTTTGAGCAGGATTCCCCTTACTCCCCTGGTATGGCGTCCCATTGGTCTAGCGTCGGTTTCATCAAAACGAATGCATTTGCCGTTGTGAGTTACCATAAAAACTTGATTATTGCCGTTGGTAGTTTGTGCCCAACAGAGTTGATCGTCTGGGTCGAGCTTGATAGCTATAAGTCCATTTTGGCGAATATTTTTGAATTGGTTAATGTGTGTTTTTTTGATGATACCCTTTTTGGTGGCTAAGATGATGTATTTATGATCCTTTTTTTGACTGATTGGCAAGATGGCTTGTATTTTTTCTTCTTGATTGATGTTAATTAGATTAATAACAGCCTGTCCCTTGGCTTGTCTGGTGCTTTCGGTAAGTTCCCAGACTTTAATTTTGAATACTTTTCCTTTGTTGGTAAAAAATAGCAGATCATCGTGAGTATTGACCGACATGATTGTATCTATTTCGTCTTCTTCTTTGGTAGCCATACCAACTATTCCTTTTCCGCCCCTTCTTTGGGCTTTGTAAGTACTTTTGGAAACTCTTTTTATGTAACCGGTTTTGGTTGTTGTCACTAAAGTTTTTTCGTTTGGAATTAAGTCTTCTTCGTTGAAATCTTCCAGGTTTTTGATGAAGATTTTGCTTTTACGTGGATCAGAATATTTTTCTTTTATTTCTTTATTTTCTTTTTTCAGGACAGAAACCATTTTATCGGCTTTGGTGATTATTTCAGTAAGTTCGTTGATAGTTTCTTGAATTTCTTTGTATTCGTTTTCGATTTTTTGTCTTTCCAGAGCGGCTAGACGGCGGAGTTGCATTTCTAAAATAGCTATGGCCTGAAGATCGGTAAGTTTGAATTTTTTGATTAAATTTTCTTTAGCTTTTTCTACCGTAGACGAAGATCTGATAGTTTTTATTACGGCGTCCAGATTATCAATGGCGATTTTTAATCCTTCTAGGATATGAGATCTGAGGGCGGCATTTTTTAGATCAAAAATGGTTCTTTTTCTTATGATATTTTCTCGATGCCGTAAAAATAGAAGTAGCATTTGGCGTAAATTTAGGGTTTGTGGAGTACCATTAACTAGGGCAATGATATTGCTTGAATAGTAGCTTTGTAGGGGTGTAAGTTTGTAGATTTTGTTAAGAATAGAATTTGGCCGGCCGGTTTTTTTTATTTCAATCACAACTCTAATTCCACGTCTATCTGATTCGTCGCGAAGGTCTGATATACCGGTAATTTTTTTATCTCTGACGAGCTGGGCTATTTTTTGGACTAAGTCAGCTTTGTTGACCTGGTAAGGAAGTTGGGTGATGATGATACGATGTTTGTTTTTGGTTTCTTCGATGTCGGTTTTTCCTCGGATTGTAAACTTGCCACGGCCGGTTTTGTACATATCAATTATTCCGTTTTTACCGTAAATAATTCCGGCGGTGGGAAAATCAGGTCCTTTGACAAATTGAGTTAATTCATCGACTGTGCTTTTTGTTTCCAGAAGAAACTTTTGGTTTTCCAATTCGTAAACATCTTTTAATACTAGGTCTTTGGTGGTGGGATTTTTGGGAAGAAGATTTTTGATGTCGTTGAGATTTTTTGATTTTTTTTCTAGATGACAATTTTTAAGAATAAAGTCAATGGCTTCGCAGATTTCTTTCAGGTTATGTGGCGGAATTTTTGTAGCCATGCCTACGGCGATACCGTCGGCACCGTTAAGTAATAGATTTGGTATTTTGGCTGGTAGGACGGTTGGTTCTTGTAGAGTAGAATCGAAGTTATCGACAGTATCAACCGTTTCTTTGTTGATGTCCTCAATCATTTCGTTGCTTATTTTAGCCATTTTGGCCTCAGTGTACCTCATGGCAGCAGGTGGATCGCCGTCTATTGAGCCAAAGTTTCCTTGGCCTTTTACCAGCGGATAGCGAAGAGAAAATTCCTGAGCCATACGAACCATAGCCATGTAGACTGACATGTCTCCGTGGGGATGGTATTTTCCGAGAACTTCTCCTACAACTTTGGCTGATTTGGAAAATCTTCCGCCTGGAGTTAGATTCATCTGATTCATGGCATAAAGGATACGTCGGTGAACGGGTTTTAATCCGTCGCGAACGTCAGGCAAGGCACGGGAGACTATGACACTCATAGCGTAATCGAGATAGGATTTTTTCATCTCTGAAACTATGTCTGTTTCAATGATTTTTCCTATTGGATTTGTTTTGATTGTTATGTTGTTATCTGGCATGGACTGGAAATTTTTAATTTTTAATTTTTAATTTTTAAATAAATTCGAAACACGTTTTGCCAAGTCCTTCTCTCGAATTAAATTCGGAGTTAGGATGACGAGTGGATTAAATATCTAGAGTTGCTAAGTGGGCGTGAGAGGTGATGAATTTCTTACGAGGTGGAACTTCTGATCCCATCAATATTTGAAACGTTTCGTCTGCTTTTTGGGCATCTTCTATTGTAATTCTTTTTAATAATCTATTTTTGGGATTCATAGTTGTATCCCAGAGTTGTATAGGATTCATTTCTCCCAAGCCTTTGTATCTTTGAATATCTATTTTTTTAGATTGGTCTAGTTCTTTTATATACTTTTCTTTCTCCTCTTCCATATAAACATATTTTGAATTGGATCCTTGTTTTATTTTGTATAGAGGAGGCATGGCTATATAGACGAAGCCGTTTTCGATGGTTGATGGTAAATGGCGAAAAAGAAAGGTTAAGAGTAAGGTAGATATGTGAGCACCATCAACATCAGCGTCTGACATGAGTATAATGCGGTGATAACGAAGTTTTTTGGGGTTAACTGTCTCCCCTATTCCCATGCCGAGAGCGATTATAAAATCTTTTAGTTTACTAGAGTTGACAATTTTAT
The DNA here is from genome assembly GCA_018902845.1 of Patescibacteria group bacterium. Taxonomy (GTDB): domain Bacteria; phylum Patescibacteriota; class Microgenomatia; order UBA12405; family UBA12405; genus JAHIPV01. The sequence continues at coordinate 32,171 of JAHIPV010000022.1, forward strand.
CCAGACGCATATCTTCGGTGTTGATTGCCTTTCCCCAAAGTGGAAGAATGGCCTGAAAACCGCGATCTCTGGCTTGTTTGGCAGAGCCTCCGGCCGAATCTCCTTCGACTATGTAGAGTTCACATTCTTCTGGGATTTTTGATTGGCAGTCCGCTAATTTACCCGGAAGACCTAGAGAATCAAAAATACCTTTGCGCATGATAGCGTCTTTGGCGGCCTTGGCGGCTTTTCGGATTTTGATGGATAAAAGTGCTTTTTCTGTAATAATTTTTGCAATGTTTGGATGTTCTTCTAAAAAGGTGTCTAATTCTTGTCTGACTATTTTTGCTACAATTGGTTGAACTTCACTATTGCCTAATTTTCCTTTTGTTTGGCCTTCGAATTGTAAATCTTTGCTGGGCATTTTTACAGATATAACTGTGGTCAATCCTTCTCTGGTATCATCGCCTATTATTTGATCTTTTTTGTTTTTGATCAGATCTTTTTTGGTTGCATATTCTTTTATTGTTCTTGTCAGTGCAATTTTAAAACCGGTGAGGTGAGTTCCACCTTCAGAAGTTTTTATTATATTTACAAAAGAAAGAATATTTTCTTTGAAAGAATCGTTGTATTGGATGGCTATTTCAACATCAATATTGTCGGATTGTCCGTGTAAATAAATAGGTTCATGAAGAGTAGTTTTTTTCTTGTTAAGATTCTTGATAAGAGAGATTATGCCACCTTCAAAATAATAGTGTTGTTGAGTGTTGTCTCTTTCGTCGTAATAATGGAAGTAAATTTTTGAAGTAAGATAGGCTCGATCTTTGAGCGATTTTAGGATTGTTTTTTGGTCAAATTCTAGAGTTTCTTTGAAGATGGAAGGATCTGGTTTGAAAGTGATGGTGGTGCCATTTGTATTTTTTGGTAGAATTTCTTCTAATTTGTCGATTTTGCTTTTAGAGATTTGGGTGAGTTTTTGAATGATGTTTCCCTTTGAAAATTCGATGAAATAAATTTTGTTTCCTCTTCTTATTTCGGCTTTGAATTGGAGCGAAAGAGCGTTGACACAAGCAGCACCAACTCCGTGTAAACCACCAGAAACTTTGTAGGCGGTTCCTTCAAATTTTCCTCCAGAATGTAGGGTAGTGAGAACAACTTCTATAGCCGGTTTTTTGTATTTGGGCATGATGTCGATAGGGATTCCCCTACCGTCGTCTGCTACTGTGGCCGAATTGTCTTTGTGAATTATTATCCAGATATTTTTGGCGAAACCACCAAGAGCTTCATCGATTGAATTGTCGATAATTTCTGTGAGGCAGTGGTGTAATCCACTGGAATCGGTGGAGCCGATGTACATGGCTGGTCTTTTTCGGACCGGCTGAAGCCCCTCGAGAACGACTATTTGTTTACTGGTATATTGTTTTGTTGCTGAAGACATGAAGTAATTTTTAATTTCTAATTTTTAAATTCAAGGCATTTGGTTTTATAATTTCCGACGGGATTGCCACGCTCGTCTAAACTCGCTCGCAATGACGGTATATTTTGTCATTGCGAGGAACAGGGTGATCCTCCAGAGGCGGACAGGTATGGCAATTTCGTTGGAATAGATCTTGCCTTTTACACTTCCGACGGGATCACCACGTTACTTCGTTCCTCGTGATGACAGGTTTTTCCCGATGAGATTGTCATGTAATCAACTAGGTAGGAAATTTAAACATGATTTCCTCGCAAGGACAGTTTTAAATTATATATTATATAATAGCAGTTGAAATTTAGCTTTGCAAGAGGTAAAAATAGTGTAAAGATAGGTAAAAATAAGTGCAAATAATGATATCAAAATATATCAGAAAAAAGGTCTAAACAAAGGACAAAATTACTAGTTTTTTAATTTTTTTAAACTGTCGTAACAGATAATTGAAGCAGCAATAAGAACGTTTAGGGATTTGTTTATACCGTGCATTGGTATTTCGACTATTTTATCGACTTCGTTTAAGAGTTTATTTGGTATACCGGTAGATTCGTTGCCTATCAGAATTGCTATGGGGAATTTGTAATTTGTTTTTGTATAAGTGATACTTTTTGGAGATTGTTCACAGGCTATAATTTGATAACCGGTTTTTTTGAGTTGTTTTATACATTCTTTGGTAGAATCTATTTGTTTCCAAGGAACCCATTTCCATGTGCCTATAGAAGCGCGATGAATTTTTATGTTTGGTGGAGTGATTATTTTGCCGCAAAGATAGATTTTTTCAGCAGCGATAGCATCAGCTAATCTGAAAAATGATCCAATATTATAAGTGTCGAGAATGTTGTCTAAAATTAGTACGATTGGATTGCGGGAAATGGATTTTTGTAGAGATTTACTTTTGTTAGCTTTGCTGCTTCGTAGTTGCTGGGCGTTTAGTTTATTCACTGGTTTTAGCAGCCGCCGGCGGCAGGAGCAGATCCGTCGATGTTTTCTAGGATTTCCTTACATTCTTTTGGCGTTTTTTTGAACGAAGCACAAATGGCCTCTTTGATAGTATTTGGAGTTCTATATTCGTCTTGGCTAATGACTTTTTTGTCAATTTTTATAGAGCCTTTGCCGTCTTGTGCATAGGCAGACTCTGGTGGAAAATTAATACCATTTATCAAAAGGGTTGGTGAGCCCGATACGTTATATTTATTGGTTTGTTCCAGTTCTTTTTCGATAATAGCGATGGCATCGTTTGTAAAGCAGTCGGTAATTTTGTTAGTGTCAAAATCAGCTTGTTTGGCTTGTTCTTCCCAGCAGGTATCGGCATTTTGATAGGTGCAATTCTTATTGACATTGTCAATAAAATTCCACCATTTTGTTTTGTCGTCTGTTTGATTCCAGGCGCAAATTTCTCGTATGTTTTGATTGGCTTCTGAGCGACCGTGTAGGGAGCTGTAATAAGAACCGTCTTCTGTTTTTATGTAGTTATTGGTGTCAAGACAATTTTTTAGGTTATCGGCAATAACTGTTTGACATTCTGACTCGTCTTTGAAGTAACCGCTTTGAACATAGGAAGCGCATTGGTCAGGGTCGCCGGAACTGCTTTTGCAATATGTATCTATTTGGGCAATTTTATTAAATATGTATTGTGGTTTTATATCGGCTTTGTCTCCGAGAAGGTCGGCAATTGGTCTGATTACATCCTCGATTTGATTTCCATAAGGACAAAAACTCATGACGAAAAATTGCAATTCGGGTTTTTCGGATTTTTCGGGAGAAAAAACGAATTGAGTTGTATCTTCGCCTTGGATTGTTCCTGTTTTATTTTTGTAATAGCTTATTCCAGAATAAAAAGAGCTAATGGTTAGAAGTAAAGAAAAAAAGATAACTGAAGGAGTACTTATTTTTAGATATTTTATTTTTTTTGTCATGTGTCTATTGTATAGATATAGCATTGACTGGGCAAGAGGATATAGCGGTTTTTGTTTTTCCACCTGTGGGTGACTGCGCTGACGCTTGTTTTGTTCGTTTTTTAACTTTGGCGGTGAAGGTTTTTTCGTCTAATTCGAAATTATCAGGGTCAATGGCGACACAAGTACCACAGCCAATGCATAAGTTTTGATTAATAATAATTTTTTTTATTGGCACGAGAATTATTTTAACATGATTAGTATTTGTTTTTTTGTAAGAATTTTGATGAGGCTAGAATAGCTTTTAGGATTTGTTTTATTCTTTCCGTGGCTTGGTCTTTGGTAAGTTTTTTTAAATTATCGGGAAAATAGTGGAAGATTTCATTACGGCCTCTTTTCCAGGCATCCCAAAGTATTTCTGCCAGTTCTTCTCCACTTGAATCCATGTCTGACATTTTTTGGTAAATGGAAAAACGTTTATAACGAAGAGATGGATTTAGAGCTTTGCCTACCCTGAATCGGTCACTACTAAAAACGCGCTTATCAATCAAGTTTATTTTTAAGAAAAAATATTTCAGATGGCCTTCGTAAGCTTTGGCTGCAGAGGCGACTATAAAAGAATAATCATGAATATCGTCGTTACCTTCAAATTTTCTTAAAATTATTTTTAAATCGTCCAAAAGTTCGGTTTCAGCAATAGAGACGCTTTTTTTTGCTTCGGTTAAAAGTTTGGAAATTTCGTTATTCATATTGCGGATTTTATCAGAAGCAGAGAAAAAACAAAGTTAAGAAGAAGAAAGAAGAGAACATAGTGTTTTAGATATTTTAAAGGAAGTTGAGCTGGCAATCTGGCAAAAAGCCAATCTTGAAGATGTGCAAGGGAGGAGTTGGAGTCGTTCTTGTTAAATAGTACTTCTGCTTCGTCTATGAGCAGGTGTAAATTTAGGGCCAGTAAAAATGAAATAGCAAAAATATTGTCAGAAGAAGTGAATATAAAAAGAGAGGTCAGGCCCAAAATAATTTGAGATGTAGAATGATGAAATATGAGAGAAGTGTGAGATTTGTGAGTGGATTCGAGTAGTTTAAGCAAGTTTTTGTAATCTCTTTTTTTGATAATTACTTTAGCTAATTTGCTTTCTTCTAGGTTTGGATTTAAAACTAGCCAGTATAGGATGTGATCAATGTCTAGGAAAAAAGAACCAAAACTTAGGCCAAAAAGAAGATAAAAATATTGGTAGTAAATAACTTTGTTAAAAATCCAAATGATTGAGGTGAGGATGAAAATAATGCAAAGAGGAATGAGGTGTTTTTTTAGTTCTATTTTCATTAATTAATAATAACAGCTATTCGTACCTTAGGGCGTCGATGGGAGAGAGCTTGGAGGCGCGACGGGCCGGGGCTACACCAAAAATAATACCAACTGCACAACAAACTCCAAAGGCCAACAAGATTGATTCAATGGTAACCTTGGCGGGAAAGAAATTGTTTAGGGCTATAGTGCCAATAGAACCAAGCAAAATACCTATACTCCCTCCAAAAACTGACAAGATGACTGCTTCGAAGAGAAATTGAAGAAGAATGGCTCGTGGATAAGCTCCAACGGCTTTTCTTAGACCGATTTCCCGAGTTCTTTCTGTGACTGAAACTAGCATGATATTCATAATACCTATACCGCCGACTACCAAAGAAATGGCAGCAATACCTGTTAGGGCAATGGTTAAGGTGTTAAGAATTGTATTGATGCTAGAGAGTATCTTGTTTTGATCAAAAACTGAAAATTTATCTTCGTCATAGCTATCCAGAAGGATTTTTTCGGTTTCTTTTTTTATCAAGGCTATATCCTCTTTGTTTTTTACGGCGATGTCAATTGATTGAATTCCGTCATTTTCCATAAAATTAAAACCGGTTTCTAGGGGTGTATAGATATAATCATCGAAACTTGGTCCGCCTAGTGTTCCGCCTACTTCTTCTATTACTCCTACGACTTTGAAATTTGCACTGCCAATGGATACCTTTTTGTTAATAGGATATGTGTTTTGAAACAAGTTTTTGGCAATTTTGCTTCCTAAAACTACAACCTTGCTTTCTTTTTTTTGTTCCGATTCGTTAAACCAGCGGCCTTGTTTCAGTTTTTGTTTTCTGTAAATGGCGTAATCAGTGGTGGTGGCAATCAGCATCGATTCTTTGATCGTATCCTGAAATTTTGCTTTTACGGTGCTTTGACTGGCAGGAATAACAGCGTTGATGTTTTTGAGTTTTCTTTTTAAAGTAGTGACATCTTTTTTGTTAAAAGAGAAAGTGGTGTATGCTCCTTCATTGTTGAAACCGCCTTCTTCGTTAAAGATTTTTCCTGCAGTTATAATAACGAAATTTGATCCCAGGCTTTCGAATTGGTCGTTGATGAAAGATTTAAGACCGTTGCCTATAGAAATAAGTAATATGACTGAAGTAACCCCAATAATAATACCTAAGGAAGTTAACAGGGTTCTTGTCTTATTTTTAAAGATTGATTTGAAACTGGATTTTAATAGTTCTCTTGGGTTTGGTTTTAGCATTTTATTTGACCATCTTTGATAGTAATCATGCGATTGGCTAGCTTGGCCAAACTTAAATCATGGGTGACCAAAATGATGGTTTTTCCCTCTTTATTGAGTCGTTTTAATAATTTGATGATATTTTTTCCTGATTTACTATCTAGGTTGCCGGTGGGTTCGTCAGCTAGAATGATTTTTGGATTATTAATTAAGGCTCTGGCGATGGCAACACGCTGTTGTTCACCGCCTGAAAGCTGAGCAGGTGTGTTTGAAGCTTTATTTTTGATTTTTACCTTATCAAGCATTTTTATTCCCAGTTTTTTGTGTTCCTTTTGGGGAATATCTGAGTAAAGTAGTGGCAGAATGGTGTTGTCAAGACTTGAGGTTTTGGATAAAAGGTTGAATTGCTGAAAAACAAAACCAAGACTTTTGTTTCTTAGAGAGGCCAGTTGGTTTTCTTTGAGCTTTGATGTATTTTTGTTTTCTAGGATAACCTTGCCTGAGGTTGGATTATCCAGAAGGCCGATGATATGCATTAGAGTAGACTTTCCGGAACCCGATGGTCCTGTAATGGAAACAAATTCACCCGAATCAATTTTTAAGTTTATGTTTTTTAGAGCATCAAATTTAGTGTCTTGGGAACCGTATGTTTTGGTAACGTTTTTGAGTTGAAGTAGAGTGGGCATTATTTACCTTTGATAACGACTGAATCGGATTTGGAAATGCCGTCTAGAATTTCTATATCATTGTCTGATTCGATGCCGGTTTTAATTATTCTTTTTTCTAATTCTTTGTTGCTACCTTCTTTTTTTATATAAACATAAGTTTCTTCTTCGTTTTGATTGATGGCTTCGATTGGGAGTGTTAGAGTGTTTTTTGATTCTCGTATACTTATAATGGCGTCACCGTTCATGCCTATACGGTATTTTAGGAATTGATTATCATTGTTTAGTTCAAACTTTACTTGGTAGGTGGTGGAACTTTCCCCTGCTTTTGGTGTAAAAGAAATGTAGGTAATTTGAGAATTTATGGACTCTTCGGAAAAACTGTCTATAGTGATGGTGGCTTTTTGTCCTACTTTGATTTGGTTGACTTCATCTTCGTCTATTTCTGAGTCAAAATAGATGGATTGGGGATCTATAATAATAAACTCTGCGGTAGCTGGGGTAATGTTTATTCCGGTGATAGGTTGCTCAACGTTGGTAACTATGCCATCGATGGGACTATAAAGAGTGGCGTATTTTATGGCAAGATTTGCGATTTCTGCATCCAATACTGCATTGTTGAGAGAAAACTGAGTTCTGTCTAGAATTCGTTGAATTTCATCAGTGACGAGAAAACGATTCCTGGTTTCTTTGTAGCTGTCTTGAGTATCCTCGAAGTTCCATCTGTTAGTAAGATAGTCATTCATTTCTTTTTGGAATTTTTTTTGTAGTTCGTTTTTGTTAAGCGAGGCTATGGCCTGATATTTTTTGACCTTGTCCCCTACTTTGACACCGACCCAGGAAAGTTCTCCGGATGTTTGGAAACGAAGAATGGCTTGGTTTTCTGTTTCTATTTGGCCGGTTAAAGTAATTTCTTGTTTGATATCTTTTTGTGTAACGGTGACAAGTGTGTCTTTTTTGGGGTTGAATTCTGGGTTGGCGGAATTACTATCTTTGGCTTTGATGCCGATGTGGATAAATAGAAGTAGTATGGGTAAGGATAAAAAAAGCCTTGTTAATATGTTTTTTATCCTCCAAAGGCGGACTTCGCTTTTGCTTGTTTTCATGATTACTCTATTTTAGCCTACTTTTTCTTTTTTTAGTTCTTTGAGTTTCCACATGAAGAGTTTGTATGGAGTTTCTATGGTACCGGGTGTTTGGTCTTTGACAAAATATCGGGCCTTGTCAAGTATTTTTCTAGGGGTATTTTTGGCAAGACGAATATATAAAGATCGGTTTTTCCAGTCGCCAAGTTCTTCGGCTAATTCTAGTCCGTAAGCTTGAAATTCTTTTTTGACATATTTTTTACGTTTGGCTAAAGTTTGTTTGAAAACTGACAATTGATTGGCGATGAGGGTGGGTTGAGATCTTGTCTTCATGGTGGACCTAGGGGGAATCGAACCCTCGTCTCCCCGATGCGATCGGGATGCTTTACCGACTAAGCTATAGGCCCCGGGTTGATTATTTTATCAATTTCTTTGATAACTTTGTCAATAGTTTGGGATATTATAGCTTTTTCTGATGTTGAAAAAGGTTTTAGAACGTAATCTTCTGCGGAGATGTTATTTTTTGGATGATCTATACCTATTCTTATACGCCAGAAAGCTTGGGTATTAAGAGATTCTATAATAGATTTTATGCCGTTGTGGCCGGCTGGGCCACGGTCAAATTGAATTTTGTACTCCCCTACTTTAAGATCCAGATCATCGTGAATTACGTAAAGATTTTTTGACGTAATTTTATAAAAATTAATTAGTTTTTGGACGGCTAAACCGGAATTGTTCATGAAAGTGGTTGGAATGGCAAGTAAATTTTTTTTGTTAATCCCCCGCCCTACCTGACTTGAGAGTTTGGTTTTTTTGTTAAGTTTAGTTTTTATTTTTTTGCTTAGTTCAAGGATGACATTGGCACCTATGTTGTGACGGGTGTTTTGGTAAATTTTTTCTGGATTGCCCAGCCCTACAAATAGTTTCATAAGTAATAGTATAAAGGAAAATTTTAAGCCAGGGATTTGTTGGTTTTTGTGATGTATAAAATTATATAGAGATATAGTACGATATGTAACGAAAATTGGATTTTTATGGGAAAAAACAATAAATTACTTGGAAAGATAGTAGAAAACTATTTTTAATGTCTTGTTGGCAGTTATAGCGTGAGACTGCTAAGAAAAATTTCTTTTATTTTAGTTGTTTGTCTACCCAGTCGGCAATGATCGGAAGTCTAAAAGTTTCTTTTTTGTAGGTTTTAATCATTAAGATAATCCAGAGAGCAAAACAGACTAAATGAAGAATTAAGGCAAGAGGGGCCATGATTATAGTGATGGCGAGAAATTTAGGAATGAGTATCCAAAAAATTCCAAAGGCTATAGATTGAAGAGCATGAAAACGAATTTTTTTGTTTTTTGTTTCCATTAAGAAGACAACAAGGCCACTAACAAGAGTTAATGAATAGGCCAGGGTTGAGACGGTATTGTCCGGTAAATTAAAGCTATTGGTTTTTTCACTAGAGGTGGATGATGTTTTGATTTTATTGGTCATTGGAGTTTTATAAAATAAATAAGTAATTAAATTGTAACTGATTTGATCAGTTTGTAAAGACTGTCTTCGTTTATGATAGGAATTTTGAGTTTATGGGCTGTTTGGAATTTATTCGATGCAGAGGTGGGAGAGCTTGAGATGAGATATGAGAGATTTTTGGAAACGGAAGAAGTCATTTTTCCTCCGTTTTGTTCTATTAGGTCTTTTATCTCAATTCTTGGTCGATTAAGTTTGCCGGTGATGCAAAAGCTAAGCCCTTGGAGGGCTGAATTTCTAATTTTTCTCCCTTCGGGAGACTTCGCTTCGCTACGCAATTTACAATTTTCAATTAAAATTTCTTTCAGGATGGATTTGATGAATTTTTTTCTTTTTTGGATGCCGGAAAAAATTTTTTTAGCTAATGTAATTTTGACACCTGGCAGTTTTTTTAGTTGAGATATTTTTATATTTAATATTTTTTGAGGTGTATTAAATCCAGCAGAGATAATTTGCTTGATTCTGGCTAGACTAAAACTAGGAATGATTGAGGCATGGAGAACCTGTACAAGGCTCAACTTGCGTTTTTTTTGGATTTGATGGATCATATTGGAAGCCGAAAGTTTCCCTAGTCCTTCTATGTTTTTGATATCAGAGATTTTAATTTTATAAAAATCCCCCGGTAGTTTAATTATTTTGTTTAAGTAGAGTTTTTTAATTGTTTTTTTGGAGATTCCTTTGATGTCTAGGTTTTTGCAAAAGAGGTTTAGGCTGCCCAAAATTTGAGCTTTGCATGAGTTTAGATTGGTACAAAAAGAATTTTTGTCTTCGGTTAACAGTTTGCTTTTGCATGAAGGACAATGGGTTGGTATTTTTAAGTGGCCTTTGTTTACCTTGGTGATAATGGATTCTAGGTGAGGAATGACATCTCCGCGACGACTGATTTTGGCTATGTCTCCAATATTAATATTTTTTTCTTTTATTAATCTGTGGTTGGCCAAAGAAATGTAGTTAATAATAGCTCCGCTAATTTCAACTGGTTTGATTTTGGCAACCGGAGTGATTTTTCCCATTGGTCCTATTTGCCATTTAACGGATAAGATTTGGCTTTGATCAGTAGCAGCTGGGAATTTATAAGCAATTTGGTGTTTAGGGTGATTATTGTGAGAACCAAGTTTTTTTTGTAACTTAATATTGTTTATTTTTATGACTAGACCGTCTATGTCAAAAGGATATTGCTGGCGTTTGATAAGAAAATTTTGATAGATTTTTTTGATTTGTTTGAAATCTTTGCAATGGAAGCTATCAACGGTGACTATGTCAAGTTTTTTGAGGAAGTTGATTTTGTCTGATTCTTTTTTGAACTTGATTTGGGGTCCTTCGGCAGGCTCAGGATGACGTGACAGGTCGACGGCAAAAAGAGAGCAGTATGGTGAGAATTGGCTGTCTAAGCGTTGAGATATACCGGAAGCGGCGTTTCTGGGGTTGGAATAAATAGCGTTATGTTGTTTGGCAATTTTGTTTATTTTTTTAAAATCTTTGTAAGTAACCATAATTTCGCAACGGATGGAACCGTTAAAATTGTGGTTTAGTTTTTTTTTGAGGTTTTTCATTTTGATCACATTTTGGGTAATCAAGTCCCCTATTTGTCCGTCGCCTCTGGTGATGGCATTAAAGATTTTTCCGTTTTGATAAATTATTTCTAATGAGATGCCATCGCATTTTGGTTGAACTATGAAGTCTGTGTTTGGTGGGGTTTTTTTGAGTTTAAAGTAATGAACCATGCTGGAATAAGTAGAGGCTTTGTTTTGTGATCCCATGTTCATAATATGTTTTTTTTTGGGCCAGCCGGTATCAAAATTGGGATTGCCGATGGTAGAAAAAATTCGGTGGTGAGGAGCTTTTTGACGCAGGATATCTTCTAAGGTGTCGTAAGTATGGTCGGACATGATTGGATTAGAGGTGGTGTAGTAGGCCTTTTTGGCCTTTATTAGCAATTCACCTAGTTGGGGAAGGCTGGTTTTTTTAAGATCAATGTCTTTGAGAGTAATTTGTTTTTTCATGGAATACTATGGATAGTTTGATGGCAAAAAATAGATTTAGGTTTTAGACGGTGGTGAGGGCGTAGTAGGCGCCTTTGGTGGAGCCTTGTTTTTGGACAGCGCCGGCTGATATTAGTTTTTTGAGATCTCTCCAAATAGTGTCGTCTGATACCATGGGTAAGATTTCTTTTGCTTCGGGCATTCTGATGCCACCAAATTGTTGCATATATTCAACTAGTTTAATTTGTCTTTCAGTTAGAGGGATTTGTTTACCGCCTAATTTTTGTTTTAATTTAATATCACGGCTAAGGGATTTGACCTTTTCTTTAATTCGGTTAAATTCAATTGCCAGAGCTTGAGTGTAATATTCAATCCATAAAGTTAGATCTCTTTTGAAAATGTCAGAGGCTTTGAGGTGGGTTTTTTGAATATTATTGTAATAATCTTCAGCATTGCGATCGAAGTATTCTTCCAGTGAGAATAAGCGTCTTATGTCGTAGTTATTAACATAAAGAGGTAGGATGGCAAAAGCTCGGGAAATACGGCCATTGCCTTCTATAAACGGATGAATGGCTACTAGGATATATTGGGTAATGGCTGATTTTATGGTGGGGTGGATTTCGTTGCTTAGTGATGAATTAAGCCAGCTAACGAAATCGGTTATTAAGTATGGAACTTCAATGGCTGGTGGAGGCCGGTGGGCGATTTCTCCTGTTTGTGTATTTTTTAGAACCACTTGTTGATGTCTATATTTTCCACATTGATCAGCAGGAATAACTTTTTCTGTAGTTAAGGTGTGTATTTTTTTGATAATAGTTTCACTATAGAAAAAAGGTCGATTTTCTTTGTCGTCTGCTTTTGAAATAATTTTTTCTTCCGGAAGAGGCATGTTGGCATCATAGAGTGACCACAGTTCTTCCAGATATTCGATGACATTTCTGTAATTAATAACTTCCTGGATATCTCGTTGACCGGCTGTGATTTTTTGCCCCTCAACCAGTCTGGCAACTTCTTGAAAAGAGAGATCGTTTCCTTCTATTCTGGTTCCGTAATGAACGGTTCTTATAATGGCGTCTTGTTTGAATTGTTTTTCATAGGCCGGAATTAAAGGGGCCTCGTCTATAAGGGCTTTGGCGGATTCCAGGTTTCCGATGTTTTTTAAAACTTGATTGGTGATGGTAAAGACGGGAGTAAACATGTTTTTTATCTTAGGTGAATTGTAACATAATTTTTGAGGTGATAGTGCGGGGATAAAAAATTTACTAACAGTAAATTTTTCTAATTTCTAATTTCTAATTTCTAAACTAAATTTAAAATTCAAAATTTTTTGAGTGTCATTGTGTGGAGTTTTAAGTTATGCTTTTTACATTTCCGACGGGATTGCCACGTTTCGCTCGCAATGACAGGTTTTTTCCGATAGGATTTTCCAAAGGTGGATATGTTGCTACAACGACGGGCGACCGCAAGGGTCGCCCCTACAAAATTTGCAATGACAGATAATCTAACAACTGGATAAAAAGAAGTGGTCGAGGGCGGAGCGTGGGTCGACGTTGTGTTTGATCATGGAAATAGATTTTAGGAGGTTTTTAATGATTTTACTGGTATGTGTGTCTGCTTGTTTTGTTAGTAACCGTTGGTAAATTTTTACTTCCTTTTCCAAAAGAGGTAAAACATCGTTTTTGTCTTTGGAAAGTTTTTCTGAGAGAGAAAGGTTTTCCTTAAGTGATGGTGATATGATTATTTTGGAAATTTTTATTTTTTTATTTTTTTTGCCAGATGAAGAAAAAAAATGATGACAACGAGAGTGGATTGTTGGTAGTAGTGAACTGGAATTATTGGTGCTTAGTATAATATAAGTGTTTTGTGGTGGTTCTTCCAGTGTTTTTAAAAGAGCGTTTTGGGCTTCTCTTTTTAGTTTTTCTGCTTTTTTGATGATGACCAATTTGTTGGTATGTTTGATAGGTTTTTCCTGGAGGAATTTTTTTATAGTACGAATTTGTTCAATTCCCCAGCCTGTTTTTTTGTCAACAATAAGGACGTCGGGATTATTGAGGTTCGTTGAGTTATTAATGGACAAAACTATTTTTTTAAGTTTTTTGTCTGTTTTTTGTTTGTTTATGATTATGCTTGATGGGAACATTGTGTTGTTTTTGAAAAGAAGTTAATATGAATTATAGATTATGATAAAAAATTCTGCCCCAGGGGTATTTGAAAAATTGAGTGATGTTTTGTTGGATAAAGGCTTGATAGATGAACAAACAGCCGAGCAGATTGCTTTAAAAAGACTAAAGACCGGTCAAGACGAGGAGGAGATTATTAGAACAATGAGATTGGTTTCTGACAGAGAATTGATTGAAGCTAAGGCAGTATATTTGAGAATTCCCTTTGTTGATTTGGAAGATATTGGTTTTTCTCCGGAAGCTTTGTCTTTTGTTCCAAGGAGTGTTGCGGAGAAATATAGAATAGTTCCTTATGGTTTTGATAGTAAGGATTTGGTTTTGATGGTGGCTATGGTAAATCCTTTGGATTTAGAGACTATTGAATTTATTGAGAAGAAATCTGGTTTGAAAGTGAAAGCTGCTATGGGTTTGAAAAAACAAATAGACTTTTTTATTCGAGAAAAATACGAGAGAGAGAGAGGAATTACGTCTGAGGTGAGCAAGGCTTTAAGCGAGAGAAAGAAAGACGAAAAAATAGTGGTTAAGAGTAAATCTGAAAAAGTTTCCGCTGAGGCTCCGGTGGCTAGAATTGTTAAAACAATTTTGGAGTTTGCCATTAAAGCAAGGGCGTCTGATGTTCATATAGAACCACAAGAATCCAGTGTCAGAGTAAGGTATAGGATTGATGGTATTTTGCAGGAAAAGTATTTGTTGCCTAGAAATGTTCATGACGCGGTGGTTTCAAGAATTAAGATTTTGTCCGGTTTAAAAATAGACGAAAAGAGAGTTCCCCAGGATGGCAGATTTTTCTTTTCGGTTGATGATAAGGATGTTGATTTGAGGGTATCTACCTTACCGATTACTTACGGCGAGAAGGTGGTGATGAGGCTTTTACAAAAATCGCAAAAAGTTCCAAGTTTGCCAGATTTGGGTTTACGAGGAAGAGCTTTGAGAAATTTTATGGATGCAATCGAAAGACCTCATGGGATTATTGTCGTTTGTGGTCCAACTGGTTCTGGAAAAACAACTACTTTATATTCTGCTCTAAATATTGTTTCCACTTCAAAAGTTAATGTGAGTACTATTGAGGATCCGGTTGAATATCAGATTGATGGAGTTAATCAAGTACAGGTTAATAATCAGGCCGGCTTGACTTTTGCCACGGCATTGCGTTCTTTTTTACGCCAAGATCCAAATATTATAATGGTTGGAGAAATAAGGGATACCGAAACAGCTGAATTGGCAATTAATGCGGCTTTAACTGGGCACTTGGTTTTTTCGACTTTGCATACAAATGATGCGTCAGGTGCTCCACCAAGAATGATAGATATGGAGGTAGAGCCTTTTTTACTTGTGTCTTCTTTGAGTTGTGTGGTGGCCCAGAGAGTTTTAAGGCGAGTTTGTAAAGATTGTTCTGAGTTGGTGCCGGTAGATGATATGTTAGAGTCGACTTTAAGAGAGGCTTTGGGGTCAATTTATGATGCTGTAGTTGATAAGTGGAAGAAGGAAGGAAAAGAGATGATGATTCCTCGGATTAATGGTTGTGATAAGTGTAACAAAACCGGTTACTTTGGCAGGATAGCTATTTATGAAGTAATGCCGATTACGGAAAAGATCGGTAAGATGATTATAGAAAAATCACCAGCGTCTGAGATTCAGAAAGAGGCAATGAGGAGCGGGATGTTAACGATGAAGCAGGATGGATATGTAAAGGTTTTGGAGGGGGTTACGACGATTGAGGAGGTTCATCGTGTTGCAGAATACTAGAATTTTAAAAATTTGAATTAAATTTTTGCTTATGCATACAAAAGTAAAAGAACTGTTGACTTTGGCAATCAATAATAAAGCGTCGGATTTGCACTTATCTTCTGATGTTTTGCCGAAGATAAGGCTTGATGGAAAGTTGGTTGATGTGACTAATTTTTCAGAAGCAGATATGAAATTTATGCCAGAGATGATTCTTTCTTTGTTGAGTGAGCTACAGAAGAAGAAATTGGAGGAAACCAAAGAACTGGATTTCTCTTTGGACGTATCTGAGTCGAGGTTTAGAATCAATGTTTATTTTCAAAAGGGAATGCTGGCGGTGGCTTTAAGAATTATTTCGTCTGAAATTCCATCTTTGGAATCTTTAAATTTGCCTGATATTTGTAGGAGTTTTTGTAGTGTTAAACAGGGCTTTATTTTGGTTACTGGTCCTACCGGACAGGGAAAATCAACAACAGTGGCATCAATACTTAATGAAATAAACAGTAGTAGCGGTTGTCATATTGTGACAGTCGAAGATCCTATTGAGTTTTTAATAAAACCAATTAAGTCTATAGTGAGTCAAAGAGAGCTTGGACATGACACTTTGAGTTTTCCGGGGGCGTTACGGGCTTGTTTGAGACAAGATCCCAATGTGGTTTTTGTGGGCGAGATGAGAGATCTTGAAACAGTTGGAACAGCTTTGACGGTGGCGGAAACCGGCCATTTGGTTTTTTCAACTTTGCATACGAATTCAGCTTCTCAGGCTATTGACAGAATAATTGATGTTTTTCCGGAAGGTAGTAAGGCTCAGATAAGATTACAATTGGCATCGGTAATTACAGCTGTTATTTCTCAAAGACTTTTGCCGTCTATAGGGGGAGGTAGATTACCGGCGGTAGAAGTAATGATAGCTACCGCGGCTGTTAAAAATGCAGTTAGAGAGGGAAAAACATACATGATTGATAATATTATTCAGACTAGTGCCGACGTAGGGATGATTGGTTTGGAGGCTTCTTTGGCCAAATTGGTTAAATCTGGAAAGGTTAGTGAAGAAGAGGCGGTAGCTCGGGCTTTAAGAGTGTCTGAATTACAGAGTAGATTGAGGAATAACTCAAAATTGTAATATGAAAAGATTTTTTTATAAGGCTAAAGATTGGCATGGCAAGATGATAAAAGGAAACCTAGAGGCGGTGGATGAAAAGGCGGTTGTAGAAATGATTAAAGATAGCGGGTTGGTTCCTTTGTTGGTAAAGGAAAGCAAAAGGAGTGTTTTTGACGAGTTTTTAACTAAGATTTTTGGCAAGGTTGGATTGAAGCAGATAACAAGTTTTACCAGGCAGTTGTCAACCATGATGACGGCAGGTTTACCGTTGACCGATGCATTGTCTTTGTTAAAGGTACAAATGAGAGGGGAAAAAATGTTTTTTGATGTTTTGGATGATTGTTTGGAGAAGGTGAGGGCTGGACAGTCTTTGGGATTTTCTATGGAAAAATATAGCAAAATTTTTGGGGAAGCTTATGTAGCTTCGATTAAGGCTGGTGAAAAAGGAGGGGTTTTGGACGAGGTTTTGCTAAAACTTGCCAAAAGTTTAGAGAATGAATATGAGTTTAGGGGGAAGGTCAAGGGAGCAATGGTTTATCCGGTAATTGTGATAATAGGCATGATAATAGTAGTTTTTATTATGATGATTTTTGTTATTCCAAAGCTAATGGATTTATATGCTGATTTTGGTTCGGAGATGCCGTTTATTACCAGGGCTTTGATGTTTGTTTCTTCGGTGATGGTTAGGCTTTGGTTCTTGTTTCCCTTAATCCCTCTATTGTTTTATATTGTGAATAAATTTGGGAATAAATTTGAGAAATTTAGGTTGAAAAAAGATGGTATGTTGCTTAAATTGCCTATTTTGGGGGAGTTGATGGCAAAGACTATTATAGCTAATACTTGCAGAACCTTATCAATGCTGTTGACAGCTGGAATATCTTTGATCAGCGGATTGAAGATAGTGTCGTCTGTGGCTTCTAATGAGCTTTTTGGTCAAGCTTACAGAAAAATTGCGAATCGAGTGGAAAAGGGTTTTAGTGTGGCAGATTCTTTTGCAGATCATGAAATATTTCCGATGATTGTCAATCAGATGGTGACTACGGGTGAGGCTACTGGGAAGTTAGACGAAGTTTTGATGAGAATAAGTGATTATTTTTCTACCGAAGCAGAACAATCGGTTAAGTCTTTGACTTCGGCAATAGAGCCTTTGATAATGATTATGCTGGGAATTGGGGTGGCTTTTTTGGTGGTAGCGGTGATAATGCCAATTTACGACTTGACATCCCAATTTTAATGTCGAATAATGAATTAGAATATGATGAGAAAAGGTTTTACATTAGTAGAGTTGCTGATTGTTATCGCTCTTATTGGAATTTTATCTGTAGCGGTTTTGGCAACCATCAATCCTATTGAGCAAGCTAACAAGGCTAGGGATGCTAAGTTTCAAAATGATGCGGCTGAGGTTTTGAATGCTTATGAAAGATATTATGCTTCTTTGAATACGTATCCGTGGGGTACTCCAGAAGATGTTGGAGCGACTACGATTGTGAGTACAGATATTTTGTTTGGTGTGGCAGGTGTAGGAGAGACTGGTGTTTTGATAACCACCTCAGAGTTAAAGAGTTCTTTTGCGGCCAAATCTCCTTTTAACACTACTGCTTCGACAGTGGATTTGATGTATGTTTACAATAATGGTTCTGATTCAAATTATGTGTGTTATGTACCAAAGGCTAAGGCGAATCGATCTAGGTATGGAGATTTGCGTTGTTTGTCTGCTACCGGAGAAATGTTGAATCATGATGATGCTGATTGTACGGCGATCGGGGAGACGGATGTGGCTTGGAATAGCGGTGTCTTTTTTGACACTGATTTTGCTCACTTTTTATGTGTACCTGAGACGGCAGAGGTTGCCGATGTAGTACCCGGTTCTTCTATCTAAAGATTGATTTTGGTTTAAACTTATTTATGAATTTGTTATTTTTGTTTTTGGTTTTTTTGCTTGGTTTGTGTGCGGGTTCTTATGTCAATATGCTGGTATTTCGTACCGCGAAGCGGTACGAAATACAAATTCCAAATTTAAAATCACAATTTCCAAATAAAAAAAACAAAAATAAAAAAAGAATAAGAAAAGAGGTAGACAAAAGATTTAGTTTTTGTGATGGGTGTGGAAGACGATTGAAATGGTATGAAAATATTCCGGTTTTAAGTTGGATTTTGCAAAAAGGCAAAAGTAGGTGTTGTGATAGTCCCCTACCCTTGAGTTATCCAGTTGTTGAACTAACAACCGGGTTATTGTTTGTAATTAGTTTATTGGTTTTGATTCCGACGGGATCCTTCGACTACGCTCAGGATGACACTTTAATTTTGATTTTAATGATTAGTTTTGTGGTGGTTACTTTTCTGGTTTTTGGTTTACTGATGGATTTGAAATATATGATTTTGCCAGATTTTGGTACAGCAATATTAATTGTTTGTGCGTTAATAATGAATCTGTTGACTAATTCCGATGGGATCCTTCTACAGGTTTTCGCCGTCGCTAAAGCTATGGCGGACAGGCAGGATGACGTATTGGTTGGTGTTGGTGCTTTTGGGTTTTTACTTTTTTTGCACTTAATTACTAAGGGTAAAGGTATGGGAATGGGAGATGTAAAATTTGCTTTTTTTATGGGAACATTTTTGGGTTTTAAGAAAGTTGTGTTGGCTTTTTATATTGCTTTTATATTGGGGGCTGTGGTGGGAGTAGTATTGCTTTTGTTGAAAAAAGTAAAAAGAAAAACTCAAATAGCTTTTGGTCCATTTTTAATTGTTGGAGTTTTTTTATCATGGTGGTGGGGAGACTGCTTAAAATTTTTAATTTTTAATTTCTAATTTTTAAACAAAAACAAACAACAAGAAAAGAGGTAATATTGGTTATGAACAAAAAGAATAATGGTTTTACCTTGGTTGAAGTTTTGTTAGTTTCGGTGATATTGATAATTTTGGTAGTGATTATGACTGGTAGTCTTAATCCTAGTGCGATGATTGCCAGAGCACATGATTCTCGGAGGAAGAAGGATTTGGCTAGAATTAGGATTGCTTTTGAAAATTATTATGCTGATAAGGGTTGTTATCCTGTACAAGCAGAGATTGACGAGTTGATGGATGACGAAAATTGTTTTGGTGATGTATTTTCCCCTTGGTTGGGAAAATGGCTTTGTGATCCAAAGGGTCACGTTTATGAAATAGCTGTTAACAATGAAGACGATCCTGGTTGCCCGAATTGGTTCAAAATAATGGCAAACTTAGAAAATAGGATAGATGTGGATATTCCAACCGGTTGGTATGAGGGTGGGTCTCGTTACTTTGGTGATGGTTCCCTAAATAATAATGATGTTAACTATGGAATTTCTAGTACTAATGTTTTGTGGTATGACGAAGTTTCTTTAGGATTAGGAGAGTGTCGGGGTGATACTTGTTATGTTTTAATTGGTACAGATTGTCAACCGGCCTGGGGGAATCATTGCAGTGGCGATAACTGTTATTATGAACATGGTGGGTCTTGTATTCCCATGTGTCAAGTTAGTTGTTGTAGGGAGGATTGTGAATGAAAAGTTATAAAAAGGGTTTTACGTTAATTGAATTGTTGGTAGTTATGGCAATAATGTCGATACTGACCATTGTTGCCGTTTCACAATTTCAGAATGCTAAAAAGAAAGCCAGGGATACCAAAAGAAGAGCTGATTTGAGTGCTGTGTCAAAAGCCTTACAAATGTTTTATGCTGATTACGGGGAATTTCCGAGTACTAACCCCTCTGTAGGTGTGCCAGAATTTGATATTGGAGCAATTTGGGGTGGAAGTTTTCAAGACGGAAACCATGTTTATATGAAAGTTATGCCTATTGAAAGCACTTTGGATGATTATCCGTATTGTTATGTGGTATCGGCTGACAATACTGCATATGGTCTTTTTACTTATTTAGAAAGTAGTGGGGATACGGAATGCCAGGGAAATAATTATACATGTGACGGGAGATCTGGCTACTGTTATTCTATAGTTAGTCCTAATGTTACTGTTGATGAAATGAGTGAGTGATGGATATAAAATTCTAAATTCAAAATAAATTATTCAAATATTGAAATTTAAGATAACACTAAAATTAAAAACAAATTTAAAATAATACTAAAATGAAAAGTAAAATAAATTTTAAAGAAAAAAGATCTGTGAAATTCCAACGGGATCCTTCGGTGAACTCAGGACAAGTTTGCTACGTCCTCCGATTTGATCGGAAGACTCGCAATGACAGGCTTGAGGGTTTTACTTTGATTGAGCTTTTGGTTGGGATGTTTATTATTGCTATGTTGACTGGTTTGTTGTTGCCTAATTTTATGGGTGCAAGAGAAAGAGCTAGAGATGCGAGCAGAAAACAGGATTTAAATGCCATGAAAAATGCACTTAGAATATATTACAATGATAATCAAGCTTATCCGACAGGTACCAGTCTTGATGCCAATTTTTCCAGTTACATGCCTGGAATTGTGAACATTGGTTATGGATATACTTACGCCCAGGTAGACAATGGTGATGGTTTTAGGGTTAGCTTTGGAACTGAAGCCACAAAAGCAGAAGAGAATGGGAGTTCACAGTTGAAGTGCGGAGTTGGTACTGGTTCTACTGACCCTGATATTTTTATGATTTGTGGAAACTAACAGATCATTGAATAATGTTTTGTGTTAAATTTATTTAGGAGATTAAAAAAATAGATAACTAGATGACTGGATAACTAGATTACTAGATAAAAATTAAAAATGAAAAAGAAAAAAAGTGTTAGGGGTTTTACTCTTTTTGAATTGTTGGTAAGTATTTCTATTATTGGTATTTTGGTGGCTTTGGCGACTGTGTCGTATAGTGGAGCTCAGAGGAAAGCTAGAGATGCCAGAAGAACACAGGATATGAAGGCAATACAGATGGCGGCTGAACAGTATTATTCTTTAAGTGGAGGGAGTTATCCTACTTCTTATTCTACTGGGGATACATGGACAATGGATGAACTGGTTATCCTTCCAAGTTTCCCGACTGATCCAAAAAATGACGCTACCTATAATTATTCGGACCATTGTACGGGTAATTTAAATGCATATTGCTGTTGTGCTGAAATAGAAAATAGTTCTAGTGGAAACAGTAATGATAGTTGTGGATTTGGTACTGCCACGACACATTTTTGTGTTCAAAATCAACAGTAATTCTGTGAAACAGAATTAAATTTAACAATTTTCAAAATTCAATTTTTAATGAATTTTCAACTAATTAATTTACAAAAAAGAGTGTTTTGGCGAGAAACTTTTCGCGATGATGGAGTCGTGGGTTTTAGTTTAATTGAACTGATTGTAGCAATGACTATTGTTATGGTCGTGACTATGGTTGGTGTGGTTAGTTATCAAGGTGCTAACCGCAAGGCCAGAGATGGAAAAAGAAAAGCTGATTTAGAGAAAATAAGGGTGGCTTTGGAAATATACAGGCAAGAGAATGATTATTATCCAGAAACGGCCGATAGCGACTTGGTGCCCGATTATTTGCAAGGTTGGCCTGATGATCCAAGGAATAACTCGTATTACTATCTTAGAGGTGTGGGAACATTATATAGTTATGCTATTTATGCTCAAATGGAGGGTACGGGAGAAACTAATGGTTATTACGGAGAAAATTGTGGTGATGAGGGTGTTTGCAATTATAGAGTAAACAATCCTTAAAGCTGGTAATTGGTGGTTGGAATTATTAGTATGAATGTATGAGACAGAAGGCTTTTACTTTTATCGAAATGATTACGGTACTTGGTTTGTTCGTTCTTTTGTTGAGCGGTGGAATGGTTTACATGAATGATTTTAAAGGTAGACAGGATTTGGGTATAGCCAAAGATGAATTGATTAATAAGTTGAGACTAGCAAGAAATTTAGCCAGGACTGGACAAAAACCAGAAGGAATCACTGATGATTTTTCGTACATAGAGGTGTTGTTGGATGAAGATGGTTTTATGACAGTTTCTACTGATATAGGTAACAGCTATTTTAGTGAAGATATAATTCCGGCTAATGTCAGGGTGGAAACATCGATTGAAGAAGGTGAATTGCTTTTTTTGATTCGTGACGCAAAATTACTTAGATATGATGGTGAGTTGATTCCAAGCGGTGTTGGGGAAAGTGTGGCAATTACTTTAGTTTCGATTGAAGATGAGTTAAATACAGAAACGGTTATTATTCGTTCATCGGGATTGATAGAGAATGATTAAAAGAGAAAAAAATGAGGGGCAGAGTATGGTTGAGTTGATTTTTTCCTTGGGGGTATTGGTTTTGGTTTTGGGCGGAGTGGTAACGCTGTTAGTTAGGTCTATGAGTAGTAGAAGCGAAGGATTTGATAGAAAAAAGGCAAGTGAGTTGGCGGAGATTGTTATGGAGGAGTTAGTGGCTGAAGAAAGAAACACACCTGATATTTTTTGGCAGAGGGAGAATTTATCTGAACAAACAAATACCGATTTTGATGGTTATGAGTATAATGTGGGTTTTAGTGGTGTTGATGGTACAGCTGATTGTGTCGGTGTTGGTAGGCGTTGTTTTTATGTGGAAGTTGTGGTCAATTGGACCAGAGATGAAGAAAAGAGCATTAGTTTTAGTAGATATTTTACTGATGGAAATTAAAATAAACAAAAAAAGGGCTTTTACGTTGATTGAAATGGTTGTAATAATGGGATCGACTGGTCTTATTTTTGTGATAATAGCGGGTATTTTGATGAACTCTGTTAAATCTTCTCGAAGGATTAGTGTGGCTAACAGTGTGGAAGAGAGTGGTGCTTGGGCGATAGCTGAAATAAGGAAAAATTTATTAAAAGCTGATATAGAAAGTTTAACTTGTCCCGCTGATATTGGATCGTCTTTGAGTTTTGTTAGCCGATTGGATGGTGCTACCAATTATATTGTTTGTGATGAAACGGGAGGATCGATTGCTTCAGTATCGGCAATAACGGAAGTAAATTTTCTTGGCAACAGTATTCTTGTTTCCAGTTGTCAGGATTTTGTCAGTTGTGATTTAACTTCATTTTTTCCTGTTGTGGATTTTAAGTTTACTTTATCTAGCGGTGATGAGGAGTCTGGAGTGGATAGTTATGTAGAAAGAGATTTTGATGCAACGGTGGTAGTAAGGGAGTAATAGGCCCTTGACAGGAATATTAACTTAATTTATAATTAGTACATAAAACATACTGATTATGAACCAAGTACAAAATTTAAAAAAACTGGAGGGTTTAAGTTATTTTGACAAAGGTACTTTGTTGCAGTATATCAATCTCTCTGACAATTCACTTTATGCAAATATTAACCGGTGGATAAAAAGTGAAAGAATTATTCAGCTTAAAAAAGGTTTATATGTGACTACTGCTTACTTTAATAAGATATCCAATAAGGATACTTATGTTGAGTTTATTGCTAACCGATTAAAAGTTCCTTCTTACCTTAGTTTAGAATATGTACTTAGCAGGTATGGTATTTTGGCTGAATCTGTTTTTTCTCATACTTGTGTCACTCTTAAGTCAACTGGAAATTTTTCGAACAAATTTGGAACTTTTGTTTACAAAAACATAAAGAATGATTTGTTTACCGGATATCAGATAATAGAAAAAGATCAGTTTGAGATTAAACAAGCCACCAAAGCTAAAGCTCTGTTTGATTATATTTATTACAGGGTTTGTAGAGTTAAAGATATCGGTGAGGATCTGTTGTCGTCGTATAGGTTGAATTTTGGTGAGTTTACCAATAAAGATATAAAAGAGTTTTCGGTTTATTGCCAAAAGGCAAAGATCAAGAAATATGAGGTTCTACCTAATTTAATTAAAAAAATCAGATGATTATCAAAGAACTGGAAAAAATAGTTCAAGAAGAAAAAGCAAAAGGTTCGCTTGGTTTGTATATACGTAATTTGCTTAAAGAATATTTGCAAATTTATATTCTTTATTATGTTTATATTTCAAGAGAGTATCAAAAAAACTTAATTTTTACAGGAGGAACGTGTTTGCGTCATTTTTACAATCTTGGGCGTTTGTCTGAAGATCTTGATTTTGACTATATGGTGAAGTTTGACACAAAGGTGTTGCAGGGAGATATGATTGATTTTTTTGCAAAAAAATATAGATACAAAGTTATGAGTTCTTTAAAACAGCAAGGAAAACAGATTCTTTTTAAATTTCCTGTTTTATATGACTTAGATCTGGCTACTAAAGAGGAAAGTAACTTGCTTTATGTAAAAATTGATTTGTCAGAGAATCAGTCAAAACATCATGAAAGTATTGTTAGCTCAAAAAGTAAGTTTGGGTTTAATTTTGTGGCTGTGCATTATGATCTGGATAATTTAATGGCGGGTAAAATTCATGCCATTTTGACTCGTCAGTTTTTAAAAGGCAGGGATTATTTTGATTTGCTTTTTTTCTTGAAAAACTCGACTCAACCAAACCTTAAAAGATTATCTGATCTTTTGGGTCAAGAGGTAACAAGGGTGGGGTTGGAAAAAATGCTAGATGATAAAGTCGAGGAATTAGTTGCCAACCATAAGAATGATTTTCAGTCTGATTTAACTCCACTTATTAGCAATCCCGATATTTTGAATTTATATATCAATAATTACAAAAACGAATATTTTCGCAATAAAAAAAATGTTTTTTAATAAAATTGGCCAGTTTATTAAAAAATAAGCAAGGTTGAAAAGGGACGGGTCAATCAACTAGAAAAAGAAAATTTAAAAAAAACCTTCCAAACTTTTAGTCAAAAATTCACTAAATTAATTCCTTCTAAATTTTCAAATCTGGACAAACTTAATTACCAACAAATTTTTATTGGCAGTCATTATTTAGAAAAAAAACAACTTCTTTCAGGATTACTACAACTTTGGAAACAAATACAAGAAAATCTTTTGCCTTTTAGTGACTCACCAAAAAATCTCACAAAATCATTATTAAAGACAAAGCTAAAAACTTTTCAGAAAAAAATAAAAAAGATAAAGGAGTTATAGAAAAAATGGAAAACTCATATTTATTATATAGCCGTTACATATCTAATCTAATTACTGATAAATTTTAAAACCTATTATTTTTTTATAAAACTGATGTTTAAAATTTGTGAAAATGCGTGACGAGAGTGGTTAGAGAATAAACTGGTTTTTTGCTAAAAAAGCTTTTTGTTCAGGAATAAGGTTGTCAGGAAGTTGATTAAAAACTGCGAATTCTCGTCCTTGTTTACTGCCTCGCAACTCCCCTTCTGCCATTTTAGCCAGAAACGCATTGCTTATGGTGTGCCGACCGTCGTCATTAAAATACTCAATAATCCCCAATGGTTTAATGATTTTTACTTTTATTCCCAGTTCGTCTTGAATAATTCTATTAATAGCATGATCAATCGGTTCCATAAACAAAATTGTTCCTCCGCATATATGCCACATACCAACAAAAGGAGGAATAGATCGTTTAGTTAAAATAATACCCTGAGGAGTTTGAACGACAATATCGATGGCAGCTCGAGGAACTTTGTGATAAATTGACATAAATTCTTTGTAAGAAAGGCGTGGATAGTTCATGACTTTTTATTATTATACAAATTTTATGTATGAAGAATATGTTTGGGATCAAAATTAAAATTATTACTGACTTTATTTTTATTAAACACCAACTAAACCAAAAAGGTCTCTTGATAATTCCTGGAACTCATAGGGAAAGTTTAATGAAAAAAGCGTTGAAAGTTTATCAGAAAGGATTTGCCAAATATATTATAACTACCGGTGGAGTGAAGAATAAACAAGGTGTAACTGAATCACAAGAACAAAAAAATTATCTTATTAAACACAAAGTATTGGCAAAAATAATTTTTTCTGAAAATAAATCTACCAATACAAAAGAAAATGCCGTTTATGCCAAAAAAATAATTAAGA